>JAWXCD010000036.1:0-58365 GCA_034440535.1 Verrucomicrobiota bacterium | reverse complement strand
CGGTCAGGCCCTTAAGATGATGGCGGCTTATCTTGATTTGAATCCCGTTCGGGCCGGTATTGTGACAGACCCGCGGGATTATCGGTGGAGCGGATACGGCGCAGCGTGCGCGGGCGGGGAGTGGGCAAAGCAGGGGATTGAGCGCGTGTTTGAAGAGGATGTCACAGATGACCAGCGAATGACAGAGGACAAGATAGCAAGGTATCGTGTGCACATGTATTTAGTAGCGGAAAGCACAGAGACAAAAGACGCTCCGCGTGTGGCAAAGGACGGTCAGCCCCGGATGCGGTGCGGGATAGACCGCGAGGAGGTCCGGAAAGTTGTGGAGGCAGAAGGAAAACTGTCTTTAGGACAACTGCTTATGTGCCGAGTGCGGTACTTTAGTGATGGCGTTGCCATTGGAACCGAAGCGTTTGTAGAGAAGATTTTCGAGAAGAACCGGAAGTGGTTTAGCAAAAACCGGGAAAGCGGAGCCCGTCGAATCCGACACGCAGCGGACGATGTGGATATAATGACACTCCGAGATTTAAGGATGAGTCCGATTGGATTCCCGGGTCAGGTTTAAAATTTTTAGTAAAACACCGAGAGATAGGCAGCAGCACGGGGCATCTCCTTGCCTTCTAAAACCTTGCTCTGCCCAGATTATGGCTTGGTGCTATAACTCAATCCTGCAAAGCAAAATTCCTCGCATTTAATGATCGAATTCCGATCATAACGTCCCATAAAAGGTTCAAATACAAGAAGTGTAGAAAATGTCTTTTAAATGAGAATATTGTTGGCCCCTCCCTTCGATAAATGACGAATAATTTGTCTGTCCCTTCGGAATCTAAGGCGGAGGACAAACTCCTCGCGCACAATGATCGACGCAACAGCAACCGCGTAGTAGCTTTTCCGAAGGTACGGACAAATTATTACATTACGGTCAATCAGGTTTGTTTCTCCGCTTTCCTTTAATCTGCGTGAATCCGAGGGTCCACACAGGAAGGTTTCGTTCTTCGGTACGAATGGCGAATAATTTGTCTGTCCCTTCGGGATGGGTCAACAGAGGGGGAAGGTTTTCTCGTTGCAAGGGGACGGCAAGTAACCGCAGGTCGTCTACAGGATATTGGAAATGTCGGATTCCAATTCGGAGGAGGTTTTAAAATGCATTTTGGCGTAGGCGTCTAGGGGCAGGCTCTTCTTAATCAGCTGGGCTGCCGCTTTTTTAACGAGAGAAGATGCACCCTTGGGTAGGTCGATGCCCGCTTTAGTTCCAAGTTGACGAAGGCGGCGGACGAATTCCTCGCGGGCTATGATCGACGCGGCAGCGACGGCGTAATCACTTTCAGCTTTGTGGCGTTGATGGAACTCGATCTTTTTCCCCTTCTCTTTCAAGTGTTTCTTGATGGTCCACTCGGTTCGGGCGAACTGATCTGAAATGGCTTTGGGGGCATCTACCCGACATAATAAATTTTCCAAAACGCTCGCGTGGCCCCAACCCAAAATTTCATTTACGTTTCGCATTTTACCGTAGAGTCGATTGTAGGTTTCAGGCATTAACGCAATGACGTCCACGAGGCACCCGGGAACCCGTTTTATTTCTTTGGCGATCTCCTCAATCTTCTTGTCGCTCTTGATGAGCTTACTATCTTTGACCCCGATCTCTTTAAGCGCACGCACGATTGATTCATTGACGTAAACGCTGGCAATTACCAAGGGGCCGAAGAAGTCCCCTTTCCCGCTTTCATCAATACCGATACGTGGCTCGAGTTGTTCCGGAGCAAGTTCCAGTTCATAGCCAAGCGAGGCTTTTTTGAGCACTTCCGGTTCAAGGAAAAATTCGACCCATTCTTTGGTATCCTTACCTTGCACGAGTAATTTCCCACTTTTAAAAGCCGTCACGTTAAGTTTTCCTTTGGCGGCACCCCAGAAGGCATACGGCACTTCGCGAAAGGTAAACAAGCGGTCATGGAGATAACTTTTAACCTGATCCGCCTGAAGGGTGGTCACTTCGCAGGTATAAGATGTAATTTCCTTTTCAGGCACAAGGACGGCTAGGGGAAGGATTTTTTTTAAATGGTAGCCCTAACGGGGATCGAACCCGTGCACCAGCCTTGAGAGGGCTGTATCCTAACCAATTAGATGATAGGGCCGTTTTTGAAAATTACCGTTAACAAACTCTGAATGCAACGCGTTTGTGAATTTTACCTCATTTCACCTTACTCGCACGAAGGGACGCATTATTCTTTACCCGCGACTTGAATGAACGGTTTAAGCTCGTTCATGAGTGTGCTGAAGGAATCGAACGTAATTTGTTGTGCGCCATCGCTCACTGCCTCCGCTGGGTTTGGGTGGACTTCGACGATCAGACCATCTGCGCCCATGGCAGCTGCCCCTTTGCACATCGAAACAACCATATCCGCACGGCCACAACCTTGACTAGGGTCGATTATGATCGGCAGATGACTTTCCTTTTTAACAACGGCAATAGCGCTCAAGTCCAGCATGTTCCGGGTATAAGTCTCGAACGTTCTAATCCCCCGCTCACAGAGCATGACGTTCGGGTTACCCTCATTCAGAATGTACTCAGCCGCTAACAACCATTCTTCCACACGCATGGACATCCCGCGCTTGAGCAAAATAGGTTTTTTGGTTTGGGCTGCCGCACGAATCAGTGCGAAATTTTGGGCATTACGAGTCCCAATCTGAAGAATATCCGCGTACGAAGCGACAAGCGTCACATCGGCTTCTGCGAGAACTTCTGTTATAATCTCAAGCCCGGTTTCTTGGCGGGCCGTTGCTAAAAGTTTAAGCCCATCCTCTTTCATACCCTGAAATTCGTACGGTGAAGTCCGAGGCTTATAGGCCCCACCCCTGAGGATTGTAGCTCCACACGCTTTAACATGCTTAGCAGTTGCGATGAGTTGCTCCTCACTTTCCACCGAGCACGGGCCAGCCATGATGTGAAATTTTTTCCCGCCCACTACGTTTTTACCCACGGTGATAAGCGAATCTTTTGGATGCGCCTCGCGGCTTACGAGTTTGTATCGCTTTTGAACGCGCATCACTTCCTGAACCCCCGGGAAAACCGTCAATGACTCCAGAGTATGATGTTTCCGTTCGTCTCCAATAGCCGCAATAATAGATTGCTCAACTCCCTGAATCAGCTTCGGTTCATATCCTAACCTTCTGACCTCTTCACAAATTTTCTCAATATCTCCAGCGCTTAAGCCCGGCTTTAAAACAATGACCATATTTTCCTCCAAAATTGAGTTTACCTTATTTAATATCAAACAAATCCCGCTTGGGTTTCGCATTCACTTTACGTTCCAACACCTTGAGAAGCTTGCACCTCACATTGACCATCGCGGGATCCCCTCTTGTGGGGACAAGCTTTTCCTGATCCTCCTCGTCCAGATCCTCCACCCCGCCCGGCAAAATAGACTCAAAAATTCCCGATACAATAAGCACCACCAACAACCCAGCAATTGCGGCGGATCCGTGCCACAAAAAACCCATGCGCACGAGTATAAAAGTCACTAGTGCAATCACGCTCAAGTTGATCATAACCAGAATCACTCGCCCCACCACCAAAAGACGATTCATCAAAACGGACAACCCGCCCAGCATGACAATCGACAAAACCAATTCCTCCCAAAGAGGCAAGAACCGATAATTTTCTCCCGCTAACATGGCCTGAAAACAGGATAAACTTTCGTTAAACCACGATGCCTTCAGCGTTTTAGGCTCGACGGTTATCACAATACCTTTGGAAAGCTTCTCTAAAAGGGGACTCTCATTCACCCCCGGCTCGTAAACGTTTGATTCAGCCAAGAGTAAATCCAAATCGATCGTTGAATAGACAGCAGGAGCAGGAGGGAAAATAAACATACCCTTCGAGTTGACCGGCAAAAAGCGATCGGCCTCTGATCGACCATACCCAGGAGGTATTTTAAGAACTCCACCAGGTTCGCCCGACACGCGCGTGGGTTGGGTATCTAACGACCTCAAAAATAAAGTCATGGGTAAGGAAGCAGCCAACTTTCCTTTCAATTTAAACATAATAGGAAATTCCCCGTCATCGCTACGCAAGGCGTCTACCGGCACAAGCGTCGTGTATCCGTAGGGGAGAAAAAAGACCTGCGCCATTGTGGTGATCTCCACCTCTGGGACGTCATACAAGGGACCCTTGATCTCTGAAAGATAATCAACTCGTACCGAAGCTTGGATTTCTTCCGTAGTTGCCTTGGTTTTTTTGACCTCCCCAAAAAGCAGCACGTTCGGAAGGGTCTGAATTTTATCGGATAAAATATAATCGAACTCCGGCTGTTTAGCACTCCGATGATGCAAAGGGTGAGTGATCAAAAAGACTTTGGGCGGGCGTTTGGTCATCGCGTCCACTAACAACGCTAGATTCAGTCGATTATCCTCAACGGGAATAACGTACACCGGCATCTGTGCGTTGGGTTTAGGTTGACCCCATGCAAGGGCTTTCAAGTCTATGGGTTCAGCCACTCGCGTAATTAACAGTGGAAGCACCACCGCAAGAGAGGTCAAAAAAGTCGCTATGGCTAGAAGCGCGGGTCGTCGCACAAGGGAAGCTTATGTTTGATCCACCCAAGTTGAAAGATGAAAGTTTACATCGTGTGCAGCTCCCCCTGAGGGACTGGCCGTAAAATTCCAGCCCCATGTTAAGATCGGGCACAATTGGCCTTTTAGCGACAGCGAGAATTTCCGGCACCATCCTGCCACTCACCTCGTAAAATTATGTTTGCCCCCGAAAAGTAATATTTGTGATTACGAAATGAGATTGATGACAGATGAAATCGGCTGCATAGGTACTTCCTCAAAAGCAACTGCCATCGCAATTGCTGACGAAAGGCCGTTTTACTGACGCTGGACTTCGTCCGGCTTAAGTAATGAGTCTTCTATCTGTCTTGGAATTTCAACAATAAAGGTCGTCCCTTTTTCGGGAGAGCTTTCAACTTTTACCATCCCATGATGGGCTTCGGTGACACCTTTAACGACGGTCAGACCAAGCCCCCAGCCCGTGTGCGCATCAGAGGATTTGGCGCGACGAAATCTTTGGAAAAGCCCAGCTTGGTTCTCTTCGGCAATTGGATTTCCTACGTTATGCACCATTACCGTTACTGTCGTTGATGATTGGAGAATCGTTATTTTTACAGGGGTTTCTGGAGAACTATATTTAACCGCATTAGTAGCAAGATTTTCAACCACCCGCCGAAGCGCGCTCCTGCTCCAAAATCCTATCGCTGGGGATTCCGCAACTAAGGAGAAACGTTGGGCATAAATAATATTAAATTCATCAACGATATCACTCACGATCAATTTAAGATCACACTCCTCAGTTTTTAATACTAATTTTTCGCCGGCACGAATCACACTTGCGTCAAGCAAGTCATGGATCATCGAATCAAGTCGTTCCATACTGTTAATGATACGACTCGCTGCTGACCTGCCTGCGGCATCAACGCCCTCTTCATTTTGAAAAATGATTTGAGCGTACAGTTTTGCAGAAGTGATAGGCCCGCGTAAGTCGTGGGTAAGAGTCGCTGCAACAGCTTCTTGGACGAGCCTAAGGGTTTCACTAAATTGCGTGGCAGCATCGTTTACGGCCTGTTCGATACCACAAGTGATCACTTCGCGGTCGACTATAGAAACCTGTTCGTGTTCCTCAAGTACGTCAAAAATCACCTCTCTGAGAATGTGATATTCGAAGATCATTTGATCCATAGTATAATTTACTGACTTGGCTCGAACATGCCCGTGTATTTTACCCACGCGCGAGGCTTCATCCCTTTCCCAGACAAGCCGCGCCTTACTCCGGTCTAGTGTAGTATCCAGAGCTCTTACCAATGAATCCAGGAGCTCGTGGAGAGAATTGTGCAATGCGAGTCTTTCAATGTGCAAAGCAGCGAGAACTTCTTTTTTCGCTCGCTCTTCCCATAGCTTCATGATTTTTTCAGCATTTTGCTTGAGGATGGCAGACGTTTTAACGGACATAAGTTACATACTTTCGTATATCAATGGAATATGGCCCAATGAAGTGATGACAAACTAGGCCGAAAGTCGAACTCACAGCGTTAATGAATGATAACAAACTACCTTATGTTTGGCATTCGTCGAGTTATACTTAGTAAGCTTCAAAAATAGCTAATATTCTGTGTTTGTTCAGTAATAAAACCCTGAGGTTTCCTCAAAAGCCAATGCCATCCCTGTCGAAGGCTTATTTTAACGCAGGATTTCGTCCGGCTTAAGTAATAATTCTTCAATCCTTTTTGGAATTTCAACAATAAAGGTCGTTCCTTTTTCAGGAGAGCTTTCGACTTTAACAACGCCATGATGTGCTTCCGTGACACCTTTAACCACGGTAAGCCCTAGCCCCCAGCCCGTCTGCGCATCAGAGGGTTTGGCGCGTCGAAATCTCTGAAAAAGCCTCGCTTGGCTCACTTCGGAAATTGGATTTCCTTCGTTATGCACTAATAATGTTACCGTCGCCGCAGACTGGAGAATCGTTATTACTACAGGGGTGTCTGGAGAACTATATTTATGGGCATTAGTAGCAAGATTTTCAATCACCCGCCGAAGCGCATTCTTGCTCCAATACCCTACCGCTGGGGAATCCGCTACTAAGACGAAACGTTGGCCATAAATAACATTAAATTCATCAACGGTTTCACTAGCCAATGATTTAAGATCACACTCCTCAATTTTTAACGCCAACTTTTCGCCAGCTCGAATCACACTTGCGTCAAGCAGGTCATGAATCATCGAATCAAGTCGTTCCATGCTGTTAATGATTCGACTTGCTGCAGACCTAGCTCCGGCATCGACGCCCTCTTCATTTTCATGAATTATTTGAGCGTACAGTTTGGCAGAAGTGATAGGCCCCCGTAAGTCGTGGGTAAGAGTCGCGGCAACCGCCTCTTGGATTTGTTTGAGCGTTTCACTAAATTGAGTGGCAGCATCGTTTACGGCCTGTTCAATACCACAAATGATTACTTCGCGGTCGGTTGCAGAAATCGACTTTTCTTCCTCCAGTACGTCAAAAATGACCTCTCTGAGAATTCGATATTCGAAGATCATTTGGTCCATTGTATAATGAGCAGTTTTTGCTCGATCATCCCCGTGTAACTTACCCACGCGCAAGGATTCGTCCCTTTCCCAGACAAGCCGCGCCGCGCTCCGATCTTTGGTAGCGTCTAGGGCCCTTACCATTGAATCGAGGAATTCGTGGAGAGAATCGTACAGCGCGAGTTTATCAAGGCTTAAAGCAGCGAGAACTTCCTTTTTCGCACGCTCCTCCCATCGTTTCAGGATGTTTGCTGCATTGCGCTTAAGTAGAGTAGATGTTTTATCGGACATATGTTACATTCTTTCGTATTATCAAAGGCATAGAGCCCAATGAAGTGATGACAAACTAGGACGAAATTCGAACTCACATCGTTAAGGACTAATAAAAACCTACCATAGGTTTACCATTCGTCCATTTATCCAGGTTAAGCTTTAAAAATGGCTAATTTTATTGGGGCTCGTTAATGAAGCGCCAGAGATGGCGCTTAGGGAATATGCCTATATTTAAGGGATACCAAGTCAATAAGACTTAAACTCTCCCCCTCCTGACCCCGCCCACGCTCCTCTTGCCCTACGACTGGATCGGTGGTTCCTCAAAAGCAATTGCCATTGCTGTTAAAGGGTCATTTTAACGGGTGGAAATCGTCCAGTTTATTTAAAGATTCTTCTATCCTTCTTGGAATTTCAACAATGAAGGTTGTTCCAGCTTCAGGAGAGCTTTCAACTTTAACAATCCCATGATGAGCTTCCGTGACACCTTTAACAACCGTAAGCCCTAGCCCCCAGCCCGTCTGGGCATCAGCGGTTTTGGCGCGCCGAAATCGCTGAAAAAGAACCGATTGGTTTTCTTCAGTAATTGGATTTCCTTCGTTATGCACCAATAATGTTGCCGTCGCTTCGGACTGGCGAATCGTTATCGTTACGGGGGTTTTCGGAGTGCTGTATTTATGCGCATTAGTAGCAAGATTTTCAATCACCCGCCGGATTGCACTTTTGCTCCAATATCCCACCGCTGGGGAATCCGCAACTAAGACAAATCGCTCGTCATAAATAATATTAAATTCATCAACGACTTCAGTGGCTATCAACTTGAGGTCACACTCCTCAATTTGTAATGCCAATTTTTCCCCAGCTCGAATCACACTGGCGTCAAGCAAGTCATGGATCATCGAATCAAGACGTTCCATGCTGTTAATGATTCGACTCGCTGCAGACCTGATACCGGCATCAACGTCTTCTTCACTATGAAAAATTATTTGAGCGTACAATTTTGCGGAAGTAATAGGCCCGCGTAAGTCATGGGTCAGAGTCGCTGCAACAGCTTCCTGGACGAGTCTAAGCGTTTCACTAAATTGCGTGGCAGCATCGTTTACAGCCTGTTCAATACCACAAATGATCACTTCGCGATCGGTTTCAGGGAGTGGAGCTTTTTCCTCCAGTACGTCGAAGATGACCTCTCTGAGAATGTGATATTCGAAGATCATCTGGTCCATCGTATAATTAATCGTCTTCGCACGACCGTGACCGTGCTTCCTACCCACGCGCAAGGATTCGTCATTTTCCCAGATAAGCCGCGCCTCGCCCCGATTATGGGTCTTATTCAAAGCCCTTACCATTGATTCCAGAAGTTCAGGGAGAGAATTGTGCAAGGTGAGTTTTTCAATATGCAATGAGGGCAGAACTTCTTTGTTCGCGCGTTCCTCCCATTGCTTCATGATTTTCTCAGCATTCAGCTTAAGAAGTGCAGACGTTTGATTGGACATAAGTTACATACTCTCGTATTATCAAAGTCATAGGCCGATGAATTGATGACAAACTAGCGCCGAAAGTCGAACTCAAGGCGTTTAATGATTAAGAAAAAATTATCATAGGTTAGGTATTCGTCTAGTAATATTTTTTAAGATTTAAAAATAGCTAACATTTTATATAAGTTTGGTATTGGAACACAGAGAGGCCGCGCTTGGGAAATATTCCCTTTTTACCGGATACCACACACGGGCAATGAGAATTTAAATTGCCACCCCTTACTGACCCCGACCACACGCGCTTTGCCCTACTGAAAGGTCACGCCTTGATTATCTACGGCCAGGATTCGGGTGACGCCGCCATTTTTCTTTTTATTGTAGGCTTTTTTCATGGATTGGGCGACGAGAGCGGCTTTTTCGAGAGTCACGCAGCAGATTGTGGATCCAGAGCCACTCAGCCACCCGCCTAGGGCTCCGGCTTTTTGGCCGCAGCTGATCACGTTATACAACTCAGGAAGAAGCTCAGCCCGGTAAGGTTGGTGAATACGGTCATCGAGGAACTGGCCAATCAACTTATACTCGCCCGAGATAATGGCCGCAGTGAGAAGACAAGCTTGGTTGATATTACGGACGACATCTTGACGTGAATAATGGGCAGGGAGAATCTCGCGCGCTTTGCTTGTTTCAATTTCTACGTCCGGAATAAACACGATAAACTTAAGTTTATAAGGAAGTTCCTTACGAAGATAGACCACACGCCCATCATTAAAACTGCTCGCGACAAAGCCACCTACAAGCGCGGGCACAACGTTGTCTGGATGTCCTTCGATACTCGCAACCAGATTGACGAGGTCCTTTTTCTTCAGAGGTTTACCCAGGAGCCTGTTCAACCCGGCAACAATACCCACAATAACCGTTGAACTGCTCCCTAGTCCCCTAGCCAACGGCACGTCATTGGTTATCTCCACACGGAACCCACGAAAACCTATCCCTGCTTGAGCGTAGAAGGCTTCCGCTGTCTTCTTGATTAATGATTTCGCTCCTTCGAGTTGGATATCGTCAAGTTCAGCAACTATTTCAATCTCCTTGGCGTCTAGGAGGGTGAGTTCGAAATCGTTATAAAGCTGAAGCGCGACGCCAAGCGTATCGAAACCAGGGCCAAGATTGGCCGTGGTGGCAGGAACACGCACAAGAATGGAACGTTTCACCATGATCGGTCTCAGGGAATCAGAATTCATCAGGATTGCAAACAGGAAAAGCTGTCGTTTCGGTCATGTAATATTCGTACTCCTTAATGACGCAAAAATAGTACCTAAGAAATTCTCCACCAATAAGCGCACTCTTTAAGCGAGAAGCTTTTGAACGAGAGCGCTCACCGCTTTACCTTCAGCGCGCCCGCCCACTTTAGCCATCACGGCTTTCATCGCTTCGCCCATTTGTTTCTTAGTCGTGCAACCCGATTCCTGAAGTGCCGCTTTCACGACTACCTCAAGTTCCTCGGCACTTAAACCCACTGGAAGAAAGGGTTGTAAGATGGCCATTTCCTTTTTTTCTTTATCAGCAAGCTCTGCGCGCCCAGCGGATTCATAACTCTCGATCGAGTCTCTCCGTTGCTTGATCTGTTTTTTAACCACCTCCATGACGTGGTCATCGGAAACATCTGCACTGACAGAGCCAAGTTTATCGATGGCGTAGTATTTGATAGCTGATTTCAACATGCGCAGTGTCTCAACCTTAAGCGAGTCCCGCGCAAGCATGGCAACCTTCAAATCCGCATCAACTTTTGTAAATAATGACATTATATAAGCTCTTTCTTAGGGCAATTCAGAAGCCCCTGTCGAGCGTCTCGCCGCAGAAGAAACCTCTGATTTCAAATCATGCTTTCTCCAGCGCGCCCACATGAGCATGACCGGACTACACACAAACACTGACGACCCCGTTCCCACAATGACACCGATCATAAAGGTCAAAGCAAAGTCACGTAAAACGCCGCCACCAAACAAATACAAGGCCAATGTCGCCAAGAACACCGTACCGGAAGTCAGAATTGTACGACCTAACGTCTGATTGACGGAATCGTTTATGGTCTGCTCCAAGGGACGATGAGGATGCAGATGAAGGTTTTCGCGGATCCGATCAAACACAACAATGGTGTCATTGATCGAGAACCCGATGATCGTGAGAATCGCAGCGACGATCGGAGCCGAGAACTGGTTTCCAAGCAAAATAAAGATCGCCAAAGTAACCAACACATCATGAACAACCCCTGCGACAGCGCCCACCGCAAATGGCAACTCAAACCTGAACGAGACGTACAATAGGATTCCTACAAGTGCTACTAAAATGGAAATGAGAGCTGCTCCTAAAATAGCCTTTCCGACTGATGGCCCCACCTGCTGGATTTGATAAGTGACAAAACCCGCCTGCGGAAACTCTTTCTTGAGCACTTCATCCACGAGGCGCCCTGCCCCATGTTCAGTGGTGATCCGCAGGAGCTGCTGTCCATCACTCCCTAATTGATACTGAGGCGACGGTTCTTTAACACCTGCGGCTAACATGGTTTTGTTCAAAATGGACTCTTCAACTTTCTGACCCACCTTGAGCACGACTTCGTCGCCACCGGCGAAGTCGATCCCCATGACCTCGTGGCCGCGTTTGAAGTATCCATAGGAAAGACCTACGACAATGATTAAAATCGAAACAGCAGCTGCAGGTTTCCACATTTTAAGGAAATTAATATTGGTCCCCTGTACAATATGCATCATGGGGATGCGCGAAAGCAGGTTGTTTTCGGTAAGGAAATCAAAGATGAGCCGTGTCACAAACAGGGCGGTAAACAAGGAAACCGATAGACCAATCGCCAATGTTATTCCAAAACCACGGATAGGCCCGGATCCGAAATAAATCAGTATGCTTGCGATCAACAGAGTCGTCACGTGCGAGTCGATAATCGTTAAAAACGCACGACTGTACCCAGCGGCTAAGGCATTCTTGAATCCTTTACCATTCCTAAGCTCTTCACGGATGCGTTCATAAATCAAAACGTTTGCATCAACTGCCATACCGAGAGTCAGAACGATCCCCGCGATGCCCGGCAAAGTTAAGCTCGCTTTAAAACATCCCAAAACGCCAAGAGTAATCAGTAGGTTTAAACACAACGCAGCATTCGCAACCAGACCAGCTACAGAATAATAAATCAGCATGAAAATGATGACAAAGAGCGTTCCCCAAACCGCCGCACGAATCCCGTCACGAATGGAATCTTTTGCAAGGTAAGGACCCACTTCTCGTTCTTCGATAATCTTGACAGGCGTTTCCAATGGGTTTTCGAGGTCCGAAACAAGATTATCGACTTCTTCCCATGTGAATTTTCCGGTGATTTGAGCGCTGCCCGTCGTAATCTTAGCCTGAACCGTTGGGGCTGACTTGACCTCGTCCTCCATGACAATCGCCAGACGCCTTGGTATCCCGTCTGCCTTTTCTTCGTCTATCAATTGGGACGTTACAACCCCAAACAACTCAGCGCCTTCACTCGTGAATTGGATGGAGACGTAGGGTTGACCACTCTCCGTGCGATCGGGGCGGGCGCGGCTGATGTGTTTTCCTGAGAGCGCAGCTGATTTCCTGACAAGTATGTTGTAAGTCGTCGCGGGTTGATTCGGCTTGTCGCTTGGGTCGATGCCTTTTTTAATTTCATAACCTGGAGGTAAAGCTTCACCCGCGTCTAAATGCCTTTTAATGATTGAATCACTATTCGGATGCACCAACCGAAACTCTAATTTTGCTACTCGTTGCAAGTCAGAACGGGCCTGCTTTTTCTGCTCTTCTGTGACACCCGGAATCTGAACGTTAATCTGACTTTCCCCAACCTTTTGGATGACAGGTTCGCGAACCCCAGACCGGTCAATCCGGCGACGAATGATCTCAACCGCTTTATTGAGTGCTCGATCACGATCTCGTTCGCTTGCCCCGATGGTGTCGACTTGGAGGAGGAAGGAAGAACCGCCTTCAAGGTCCAAACCAAGTTTCAATTTACCTTCTCTCACCACTTTATCGCCGACTTTCACGTCAAACGGCGGGTAAACGTAATACCAACTTGCAGCAGCAACGATCAGAACAATGACCAAACGAGTAAACAAACTTTTATTCATAGAGGTGACCTTTAAAATTGGGTCGCAAATGTTGGGGGGGTCAACCTTATTTCTTAACTTCGACTTCCGGTGCTCCGCTGTCCTTCGTCGTCGTCACGGCAGACACCGCAGACTTCTGAAATTCCAGCTTAACGTTTTCGGCAACCTTTAAAACAACGGTATCATTTTTCACGCTCGCAACTGTCCCGAGCATTCCGCCTACGGTCACAACCTTGTCGCCTGTCTTCAGGTTACGAACCATTTGTTCGGTTTGTTTCTGCTTTTTCATCTGGGGGCGGATCAGTACAAAATAAAAGGCCACAAAGATAAAAATGATCGGAACAAAACTCGACCAACCGGGGGACGTGGATTCAGTTCCGGGTGGTGTTGATGTAAACGCTAGAAGGGCCATGTATGTAATCATAAAATATTTTCCGTTGTATTAATGTAACCGGTGACAAATTTTTCACGGAACTCACCGAACGTCCCGTTTTCTAAACTTATGCGGATGTCCTTCATCAATTGCAGGTAAAAATGCACATTATGCAGGGAGACAAGGCGCAGCCCTAGTATCTCATTTACGTTGAGCAAGTGACGGATATAGCCCCTCGAGAAATTATTGCAAGCGTAACATTGACAGCCATTTTCCAATGGACCTTTATCCAGGCGGTACTGGTTATTGGTTAAGTGAATGGTTCCTTTTCCTGTGTACGCAGTTCCGTGTCGCGCCATTCGTGTGGGAAGGACGCAATCAAACATATCAACTCCACGCGCTACGAGCTCTACAAGTTGAGGGGGCGTTCCCAACCCCATGGCGTATCGCACGGAGGTCTCAGGCAAAAAGGGCACGGATTCGTCCACCGATTTCATTATTTTTTCCTCGGTCTCCCCCACACTCAAGCCCCCGATGGCGTATCCATCAAAACCCATTTCAACTAACGCCTTGGCCGATTTCTCACGCAGGTCGGCATAGGTGGAGCCCTGGACAATCCCAAATAAAAGCTGCCGATTTTCGGTATCCAGTTTCTCGTGCCACTGCTTGCTTTCTTGTTCCCAGCGCAAGGTAAGGTCCAACGATTTTGCGGCATACGCGTGGTCGCACGGGTAAGGAGGACATTCGTCAAAGACCATCGCGATATCCGATCCTAGTGTCCATTGGACTTCCATGGATTCTTTTGGCCCTAGGAAAAATTCCGTCCCATCGACATGCGACTGAAACCGAACTCCGTTTGCCTCTATCTTGCGCAACTTGGCGAGGCTAAACACTTGAAACCCGCCGCTATCGGTCAATATCGGGCCTTTCCAACTCGAAAACTTATGAATCCCTCCAAAATGGGACATGACTTCCATCCCTGGTCGAATCATCAAATGATACGTATTACCCAGAATGACTTGGGCCCCTAAGTTCTCGAGTTCAGTAGGAGTCATTGATTTCACGGTCGCTTGCGTTCCTACTGGCATAAACACAGGCGTTTCAACCACCCCACGGCCCGTCGTCAACTGCCCTTTTCGCGCGCGACTTGTCGTATCGGTTTTTAACAATTTGTACATCGAGTCGATCACCTTTCCCGTTTACGGACGTGTTATCAAACTAAAAAGAGGTGCTGTCGGCGAAAATTAGTTGGTAATGCAGGCTGGTGAATGTCGATGACATAAACGGAAATCGCTGGCACCCCTGCTGGGGTGCGCTTCATGGTGATTTGGCGATCCGGTGGTGTCGCTCGTTCCTTGCTCAACCACCGGCTACATGCTTCCATGCCTCCGGCATGGGAAACACGGAAGCTCCGCGTTTCCGTTTCAATGGCCCCTTTCCGTTTCAATGGCCCGTTTCCGTTTCGATGGCCCGTTTCCGTTTCGATGGCCCGTTTCCGTTTCATGGATGGGTCGGGGGTGAAGACCATGGCGTGATCCAGAGTAGGCCGTCAAATAGAACGTAACTTATCAAATTTCGTTCGGACCGCGTTATTTCGATGATGTCAATTGCAGGTGCAATCTTTTGGCACAACCCCTTTGGGGTTGCGTCTCAATTTAAAGGAATAGGATGTCCGCGAGTTCTCACCACCAATACCAGAGAGATTCCGCCCCAGTCTTAGAGTTGCCAAGGTACCCCAAATGTAGACCGTCCAGCTTTGTAGCTGATTCCATATAAGTTCCTAGATTTATGACGGCCTACGCCAAGGTCGATCCATAGAAGCCGGAGGCTTCTCAGCTTGTAGCCGGTGGTTGAGAAAGGTACGAGCGACACCACCGGACCACAGCCACCACGATGAGCGCATCCCGGAGGGATGCCAGCAACGGCCGATTCAATCAAAATGCCTCTCCTCGAATGTGACCCCAGATTTGCGGAAAAACGCCATCAATTCCTCTCGAAACGTTTTTTGTGATGATGCTCTTCCTGCTTTGTCATGTAGACTTGAACGGGTTCCCGCGCAAACCCGCTGACCGTAAACGCTGCATGACCTTCCCGCTAATTAAATGACTCTCGGGTGAAATGTTTCTCGAATCCTCGAAGATGACTTCTTATCGAGAATTGGCATCCCATGCCATCCCTGGAAATGTTGTGTTTTATTTTTTCCTCAACCCAAAGGGGGCTTCGACATGCTTCGCGTGATCTTGAGCCCGCAACCGATTTGGAATTATTTATGAAGTAACACTAAAAAATAAAAATTTTTCACGCTTAAATAGTAAAAAAGCTCCGTCCATCAAAATCCTGCAAATACCCACATTTAAACACGTAAAAACCATATTTTACGTATTTTGGTATAACACTCCTTATGGTGGGCGCCACTAACTCAACCACAACTAATGGTGGTTTTTTCTTGTCAACCGGTGTTCGGACCACTAGGTTACGTGCCCATGTACCTCAAGAACCTTAGTATGGTCGGTTTTAAAAGCTTTGCAGATAAGACGGAGCTTAATTTTCCAGATGGCGTGACAGCGATCGTCGGTCCAAATGGTTGTGGGAAGAGTAATGTTTCTGATGCGATCCGGTGGGTTTTAGGGGAACAATCCGCCAAATCCCTTCGCGGGGGATCCATGCAGGACGTGATTTTCAGTGGAACGGACAGCCGGAAAGCTCTGGGAATGGCCGAAGTGGGTCTGACTTTTGCCGATTGTGAAAAGGAACTTGGGATCGAATTTAACGAAGTCACAATTAAACGCCGATTGTACCGCGACGGGACGAGCGAATACGAATTGAATAAAGCACCCTGCCGTTTGAAGGATATCCAGCAGTTGTTCATGGATACAGGTATGGGTCGCAGTGCTTATTCGATTATGGAGCAGGGAAAAATTGATAAAATCATTTCTGCCAAACCCGAAGATCGTCGGGATGTTTTTGAAGAAGCCGCAGGGATAACTAAATACAAATCCCAGAAGAAGGAAGCGCTGCGAAAGCTTGAATATACCGAGGCCAATCTGTTGCGCCTGAACGACATTATTAAGGAAGTGAAACGCCAGATTGGGTCGCTCCAACGTCAGGCTGGCAAAGCACGCCGGTACAAAGAGCTGATAGAAGAATTGAGAGCTTTTGAAACAAAACTCGCGCGTCACAAGTTCGAAGCCCTCAGCTCAGACATCAACCAACTTCAGTCTTCGGCCGATAATTTCCGCTTTGAAGTTGAAAGCCTCACCCGGTCATTGGAGACTCAGGAATTCCAGATCTCTGAAGCCCGAACAGAACTAGAACTCACCGAATCCGAAATCAACCAAGCGCGTGATCAATTTAATAGCCTTAAAAATCAGATCGATCGCGGTCAAAACCTGATCCGGATCAATCACGAACGTATCCTCGAGGGCGATGCGCTCCTGCATCAGTACCAAATCGAAGTCGCGGGTGCGGAGGAAAAACTCAAAGTTCAGGAAAGCCAACTCGAGCTGACAGCAAACCTTATTGAGTCAGCTATCACGAGTCTTTCCACTGCACAGGAAAGATTAAATCAGCGTCAGGCTTTGGTTAACGAAATCACTTCGACACTGCGTTCCAAGGAAGATGAACTGAACCGTTCCAAGAGCGTTCTGGCCGATGTCGAGCGCGGAAGCATGCAACTCCGTCACGAAATTTTGTCACTCGATTCTCAGCAACAATCCAACGACATCCGTCGCGAACGTCTGCAAAGCGAAGTCACTCAAGTCATGGAAGGCCAAAAGACGGCTCAAGATCGACTTCACTCAGAAGATGGACAAATTGAGGACACTCGTCTTCGCGCCACCGCACTGCAAACTGAGATTGCCGAACTAGAATTTCAACAACGTGAACTTGTCCAAGTGCTCGACTCTGAAAATGGTGAGGTCCATCAGACTCAAAGAAAGATTGCGGAAATCAGTTCCAAACTCGAAATCCTAAAGGAGCTTAATACGGAGTTTGAAGGATACGATCAAGGAACCCAAACTGTTTTACGTGGAGTGACACCCGAACTTTCTGGGTCAATCATCATGGGAACTCTCGCTTCCATGATTGAGGTGACCGCTCAATTTGTAAAACCTGTTGAGACGGTTCTGGAAAGAAATCTTCAAACAGTTGTCATAGAAAAGGCCGAGGCGGCGGAGCAAATCATTCAGGCCCTGTGTCAACAATCCGGCGGGCGGGCGGCTCTCCTTCCGCTTGATTTATTTCATAACGGTGTAAATACGCAGATCGATTTCCTTCCTGAAGGGTGCATTGATTGGGCGATTAAACACGTTAAAGCCCCCGACCATGTTTATCCATTCGTCGCGTCGCTTCTTCGAAACGTCGTGATCGTGAACAACCTGACTGATGCCATCCGGGTTCATCGCGGGAACAACGCGTTAACCGTCGTCACACTGAATGGAGAGTTAGTAAGTCATAATGGAGTGATCACCGGCGGCAAAGTTTCCGAAGAAGGCAGCACAGTGCTCACGCGGAAAGTCCAACAACAGGAATTGGAAATCCAATTTAAAATAGCCGAAGACGAATTATCTCTCCGCGAAGCAAGTAGAGACGCATCGCGCCGTCGCAAAGTTGAATGGGAAACCAAGATCCAAGAGCTTCGGCAGCAAGCGCGTTCAGTGGAAATGGAATTGCAAGTTAAGGAAACCGAACTCAAGCAATGGCAGCGCGAAATTCAAGAGTTTAGCATTAAACTTGATGCGTTAAACCGTGAAATGACCGGGTTAGTCGAACAATCCACACAATCCGTCAATCGTCGGAACGCTTTAACTTTTCAGCTCGCCGAGAAAGAAGCCATTGAAGCATCGGCCCGTGAAACCATTTCGCGCGTGCAAGTTGATTTTGATGTAATTGTCGCCCAGGAAGAAGCCGCCAAAGCCCAAGTCATGGAAGCGCGGATCGATGTTGCGACAGAACAACAAAGGAAAGAAAGCACTGAGGCTCTCAGTCAACCGCTTAAAGCTCGAGTGATCGAAATCCATGAATTTTTGGCTTCTCGCGCTCGAGACATTGTTCGATTCAACGAAAGGGTTGAAGGCCTGCGCAACGAAATCGTTCGGACGGAAGAAGGCATTGCGTCAGTCCAAGGTGAGATAGGTAGCGCTCAATCCAAACTGGAAGAATTCCATATTATTCGCCAAGAAAAACTCCGACGCATTGAAGAACAAGAATCGGATCTTCGAAACAAGCGCAAACAACAAGGTGAAATTCATTCGCAACAAAGCCGGATTGACGTGCAATTGGCCCAAAAACGCATGGCGTTGGAGAATTTGAAAGACCAAGTCATTAAACGTTATCAAATTAACTTGGAAGAAATGGTCCTCGACCAACAACAAGAAGGCGAAGGCGATACCGATTGGGTTGCTCTTGAAGCCCAAGTCTCCGAAATGCAATCAAAGCTGGATCAAATGGGCCCTGTCAATATTGAGGCGATCTCGGAGTACGACACTTTAGAAGAGCGCCATACTTTCCTTGAGAAAGAATTTAACGATCTCAATGCGGCAAAAAACAATTTGATGGAGGCTATCACACAGATCAATCGCACTTCCCAAACTCTCTTTGCGGATACCTTCGAGAAAATCCGTGCGAATTTCCAGATTCTGTATGTCGAATTGTTCGGGGGCGGAAAAGCCAACTTGGTATTACTCGATGAGAACGATCCTCTGGAATGCGGAATCGAAATCATGGCCAAACCGCCAGGAAAACAATTACAGAGTATTACGTTGCTCTCCGGTGGAGAAAAGACGATGACCGCGTTGGCGCTGTTATTCTCGATGTACATGGTCAAACCTAGCCCGTTCTGTGTGCTTGACGAAATGGACGCGCCCTTGGACGAATCAAATATCAACCGGTTCATTAAGATTCTTCAGCGGTTTATTGACCAGTCACAATTTATTCTGATCACCCACAACAAACGCACGATCGGTATCGCTGATGTGTTGTATGGGGTGACCATGCAGGACCAAGGCGTGTCACGGATCGTTTCTGTTAAGTTTAATAAAACAGGAAATGCCTCGGAAAATCGCACGGTGGAATACGAGGCCACTCCGGTAAAAACAGAAAAAGTGAGTGAAACTTCGGAGGCTCCACCTGAGGTGTTGTCGGATCAAACTCCCTCAGACATTGATTACGAGGCTCCCATAACTCCTGTTGAACCTGTCGTTAACGAGGAAGCGCCTCACGCAGAACCTTCCGAACCCGAAGGGAATATAACTCCTGAGGAATCCGAACAAGCCATCGTAGTGGATGGGGCCGCTTCGGATATTAAGGAAAGTTCTGAGGACGAAAACCCTTAGGTTTGTATACGAGATACGTTCTTTTTTGTTAGATGTTGGTGTTAGCGTTATGCATATGAGTGCCCCGACCTTTGGTTGGGGCACTCATGATTTTTTAAAGGACTAAATATGATTGAAGTCGCAATTGCCGCCGCAAAGGCTGCCGGAAAACTACAAAGAGCCGCTTTCGGCATGGAACAAGTCGTCAACGAAAGTTTGGCGCATGACATCAAATTGGAGCTGGATATCAAAAGCCAGGAATTGATAGAGAAACATATTCTGGATCACTTCCCGAAGCACGCCATCGTTGGGGAAGAAGGGGTCAATGGAGACCAAGAGTCCGACTACAAATGGATTGTTGATCCTATCGACGGAACCGTGAATTTCTCCTACGGAATTCCTCATTATTGCGTTTCAATTGCGCTCCAATATAAACACGAAATTATGATCGGCGTGGTTTACGACCCGCAACGTGATGAACTTTTCACGTCCGAGCGAGGCAAAGGCGCGTATTTAAACAATGTTCCCATGAAAACGAGCAACCGTGGCGATATTAAAGATTGTATCCTGTCCCTCGGGATGGCCAAGACTGCGGAATCAATTGAATCCGCTTTTACACAGATGAATTTCTATGCGCACCGAGCGAAAAAACTTCGTAACATGGGTTCAGCCGCCCTCGACCTTGCATGGATCGCGTCCGGTCGTTTGGACGCCTACGTAGAGCGCGGGGTCAACTGGTGGGACATCGCTGCGGGCATTCTGCTTATCGAGTCCGCTGGCGGTAAAGTGAAAATTGCGCCCAACTCAATTGGCAAAGGTTTTGAAGTCATCGCGACCAATGGGTCCCTGGAAATGGCTTTTGTTTAACACGCCCACACGTCCCTCGCAGAGTGCGTAGCTGGAACATCGTCAACCTGAGTCGAACTCCTCGGGTCCTCGAACTTGATGACCTTATAAACGCCGATGGCATCACCACGCCACAAGGATTTAAGTGGTTCTACGAGATTCGTCCAGGCGTCCGGCGGCGTAGGCTTGAAAGACAAGGCGGATTTCATCCCTGACTCGTCTGAATACCGCAAGGATTTCCTCTTCAGTCCCTTCGGCTTTAGCGGGATCGTAAAACGGAAAGTGGTGTCTGTTCCCCTGCCCTGGGAACATTGGGCAGGCTTGGTCTGCATTTCCACAGACTGTAATAACCGTTTCAATGTTCTGCTGTAGGAAAGTATCGAGATGTTTAGAACAATGAAGTAAGATATCGATTTCTATTTCTTTCATCACTGCAATAGCCATGGGATGCACATACCCAGCCGGTTTGGAACCTGCGCTTTGCACATTATAGGCATCACCCAGCGCGACTCGTAAAATGCCTTCAGCCAAATGGCTTCTGCATGAGTTTCCAGTACAAAGAATGAGAATAGTTGGTTTTTTCGATGTCATGTAAACCTCAACAGCATTTTGAGCCAGCCCCACACACTTCTTCCTGTTCCTGAGCAAAAGAAGGAAGACAAACGTCTTGAGCGAGGCACGTCGTATGACGCACACCTAAGTTAAAAATAATTTCTTCCGTTTCAACAACAACATCCTCAATTGGAAACTGCGAAATAAAAGGGGCTTCATATTCAACATCCACATCAAGATCCGATTCCGAATCGAGCACGGAAGAAGCCTTTTCGAGGACCTTTGCTAAAACACCACCTGAAATTCGATGCTCTGTATCATCGGCAAACCAAGCCTGGAGCCTGCAATACGATTCGTTTCGTACCGTCCCCCCGCAATCAATGAACCGCTTATCAATTCGTGCGACATCGGTAACATGGGCGTTTGCAGGGATTTTTGTTCCCGTCGGTAAAACAAAGCGCACATTTTTTGCAGAGTTCTGTGCTAAAAGGGTTTTAAGACTGGATAACTTCATGAATCCATATTCGCATTAACGAATATACATGCAACCGAAATTAACAGCAAGATTGAGGGCGTTTCTTTAGCTTCGATCGGGATTGAAGGTCTTTTTTTAGAATACTCACTTCATCGGCCGCCACCGAAATGGATTTAAGAATTTGTATCATGAACCAGCTAGAAG
The DNA here is from genome assembly GCA_034440535.1 of Verrucomicrobiota bacterium. Classification (GTDB taxonomy): domain Bacteria; phylum Verrucomicrobiota; class Verrucomicrobiia; order JAWXBN01; family JAWXCD01; genus JAWXCD01. Next base: position 36,655 of record JAWXCD010000036.1, on the reverse strand, counting down.
TTGGTTTTAAAGCGTAGAACGTCCAAAATCCCCTTTTCTCTGTGGCGACCCAATTCGCACGTCGCAAATAGGCTAAATGTCTAGAAGCAGTGGGTTGCGGGATTTTAAGTAATTCAACAAGGTCACACACACACAACTCACCTTTGGAAAGCAGATTGATTATTCGAACTCGTGTGAGGTCTGATAATGCACCGAACACTTTGTCAGGACCGAGCAATTTCTGAGGGGCCATGAATGAAAAAAAGGTGGAAACTATTTTGACCGATCTAGGGAAGCGGTAGCCGCGCCGGAAACTTGCCGATAATCTTGTTTAGGCAAAGGGGGGAACCGAAAAATGACTTCGTTTTGTTTGGCCCAACCTAACTTTTCGCGAGCGATACGTTCGTTAAATTCAGGGTCGGTACGAAGGAGATCCACTTCCTGCTTAAGTTTGCGTTGCCGCCCTTCTTCGCGCACGAGCTCGTCTTTCTTAGCGTTGTACGAGTGCTCAAACCGTTGAACATTTTTTAACACAGGTAGAAAGAACAAAATGGACAGGGCAAGGAGGAACGCGACGATCAACCACCGTAATACACGGTTGAGGACGTCCCAAAAATTAAAGCGGCTCATTCCCGGTGACCTTAAGTGCAACCGAGAAACACCTTTTTTATTAAAATAACTTTCCGCCATAAATGGCCGACTTACCTAGGGCTTCCTCAATCCTTAAAAGCTGATTGTATTTAGCCACACGGTCTGTCCGGCATAAAGAACCTGTTTTAATCTGCCCTGCGTTGGTCGCCACAGCTATGTCCGCAATCGTCGTATCCTCGGTTTCACCCGAACGATGACTGATGACGGCCGTGTATCGAGATGTCTTAGCCAACTCGATTGCATCCAAAGTTTCGGTGAGTGTACCGATTTGATTAACTTTTACAAGTATCGAATTAGCAACACCTTTCTCAATCCCTTTACGCAAAAACTCAGTGTTTGTGACGAACAAATCGTCACCTACAAGTTGAACCTTGTGACCCAGCTTATCGGTTAATTTTTTCCATGTTTCCCAATCATTTTCGGCACAACCGTCCTCAATCGAAACTATAGGGTATTTCGAAACGAGATCAGCGTAATACTCAACCATTTCATCCCCGGAACGACGTGCTCCGTCTGATTTTTTAAATACGTACTGACCTGAGTCCTTATCGTAGAATTCGCTCGCCGCGACATCCAACGCGATAAAAATTTGTTCGCCAAGCTTATATCCGGATTTATCAACCGCGTCACAGATCACATCCAAAGCTTCCTTAGCAGAGCTCAGATTTGGGGCAAAACCACCTTCGTCACCCACGGCAGTCGCAAGTTTGCGTGATTTCAGAACAGCCTTCAGCGAATGGAAAATCTCTGTCCCCGCACGGAGCGCATCGGAAAAGGTATCAAAACCCTTGGGCATAATCATGAACTCTTGAAAATCAATCGGTGCATCAGAGTGTGCTCCGCCGTTCATGATGTTCATCATGGGCACTGGTAACACTTTCGCGTTAGGTCCTCCGATGTATTTATAGAGCGGCTGGTCTAAACTATTGGCTGCCGCATGAGCGGTCGCAAGCGAAACCCCCAAAAGGGCGTTCGCACCAAGATTCGATTTGTTCTTAGTGCCGTCGAGGGCCATCATTGTTTGATCAATCCCGATTTGGTCGTAAACCGAAAAACCTTCAAGCTCTTCGGAGATCTGATCGTTTACGTTCGCAACGGCCTTGGTGACACCCTTGCCCATGTAAATCGATTTATCCCCGTCGCGCAATTCCCAAGCCTCGTGTTCACCGGTCGAGGCGCCTGAAGGAACTGCCGCACGGCCTACAACGCCGTTTTCAAGGATGACATCCACTTCAACAGTTGGATTCCCGCGGGAATCAATAATGGACCGAGCACGTACACTGGAAATTAAACTCATATGGTTTTTTGTTTGTTAAAGTTTGAAAAGGAGTTCGCACTATAATAATCCAACCAAAGGAGTCAAGCGGGGACAATGCTGGGTTAAGCTTCATTTCGATACACTTCAAGATTCTGCCAAATAAAAATAATTCTTAGTTACAACCTTTCCCATTTTTATTAAGTTCTGCGGCGCATGAACTTTTTCGACCGGTTTTGGGGTCCGCGCCTTATGCACAAATCCCCTGTCTTCGGCAGTTTTGCCGCTGCGCTTGCTTTTTACTTTATTCTTTCAATGATCCCTTTCCTTGTTGTCACGTTCAAGGTCATTGGGCAATTTTCGCCCCTTAACCTGGCGGATCAAATCATCGATATGCTCGGGAGGGCGCTTCCTAGGGAATCACACGACGCCATTGAACCTATGATCCAATCGGCTCGGGAAGCCGCCTCTGGAGGATTTATGACCCTCACTTTTTTCATAGCGATTTGGACATCCAACAACTTTATGCTGACGTGGGTGCATTCGCTTCAGTTTATCTTTTCAGAAAAAGGAATGCCGTCGAACATTCTTAAAAAGTATCTTTGGTCCTTTCTTCTTCTCCTCCTTTGGATGGCCGCTCTCGTCCTGACCGCTTGGTTTCTGGTCATGGCACCCGTGGTACAAGGTTGGCTAGAACTTTCACGCATTTCAAAGGTGACAGTCACCCTGTGGATCCTGGCTCGGTATATCACTTTGTTCGTGATTCTTTACGTCTCGTTTTATTCCACCTACCGAACCGTCGCTAAAACAAACTATACCATTTCCGCTCTCCGCGAAGGGGCCGCCATGGGTGCGGTAGGCTGGATTTTAGTGAGCTTCATTTTCTCCCGACTCCTCCCACAGATGTGGAATCAAAGTGCTATTTACGGTGCACTCGGCAGCTTAATTGCCACCATGATCTGGGCATACGCTACCGCTTGGGTCATGGTTTTGGGTGCCTGTTGGATAGTGCGGTTCGGGCAGAAGACCGTAGAGGAACCGACCATTACTGGGGCTAATTAACTAAGAACTCGCCACCGTTGCGGGATGTCCCTGCATGCAAAGTCCTGCCACTTATAAGCAAGCGACGCTAAATCCAACCAACCAATCTTAAGAGCAAAGGGGTCTTAGGAAACACGCACAGGCAATATCAAGAACAAGATTCCACGTCGATAAAGCCTGCGTTGGACCGCGAAGATCGCGAAGTTGTGTAACATCCGGGTAAACCATGATTCTTTTGGAAATACGAGTTGCCCGCCAAAGAACATGCTATCAGGAAATTCATCCTGAACCTTAGTCGCAAGGTCATCCACTTGTTCCACGATATCTGTGCCAACAGAATGATAAGTCCATACATTAAACCCCTTGTTCTCCATCAAGCTCTTATATTTCTGCAATTGCCCTTCCACATGGTGATGCAGGTTATCAACTTGAGCCACGCCTTTAAAATTACCGGCGTCCAACACACCGACTTGGATAAACACGAAGTTATGAAAGATTCCCTTAAATTTGCTCAGCAGCATAAATAAAGTATGCAACCCAAGACCACTGTAACCATTGACTAATAAAACCGCTGTTTTTGCGAGTTTGTTGGGGGTTTCAGGATTTAAATTTTCTTGGGCCTGTAAAGGTTCCATCTCGGTGGCCGCGACAAGATCATCAAGGCGACTCAGCATTTTACCGGTCTGATTGTAATGGCGCTTGATCATGGTGACAAAGAACGCCAATCCCCCGGTTACAATAATAGTCAGCCAACCGCCTTCGAAAAACTTCATGATAATAATCGAAAAAAGAATGGCGGTCGTGACCATCAAACCCGAGAAATTGATCGCCAACTTAGATTTCCAACTTTTGACCGTGCCCCGATGTTTAACCCAGTACCGTACCATTCCAAGTTGGGACAGGCAGAACGTAATGAACACATTAATACTGTATAAAATGATCAAGTAGCTCACGCTTGAAGCTTGGTGGGTCTTTGCCATGTAATGCGCAAATATGAGGATTACCAGCGATGAAACGCCCATGATTAACACCCCATTCTGCGTGACAAAACGGTCAGAAAGGATGGTGAACTTAGATGGCATCCATCGATCCGCGGCCATGTTGGCTAGAACTTGGGGACCTCCGATAAAGCCTGTTTGCGATGCGATAAACAGAAGGAACGCCTCAGATAATAGAGTCACTATGATGAACGGATGAGCCATCCAACCGTAACCTGCGCTCACCTTTTCGAAAAGCACCGCGTTAAGTGTTTTTCCATCCACATGATGCACCCCATAGAGCACATAAGCAATCATAAGCCCGACGACGGTAAACGCTAGAGAACCCGCCATCAGGCCCATCGTGCGAACAGCGGTTTTAACCTTGGGCTCACGTAAAATATGCATCCCATTGCTGACAGCTTCTATCCCCGTGAATGTGCCGGCGCCCATGCTAAAGGCTTTGAGCAATAAAAATAATGTCGCCCAGCCCCCTGTTGATTGGGTACTGACTTGCAGTTGTCGCAGTGTTTCCCCGGGGATCTGTGGGATATCACTTGCGTGTTGGATAAACATCGATAGAAACACCCAGGCATGTGTCGCCAGAAACGCGATGAATATCGGCAAGAGAAATGTGATCGATTCCTTGATCCCTCGTAGATTGAGAATAATGAGTAATGCAATGCCGCCAATTTCCGCAATCAACTTGTATTTCAACATGGTGGCAGGGAGAAAACTAAAAATCGCATCCATACCAGCGACGACTGAAATGGTGATGGTTAATACGTAGTCGATCAGCAGGGCGCAGGCGGAAACCATTCCAGTCGATGGTGAAAGGAGTTTGCTTGCAACGAGGTACCCACCCCCACCGGAGGGAAACAGTTCGACAATCTGTTTGTAGCTGGCACTAATAATAAAAATGGTCGCGGCCGAGGCAAGGGCGACGATCAAAGCCAGATGTGTGTTACCAGCTAAGACTTTGAAAGCTTCTTCAGGACCGTAACAGGAAGATGATAACGCATCGGAACCAAGGCCCACCCACGCCAGAAAAGCGATGAGAGAGACCTTGTGGAAAACCTCTGGGTCATGGACGTTACGTGCTTGACCTATAAAAACTCGCTTAAACCACTCTTTCATAGAATTGGGTTGTTAATGAAGACAGCAGTTTTAAGTTTTAACCCACTCGCTACAGAATTTGACCAAGCCATAATTTGATAATGCTTATAGTCACTCTGGTCAATTGTTCAACTCCTGACTTCATTTCTTGCCCCATGAAAAAAAGTACTGATTTTAAGAAAGAACTGTTCCTTTTTATACATTGATGTCAGGAAAAAACAGTTTGTCATTTGAAATCATCTGAAAATTCAACCGTCATAAAAGTCATATTTTGTTTGTATTAAACAACTTATGACAACAAAAAATATCTTGGCACGGGTGCTGCTAACCGCCGACGGCATGTTTACGCATCAGTGTGTATTCAACTACAAAACATAAAATAAACTAACCCTGGAGAACAAATGACAAAACGATTCAATTACATTTGGCTGTCGATAATGGCAGCCATATGCATGTTGCACATGACCGCTTTCGGTCAAACAACACCCGCAACACCGCCTCCTGCCCCGGCAGTTGAACAAACCGCGCCACCGACAGAACCGGCCGCAGCGGCTCCGGACACTTCAAACGAAGCGGCTTTCAAGGCTTACTTCGATAACGTGGCCCCAGTTGCGGGATCAAAACTCGAAGGGATCGCTGGTCCGGGCCATAACGCCTTTATGATGATCTGCGCAGCTCTCGTGTTGTTCATGACTCTTCCGGGATTGGCACTTTTCTACGGCGGTTTGGTCCGTCGGAAAAACGTCCTTTCGGTGCTCGCTCAATGTCTCGCTATTGCGGGTCTGGTCACTATTCTTTGGTGGTCGGTCGGTTATAGCTTAGTTTTTGGAACAAATTTCAATAATGCTTTCATCGGGGGTAGCGAGTTCTTTTTCCTAAAGGGCGTGGGTGCGGCTCCAAACACAAATTATGCAGGCTGGGTCAGCCAAAGCGTATTTTGTATGTACCAACTCATGTTTGCCATCATCACGCCAGCCTTGATTATTGGCGCCATTGCAGAGCGTATGAAATTCTCTGCTGTTCTATTGTTTATCACAGGTTGGATGTTCTTGGTCTATTTCCCTCTGGCTCATATGGTTTGGGGTGGAACCGGTTTAATGAACGGTGTCTGGAATGCAGGTGCAGGTATTCCCGCTATTGATTTCGCTGGTGGAACGGTGGTTCATATGTCATCCGGTTGGTCGGCGTTGATCCTTTGTATCATCCTGGGTAAGCGCCTTGGTTTTGGGAAAGAAAGCATGGCCCCGCATAGCATGGTTCTGTGTATGGTGGGAACTGGGATGCTCTGGGTCGGTTGGTACGGCTTTAATGCAGGGAGCGCCCTCGCCGCTGACGGAATTGCTGGCAACGCATTCATGACTACAACATTGGCCGCCGCTGTCGCTGGCTTTGTTTGGGGCATGGCTGAATTCATTCACCGTGGTAAGTTCAGTGTCCTCGGACTTTGTTCCGGAGTTGTCGCTGGCTTGGTGGTCATTACTCCAGCGTGCGGATTTGTTACCGCCAATGGGGCCATCATTATAGGCATTGTTGCGGGTATCATTCCCTTCATCGCCGTAGCAAAACTTAAGGCAATGCTCGGTTATGACGACGCTCTTGATACGTTCGGCGTTCACGCTGTGGGCGGAACTTTAGGCGCATTGCTTACGGGTATTCTGGCTACAAAAGATGCCAATGCAAATCTGGTCCTCGAAGGTTATGCAACGAATAACGGTCTGGCAAAATTAGTCACTGAAGGTGGATTATGGCTTCCTCAAGTTAAAGCCATCGTCATTACCATTGTGATCTCCGTTGTTGCCACAGTGATCCTCGCGTACATTGTCAAAGCGCTTGTGGGATTGCGGCCTACCGAAGAAGTGGAACGTCAGGGGCTTGACCTCAACGAACACGGCGAAGAAGGATATATCAGCTAAAAAAAAGGGTTCGCCTTTCGTGGGCGAACCTATAATAAAAGAAATACAAGGTACTCATTTATATGAAAAAAATTGAAGCTATTATTAAGCCTTTCAAACTCGAAGAAGTAAAAGCCGCACTGGCTGAACTTGGAATCGAAGGGATGACAGTCTCGGAAGTTAAAGGTTTTGGGCGCCAAAAAGGTCATACCGAAATCTATCGTGGAAGCGAGTACACAGTCGACTTTCTCCCTAAGGTCAAAATCGAGGTCGTCGTCGTTGATGACATCGTGACCAAAGCGGTCGAAGCTATTGTGAAATCCGCCCAAACCGGTAAAATCGGCGACGGTAAAGTGTTCGTCATTCCCGTCGAACAAGCCATCCGTATCCGCACCGAAGAAAAAGGCGAAAAAGCCATCTAAATTCTTCAAAAATTCGAATTCAAAAGCCCCGCCTACAAGCGGGGCTTTTTTATTTTTAAACATTAGACCTTCAGTCTTTCAATGACTCCTCTCTGCGTGAGTGCGTGAGTCTCAATTTTCCATTAGCTCGTTAGGCAAATGGAGATCATCATATTTTCTTAAAATAACCCTTGATTAGCTCAAAACTTCATATACGATCAAACAAGTCGTATATGAAAATCTCGCGTAAAACTGATTATGCCTTAAGGGCCTTGTTTACCTTAGTTGAAAACTATGGGGGATCACCTATTCCGATTGGTGAACTTGCAAGGCGAAACGACGTCCCAAAGAAGTTCCTTGAGCATATCATGCTCGATTTGAAGAAAAAATCGTGGGTCGACAGTGTGTCCGGAGCGCGCGGCGGATACGTATTAGCCCGAGACCCGTCGAAGATTATGATGGGCGAAGTGATCCGTTATTTTGATGGAATTCTGGCTCCTATCAATTGTGTTTCGATATCCAACTATCAAAAATGCAGTCAGGAACACGTTTGTCGGTTTCGGCGTTTATTCCTCAATGCCCGGAATTACTTAGCCACCTTGCTGGACAACTCAAGTTTGGCGCTCGTCTTACAAGGTTCACCTGTGACACACGAGGAAGTCTTTTTAGAAAAGCTAACCGACGGAGCCGGGATATAATTCCAACTCAATTTCAAACCAAGGAAAAATAATAATATGAAAACAATAAAATTAAACTTTTTAATTTTGACAGGGCTCCTCATCGCAAGTGTGACTCATGGGCAAACCCTATTAAACGTTTCCTACGATCCGACTCGCGAACTGTACACAGAATACAATGCCGCTTTTGTTAAACATTGGAAAGCGACCAAAGGCCAAGATGTGAAGGTGGATCAGTCGCATGGAGGATCCGGAAAACAGGCGCGGTCGGTGATTGATGGGTTGGATGCGGACGTAGTGACTTTGGCCCTCTCGTACGATATTGATATGATTGCCGAGAAAGGGGCTCTTCTTCCGGCCAACTGGCAGAAAAAACTACCTGAGAACAGTTCTCCTTACACATCCACCATTGTGTTCCTCGTCAGAAAAGGAAATCCGAAAGGGATAAAAGATTGGGATGACCTCATTAAACCCGGGATTGCAGTGATCACTCCTAACCCCAAGACATCGGGAGGTGCCCGCTGGAATTATCTGGCTGCATGGGGACACGCCGCAAAAAAATTCGGTAATGACGAGACAAAGATAAACGGTTTTATGTCAGCTCTCTTTGCCAACGTCCCCGTGCTTGACACCGGAGCGCGCGGAGCTACCACGACCTTCATTGAACGCGGGATTGGCGACGTGCTTATCGCATGGGAAAGTGAGGCCTTGCTTTCGACGCGCGCCGTCGGCGTGGGTAAGTTCGAGATTATCACTCCGTCCTTGAGCATTCTCGCCGAGCCACCCGTGGCCGTTGTCGAAAAGAACGCGACAAAGAAAGGAACTGCTGTTCTTGCGAAAGCCTACCTCGACTACCTTTATTCCCCTGAAGGCCAAGAAATCATCGGGAAGCATTATTATCGTCCCCGCAATAAAGACGTGGCCGCTAAATTTAAGAGCCAATTTCCTGAGATTAATCTCATCACCATAGACTCGCTCGGGGGTTGGAAAAAGATACAGAACCTTCACTTCGAAGACAACGGACACTTCGATAAAATTTACACCAAATAAGCCCGAACTCTGTCTATGACGCCTTCAATTGAGCAAATAGAATCGCTGTGTGCATCCACACCATGGTTGGGCAAAGGCTCAGCGGGGTCGTTTTCCTTTGAAGGCAAGACATACGACATTCCCCGTTACACTTTCGTGGGGCCAGACTCGCATGTTGATCCGATGCGCGTGGGCCTTTTCGCCACGTTACATGGGGATGAACCAGAAGCGTTGAGTGGGTTGGTTGAATGGGTTAACGAACTCGCGATCGATCCATCCCCAGCCAAAGGGTATCAACTCTATTTATATCCGGTCTGTAACCCCGTGGGCCTTGAACGCAAGACCAGGGAGAATGGGAACGGAAAAGATTTGAATCGTGAGTTTTGGAAGTCCAGCTCCCAACCTGAAGTGTGCATCCTCGAGCGCGAACTGTGGACTCACTCGTTTAAGGGAATAGTCAGTTTACATTCTGACGATACGAGCACCGGGTTATATGGTTTTGTTGGGGGAACAGCGACCTTGACCAAAAACCTGCTTGTCCCCGCTCTGTTAGCTGCTGAAAAGTACCTGCCCGTGAACCGGGATGAAACGATCGATGGTTTCGGAGCGCAGCATGGTATTATTGAGTCCGGGTACACGGGCATTTTAACAAGTCCCCCGGAAATGCATCCACGTCCTTTTGAAATTGTTTTTGAAACTCCTCAAAAATCTCCTTTGCCAGCCCAGCTCAGCGCTTTAAAAGTAGCGCTCACCACTATGCTGAACGAGTACAGGTCCCTCATTTCAATCGCCCAAGATATTTAGTCATGAGCCGCCCTTCTACACACCACGCAATTCCCGGATTTTCCCTGACGATGGGATACGTCAGTATTTATCTCAGCTTGCTCGTGCTTATCCCCTTGTCGGCCATCATTTTCAAAACCTCAGGCATAGGCTGGACCGGCTTTTGGCAAACGGTCACAGCCCCCCGCGCGCTCGCATCCTACCAACTTACTTTCGGTGCGTCCCTCATTGCCGCCACGCTCAATGCTGTGTTTGGATTGCTCGTGGCTTGGGTCCTAACCCGATACAAGTTCCCGGGCAGAAAAATATTGGATGCCTTGGTAGACCTCCCGTTTGCGTTACCCACCGCTGTGGCAGGCATTGCCCTAACGGCCATCTATGGGCCCACCGGATGGATTGGAAAATGGTTCGAGCCGTATGGGATCAAAATCGCGTTCACCTGGATTGGCGTTGTCATTGCCCTGACATTCATCGGCTTACCTTTTGTCGTACGTACCGTGCAACCTGTAATGGAAGACCTGAAACCCGAACTCGAAGAAGCCGCCGCCACGCTGGGTGCCACACGCATCCAAACGTTCACCCGCATCATATTCCCTCAGGTGTTCCCGGCGATGATTACTGGGTTTACCCTCGCCTTTGCACGCGCCATTGGGGAATACGGGTCCATCGTTTTTATCTCGGGTAACCTTCCTTATAAAACGGAAATCACTCCTGTTATTATCATGTCAAAACTTGAACAGTTTGATTACCAAGGGGCCACAGCGCTTGCTTTGGTGATGCTTGTCGTTTCTTTCATTCTCCTCTTTGTAATCAATTTTCTCCAGCGCCGGTCCATGAAAGGTAAAGTGAAAATTTTATGAGCCAAGGCGGATCACAACTCGATAGACCTCATTTAAATGATCCTTGGTGGATCCGCCTTCCCTTGATAGCGATCGTGGTGGGGTTCTTGGTTCTTTTTTTACTCCTTCCGCTTGTTGTAGTGTTTGTTGAAGCGTTGAAAGGCGGAATCGGACCTTACATCAAGGCGGTCACCGACCCACGCACGCTTGCTGCCCTGAAGCTCACTCTGATCGTCTCAGGCTCGGCGGTGATCCTTAACACGATCTTCGGAGTCATGGCTGCCTGGTGTCTCACCAAGTTCCAATTTAAAGGAAAAAGTTTTCTCACTTCCCTAATCGACCTTCCCTTCGCTGTGTCCCCGGTTATTGCGGGTTTGATCTTTGTCCTAGTCTTCGGGCGTCAAGGCTGGTTGGGCACATGGGGCAAAGACTTTTTAGAACTGTTCGGTCACTTGGCTGGGCATTACCAAAACCCGATCATCCACTGGGCCCTGCTTAAAATAGCCGCACTCGCAGACGTGAAAATTATTTTTGCCCTTCCGGGAATCATTATCGCCACTACATTTATTACTTTCCCGTTTGTCGCTCGTGAACTCATTCCACTCATGCAGACTCAAGGTATACAAAACGAAGAAACCGCAGCTTCCCTCGGAGCCACAGGTTGGAAAACATTTTGGCGTGTGACTTTACCGAGTATCAAATGGGCGCTTCTTTACGGAATCATTTTGTGTAACGCGCGAGCCATGGGCGAGTTCGGCGCTGTGTCCGTGGTTAGTGGGCATCAACAAAAAACAAACACCCTCCCCCTTCATATCGAACTGCTCTATAACGAATACCAATTTACGTCCGCCTACGCCGTGGCTTCCATTCTCGCGCTTTTAGCGTTGGTGACTTTGATTCTCAAACAACTTATTGAGTCCCATTTACATTCGAAAGCCTGATTCCATGAGCATAGAAATCCAAAACGTCTCCAAATCATTTGGCACCTTCGCCGCACTCTCCGATGTCAGTTTAACTGTACCCAACGGAAAACTGATGGCTTGGCTCGGGCCATCAGGATCCGGCAAAACGACTCTGCTCCGTATTCTGGGAGGCCTCGAGTTTGGGGATTGTGGAAAAATCTTTTTCGACAATGAAGATATTACCGACGTCCCCACGCGCTTAAGGCAGGTCGGGTTTGTCTTCCAGAATTATGCGCTGTTCGGGCATATGACCGTCTTCCAGAACGTGGCGTTTGGACTGACCATCAAAAGCAAAGGCCCATCCAAAAGCGAAATTCGTGAGAAGGTCATGGACCTCCTACAAAAAGTTCAGCTAGAGCACCTCGCACATCGGTATCCGAACCAGCTATCGGGTGGTCAATCTCAGCGCATAGCCCTCGCGCGTGCACTCGCGGTCAATCCCCGGTTCCTGCTCCTTGACGAACCGTTCGGCGCACTCGACGCCCAAGTACGAAAAGAACTGCGCCGGTGGATTCGCCAATTGCATGAGGATCTCGGGCTAACCACCATCTTTGTGACCCACGACCAAGAAGAAGCTCTGGAAGTCGCGGATCAAGTGGTGATCATGAACCAAGGGAAAATTGAACAAATCGGCACTCCCCAGCAGGTATACGACGCCCCGGCCACACCGTTTGTTTATCGCTTTCTCGGAAATGTGAATGTCCTCCCCGCATCAATTAACAAAGGCAAAATCAAGTTTGGTCGAACTGAAATGGTCCTCGAAGGTCACGCCACTGTCGACCACTCCGAAACCCTCGCGTTTGTTCGCCCTCACGAAATCGAAATCAGCCGCAAAACTCTCTTCCACTCCGCCGGCCTCGAAGTGATCATTCAGAAAATCCATAGCGCTGGACCTATCGCGAAGCTCAGCCTGTCCCGACTCGATAATGGCGAAAAAATTCAGGCCGAAGTGCCAAGGCGCCAAGTCGATAGTCTCAATCTGAAAGAAGGGGAATCCGTCCTCATCCGCATCCAAAACGCCAGAGTGTTCCAAGACGATTACAGTATTTAACCAACCAAACGCCATAATACGGATCATAGTTCTCCTACCTCACGTTCACGGCTCAGTCATGCCGAATATTTTGGTTCCTTCCTTCGTGTCTTCGTGTGAAAAACTATAATCTTTGAAGCGTGGAATTCAGAGAGTGACTACATACTTACGGGCTTAGGTGGCAGTTCATTTTGGTCACAAGACACAACACCAAATTGTGCCTTGCTAATAACTAGTTTGGTGTTAGCTTTATATAAAGCGTCGCCTACTTTTACCTGCGCACCGCGCCGACGCATTTCTGACTCCTACGGTAAACATGTTCGAAAAATTACTGACAAACGACGATGGCTGCTTTCTTTGGAAAAGCGATAGTTTCACCGGCTATACCCAGCATTACAACGGGCAAATCGTGTGGGCAAGCGCCATGGGTGCGAGTCACCAGTATTACGGACTCGAAGCCATTCTTCGCATAGCATCAAACGCTTCAATCGTATGCGAACCAACCGAAGACCTGAACATGCCTCCTAACGTGGATGGGGATTGGGATATGTGCCGGGTCGAAATCGAAAAACAGATTGAACGGGGGCGTCGGTTTCATTCACGCAAAAGTAAAATCGACAAACTTTACGTCCGCCTTGTCGACATCCCGCAGGATCTCGAAGAAGGCCCAGGGAAATCAATTCTTCAATCGATGCCGAAAAAGACTTGCCCAATGACGAGCCTTAACCTCGAACACCCCGAACTTGGACTTTGGATTTTGACGGACCTAGAAATGCGCAACATCGTTTCCATCATTGAACCCATGCGTGTTGAAGTTCCCAAAGTTGCGGCTTAATAGAGCGGTCTGCCATTAGGTTGTTGTAAGGCCAGTTGCATCACTGACCCTCAAAGCACGACGTCAAGTTGATGTGCCCCCATCGCCATCCGCCCAAGATTCAGCGCACTTTCCCAAAAGCTTCTCCCCTCGTTTCAGCCAATTGCTTCAACCTGGTTGGACCCCTAAAAATTCCATTGAATTAATGCATGTAGTTGCTACCAACGTTTATTTAGCTCTATGAAACACACCTCATCAATTAAACTTTCCGAAAACTGGACCGCTTTTCACAAGGAGTTCAGCGCTCACCGCGAATTTCACAACTCTGATTCCCGCGAGACCTTTTCGTTCTCCTTACCGATGGATACCCGTCATCTTATGTTCCTCAATGGGAAATGCCCAAACCCGAGGTTGGGTGATAACTCTAAACAATCCGATTGGGTGTCGGCTCGCGAGTGGTGGTTCAATACCGAATTCACCAAACCTGACCTCAATCCGAATCAACGTGTTTTCCTGAAATTTAAAGGGGTCGATCAATTGGCAGAGTTTTTCCTCAATGGGACTCACTTCGCCAGCAGCGAGAGTTTTAATCAACTCCACTATTTCGATATCACTGCCCTTCTTTCTTCCCAGCCCTCTCAAAAATTGTCCATCCGACTCTGGGCCTGCGATGTGAATGATTTTCAGTCCCCAGAAGAGGCGATGAAAAATCAGTTGGGCTCAGACTCTGCCAACATGAATATGGGCAAAGCAGGGTTGGCAAAAGCGACTCCACAATCCCTCAAATCACGAATGCTTTATGGCGGCGACCAGAATCCTTATATGCTCGCCACAGGGCTTGCCATTGCCCCTGAATTGATACTTGCAGATTCAACTTTGATTAAATTTGCGCGCTCCGAATATGCTGTTTCCAAAGAGGTGTCCTCCATCACAGGTGATTTTATTTTTGATACCGTGAGCTGGGGTGATGCAAATTATAAAGCCACGCTGACCCCGAAAAACTTTGAAGGTGAATCCTTTTCGTTTTCAGGTCAGTGGTTGGCAGGAGATGGCCCTCATAAAGTTTCACTGGCGCAGGTACCGGTTAAATTTTGGTACCCTCTGCATATCGGAATCCCCCATTGTTATATTCTGACAATCGAATGCGGTGGGAATGTTTTTTCTGTAGTCACCGGCTTCCGCAAATTTGAACGTCTGCACAACGAGTTCTTTAAACAAGGACCGGTTCCTTCAGCTTTGGATTGGCATCCGTATGAAAACCAGAGTTACGGTCAGGAGTATTTTAAGGGTGTGGACGCAATCCGTGAAGCGGGCGAAACATGGCCTGACCGCCCTCGCGAAGGCGGACATTACAACTTTACACATTTCGTAAACGGTAAGGAAGTCTTCGCCATGGGTGGGTCCGTGGTTCCAACGACACTTTTTTGGTCGGACTGGAAAGGGAGTTATCTCCGAAGCTTTATGCAAAGGGCGGCGGAATCACATAACAATACTTTGCGTGTGTGGGGCGGCGGATACCTTTCAGGTGACGAGTTTTTCGAGGAAGCGGATCTCCAAGGAATCATGATCTCGCAGGATTTCCTGAACTTTGCGGCAATGGACAAAAGTTTGATCATGCAACTCCGGTTAGAAAAGGAACTCAAAAACGTCCTTCAACAGATCAGCATTCATCCTTCCGTGGTTTGCATGAACGGCGGGAATGAACTTCTTCAACATGGCGTAAGCAACCGATACAATGATCCTGTTTTTCACCAGATGAACCGGATCATGAAGGAGCTGGGATCAAACCAGTATTTCCATTGGTCGAGCCCTGTTAACCCCGAAGTACACGGACCATGGCATGTCGATCTTGATCATTTCGCACGGTACAACTCATGCAAAACAATTTTTAATTCAGAATGCGGGGTGTGCGCGGCACCTTCACTCAAAGGTTTGCGCAAACAGTTGAATGAAGATCAAATTAACGACCTGTTTGGCAGCACATGGAAACATCGTATGCCAGATCCCGGTTATTTCGCAGTGACCGAGACGTACTCTGACCTGTTTAATCCACGGGAAAAAGCGACGATCGATTCCACCATTAAGTCCACTCAGTGGGTGCAGGCTATGGGTTATCAATATCTCGTTGAGGAGTTCCGTAGGCAAAAACCCATCATGAGCGGTTTCACCACATGGGAGTTTAACGAGCCATGGATTGATTTTAACTGGGGCACCCTCGACAGTTTCTTGATCCCAAAACATTCCTTCTTCACTTTCCGCCGGGCATGCGCCAAGCACCTCATTTCCGCCCGGTTTGAGAGTTTTGTTTTTGCTGAGGGTTCAACTTTTAAGGCGGATATTTACTTTTCGAAGGAGGGGGATGAAGTTTCTTCATTCAACGGCTCAGCCGAAATCATTGATGAGTCAGGGAAAATAGTCGCTTCGAAATCCTTCTCAGGCAAAAGCCATGGATACTCTGTTCATCTAGGAACTGTTGAAGCAATTGTTCAAAAAGGATCATTGTTTTATTTGCGTTTACACGGAAAAGCGGGAGCTGAGGACCTTCGAAACGAGTACGTTTTCTTTGTACTCCCAAGGGCTGACACGCCCCCACTCAAAGTGCTTTTTGTGTCCGGCGATTGTTACGAGAGTAAGGTCATCCATGAGTTTTACCGTTCATGCAACTTTGACCTTAAAACCGTAGAAGTTGATCCATTGCATCAGTGCAAATCCGGACTCCATTCGCTGGCATCCTACGATGTCGTGGTGCTCGGACCTGTCTTTAATCCGATCACTTCACTCGGCGGTAACGTTTTCTTTAAAGAGCTCAGGGAAGCGATCGAACAAGGCACCGGTTTTGTTTATTTCGGGTACAACACCTCTGCTTATGTGTCCGGAAAATATGAAGTGGACGACTTGCGCGGGTCTGAACTGGAGAAGTTACTGCCCTTTAATTTTAGCCCTAACTATTATAGTAATAGCGATGAGCATAACGGCCAATGGAGCATTGGAAGTAAGAACGAAGATGCCCCATGGAACATCAAGGGCGGTGGATTTCAGAAGCTCAAGGAGCACGCTATTTGGACGGGCATAAACATGGAGAACGCTCCGATTTTAGGTATTCGCATTGCCACACAACCGGGGTTAGAGGGTGATATATTAGGCGTAGAAGGCCCGCAACCTGTGTTAGCCGAACGCCGCATCGGGAAAGGACGCGTCGTCGCATTCGCCGGTCCTTATGGTGGACAACAATTTCCAGAAACTCTGTTCCGTCGATGGAAATATTCCCACACCTTATTAGCCAACATCGTGGAATATAGTGGACGCGGCACGGTGAGTGAGCGCCATTGGTCGCATCACCCCTTTGGCCCATTGATGCATCAAGCTAAAACGACCCTGGAAGCAAAAATTGAAAAAGGCCAAGTAGACGGGCTTTCCAAGTTTTGGTCGATAAATGTGACAAATACCGGAAAGGTACCTGCGTTGTATGTCACTATATCAAATGACTCGTCAGAAGAAGGAGAAACCTTTGATTTCAAGTGTAGCGACAACTTCCTAGTCCTTTTTCCTTCAGAGACTCGAATAATACGTGCAGAAGCAAAATCTCGCGAATCTTGCACGATTCCTGCTGATATAGAAATCTCACTTTCTGCATGGAACATATAGTCAATTTAAATAGAATACAAAAACCCTTTGACATGGTTACGCCACTTTGGCATTCTCCGGCGCTCCACTTCCTAGGGTTGGTAGCTCAGTTGGTAGAGCAGTGCCCTTTTAAGGCATTGGTCCTGGGTTCGAGTCCCAGTCAACCCACCATTTTTAAGTTCATTCCTGCCTTGCTACCGGCAGAGAATGACACGGGGCCCGAGAGCCCACGGCCCTTTCCAAAAGATTCAAAAGATTTTAACAAGACCAAGGAGATCATATGGCTACTAAGAAAAAAAAGGTAACAGCAAGTATCAAGACAACAACATCAACGAGGAAGGCAGCTCCTCTTAAGAAAAAAACAACTGCCAAAAAGAAAGAATCAGCTCGTGATCCAAAGGCATACGACGCTGCTGCAAAGAAGGCGATGAATTTGATCGATACCGCAAGCCAACTACTCAAGCAAGGCATTAGCATGGGCTCTAAACAAGGCGCCAAAGGCCGGGCGGCGGTTAAGAAAAAGGCGTACGACGCCATAAATTCCACAGCCAAAGTTCTGGGCGGCGCAGTTCGCGAAGGCGCAATCGCTGCGCATAATTCCATTAAAAAAATGTAAAACTACTGCTCAGGCAAATTATAGAAAAGGCAAATGATCCAGCGTCATTTGCCTTTTTGTATTTCAAAAACGAGCCTTTTCACATCATTCGTTTTTTCTCTGGTTTTACAGCACCAAGCACTGGCAATACAGTGAATGGTCATGATCTGAAATAATTGAGTTTTGATAGGGTGGTTATCAGGTACAACAATGGAGACCTGGGAATTGCGGCAAGTGATTAGGATTCCAAAAGCGCATGACACGAACGCCTGCTGAACTGGATCGAGTTTCATGGAATAAAGGGTATCCAAACTCGAAAAATGATAAATCTATAATTCCAACTTAATATCCGCCGCGTTTCCAGATCGCGAGCATAAGTCGAATCCCCAGCCACGTTCCAATGGCGAAACCGATAACGCCGAGGAGCGGAATATCGTGGACCACAGGCGGGACTTTGGCGAGGCAGAGGATACTTGAACCGATCAATAGTGCAGAGGTAATCAAGGCATTTGCGATTCGATTGGCGATGTGGTTTAAGGTCTGCCGAAGTGGTTCATAGCCTTCTGGATCAATTTTATGCTCAAGCGGAATGGAATACTGGCCGTTTTTAACTTGGCGCGCAAAGTTCCGAAGTTCGATCGGGAAATCTTTAAGTGATTCAACGCACTCAATAGCACCGAAGTAAAAGTTTTTGAAAATTTTAGCGGGGTCGTATTTATCAATCATCACCTTGGTGGCAAAAGGTTTCCCGAACCGAACAAAGTTCAAATTTGGATTCAGAATTTGCCCGAGGGCTTCAACCTGAGTGAGTGCTTTAATGCCAAGATAAAACTCGCCTTTCATCCGAAGATGATGCTCAGCAAGAAGATGAATCAATCGATTAAAAACGTACCCGAGCTTTAAATCCTTTAATGGCTTATCCAAGTATTGCTCGGAAAATACAACTACATCACTTTCCAGCTTTGGAAGGTCCTCGGCGAATCCAGAAACAGACATCCCAAGAAGGGCTTGAGACACACGACGATGATCCTTCTCAGCCAAGCCAACGATGAGCGTGGCAATATCCTGACGGAACTCAATCGTCAGGTTGCCCATCATCCCGTAATCGTAAACCACAACCGTTTCATTTTTTGTAGCTCCGATATTCCCTGGATGAGGGTCGCCATGGAAAAAACCAAACTCAAAAATCTGCTGAAAAATTAAGCGTGATAACCGTTCGGAAAGCTTAATGGGATCAATGCCCTGCTTCCTAATGTATTCGGGATCTTCAATTTTATGACATTCGAGAAACTCCATTGTCAGGACATGTTCGGTGCAAAGATCCTCGTAAACCTTGGGGACTTTAACAAAAGTACTGCGACTGAACTGCTTTCCAAACCGTGCAATATTTTGCGCTTCAATTCGAAAATCCTGTTCAGCGCGAATAGTTTTTGCGAACTCCTTTACCACATCTTCAGGATTCAGAACTTTAAGTTCCTCAGAGTATTTTTCAATGAGCTTTGCGACGTCTTGAAGAATGTGAAGGTCAGAATCAATTTTATCCTTAATCCCCGGTCGCTGGACTTTGACGGCCACAACTTCTCCGCTTTGGAGTACTGCTCTATGAACTTGCGCCATAGAGGCAGCCGCAATAGGAACTATTTCGAATTCCAAAAAGATTTCGTCGAGAGGACATTCTAAATCATGTTCGATGATTCGTTTTGCTTCTTCCCCCGGAAAAGGCGGCACCTCGTTTTGTAATTTGGTGAGCTCCTCCAGTATCTCATCTGTGACCAAATCTCGCCGTGAACTGAGGATCTGCCCGAACTTGACGAAGGTGGGACCCAGCTCCTCAAGGGCGAGTCGAAACCGGACCGGCATGGGTTTACTATGAAAATCTTTATTTTGCTTTTCGGGGTCATCCTCAATATCGAGGCGCTTCTTTAAATGGACCAATTCGAGTATTTCCCCAAACCCGTATTTAAAAAGCACAGCTATAATTTCCTTATACCTAGGAAGCAGGGTATACATTTCGACAGCTGTCTTAATCTTCTGCATCACCATAAAGTAAGGTATAGCGTATTGCGGACCACGAACCAGTTATTTTGATGCATATGCTCTGCCTAGTAAAAAATGTAATTTGAAAAAATTCAGAATGAAGTTATCTTAAAAGATGACAAACGCGGCCAAAGAACTGAATGACCGGCACATCAAAAAGATCCTGAACGAAGCGTACGACAAGTACCTCTCCCCGCGCAAATCGAAGGCTCCCACCGCGATAGACAACGCGCGACCAAGGGAGAAGCCTGGGTATTTTAAGCCTATTCGATGACCAGATTATTTCTGGTAAATCTTCTTCTCGGTAATGACCACATTTAAAGGTTGGTCGTGATCCTCGACTGGAACCTTCTCCAATTTTGCCGCCTCGAAAAACAATCCCACACGTATTGTAGCCGGTTTGCACTCGCCTAACGCACGATCGTAATGTCCTTTTCCCTTACCCAATCGATTCAAATGCTCATCGAATGCCAGTCCGGGGACTAAAATCAGGTCCGCTTGCGAAAGCGGTGTGAACTGATGCTTATCCGGATCGGGTTCCAATATCCCAGAGTACCCCGGTATGAGACTCTGCGTGTCCGTTACCCTATAAAACTTAAGTTCGTCCCCGGTAATACGAGGCAGCAAAACCGTCAAACCCGGTCGTGCGTACAATTCCTGCAGAAGTGCACTCGTCTGAACTTCGTCTTTAATCGACGCGTAGAGGGCGATAATTCGAGCTTGGCTTAACCATGGGCCCTGGACTAATTGATCAATGATGCAGTCTGATGCCCCCTTCTGGGACTCAGGACTCATTTGTGCAATTCGTAAGCGGATTTCTCTTCGAAGAACTTTTTTATGGTTCTGTGGCATTCTGCACATTCTCTTTGATTTGTGGCATCCGTCAACCCCCCTGTTTTTATGAACGTAAGCTTGAAGTGCTCGGTTCCTGCAGTAGAGTTACACCTTGTGACCGAACCAGAGTCAGGCCAGCGAAAAAAATGGCACGAACGTAATTTCATCTCGGAAATTATGATTCCGAGTCTCTTCACGCCTCGTTCCGGGCAACAGCTTACGCCCCGTTTTCCGAAACTTAAGTCGGACGAATTTGCCATTACTTGGATCGGGCACGCTTCGTTTTTGATCCAAACACAAAAACACAATATCTTGATCGACCCCAATTTCGCCAACTGGATATTGGGATTTAAACGGTTACGTAGAGCGGGGTTCAATGTCAAAGACATGCCTGTTTGTGACATTGTACTGATTACACACGCGCACTTTGATCATTTGCATCTGCCGAGCTTGAAAAAAGTGGCGAGTCATCAAAGTATTGTTGTTCCGAAAAAATGTTCGGACCTCGTTAGGAAACTGAGATTTGCCAATGTTTCAGAGCTGGACCACTGGGAAACCCTCGAATTTGGAGATTTAAAAATTACTTTTACCCCGGCAGCTCACTGGGGAGCTAGGGTCCTGGCAGACAAACACCGCACATTCGGTGGGTACATTATTCAATATAAAAATCGGTCCTTATATCATTGTGGGGATAGCACTTATTTTCATGGGTTCAAAGAAATCGGAAAACGGTTCGCCCCAGAAATATCACTTCTTCCTATAGGATGTTACGAAACTCCATCGGGAAAGGACCACCATATGGGCCCAGAAGACGCGGTAAAAGCGTTTGAAGACCTCCAGTCGAAATGGTTGATTCCCATGCACTATGGATCGTTCCGCTTTAGTTACGAGCCCATTGAAGAACCCCTACAACGCCTTGTAAAAGCCGCCCTCAAACATGCGGTCACCTCCCGCTTGCGAATCTTGGACGAGGGTAAAACTGAAAAGTTTTAGTACGTCAGGTAACCCACAGTCAGCAAGCAACACGCTCCCACCAGCCATCCGACTCAACTCGGGGCGTTAAGCTTGCAAAAGAGCATGATAGGGTGAACTCATATGTCCGAAATTCCGGGGGTTAACTATATCTTCATATCTTGAGAGTTCAGTAGACTTGGAAAACATTCCCTACTGTTGATATGCCAAGGGCTCAGAGAACTTATTTCTTTTCAACATCCAACCAGAGTGTCTTCAAGTAGGGGCGGACAGGGTCGTCCTCCGTTATCAGGAAATCAAAGGGCAACGATTGATATCGGGTGTCCGTCACTTTCCAGCCGCTGTTCCTTACGGCAGAGCTGATGCACCCTGCAAATGCGGCTGGGGGCCAGGTATGGTTGTTGGTCGAGCAAAGGAGCTTTCCTTTTTGTGTCATTACTTGTAAACATCCTTTAATCAGCTCTGGAAAATCCTTTTCGACCCGGAAACTTCCACTCTTTTTTGATGTCGAAAAAGTGGGAGGATCAACAATGATGAGATCATATTTTCCCTGCCTCTTACCCAACCGTTTCAGCCAATCAAACACATCCCCAAAAATAAAATCATGATTCTCAAGCGGCATGTTATTGAGCGCAAAGTTTTCCCGACCCCAATCCAAATATTTCTTGGAAAGATCCACACTCACGGTACTGGCCCCGGCAGCGGCGGCAGCGACAGAAAAGGAGCAAGTATAAGAGAAAAGATTTAAGACTTTTGGTGTTCCTTGGTGCGATCGGGCCCAGTTCATGAGGGAAAATCTGTTTTCTCGTTGGTCTGAAAATAAACCAGTCGAATACCCTTCAGCCAAACTCAACTTATACGTTAATCCGTTTTCCTTTACAGTAATCGCGCTTTCAACCACGGGCCCCGCTAGATGTTCTTGGGCCGGTAACTCTCCCCGGATCTCCTTGCGCACCTTTTTCAGATACAAGGGCTTACCGGGATGCCTCGAGGCCACAAATTGAATGACATCTTGATCGGGAACTTGTTGATCATGAATTAATAGAACTTCGCCCAGCTGCTCTATGGTCACAGGTTTAGAAAATCCTTTTACGGAAAACCTGTGCGCGGTCGTGATAAAATCTGGGTCCTCCATGTGTGCAGAATGTTCCCAAGGTTTATCGGGGTTTAAGAAGGATTCAGGAAAAGGTGCCTCAAGGACAAGTTCCTTGCCGGTGACCGGATGCTTCATAATCAACTGCTGGCTGTGCAGGAACAACCGAGACGCCGGAGGGCCTCCGTAAGGTGTATCCCCTAAAATAGGGACACCTGAAGCAGCTGCATGTTGGCGGATTTGATGAGTTCGCCCAGAAATGGGGTATGCGCGGCACAAAAATAGCTGATTACTGATATGTTTATCCACGACAAATCTAGTTTGCGCTTTTTGGCCTTGGACTGGGTTTGTTGATGACCATTCGGGATTGGGTGGTTTACCGCGAGTAAGGAAGAAATATGTTTTCCGAATCTCGCGGCGTTCAAATTGCCCCGATACATTGGCGCAATGGGACGACGCGGGAAAGACCAGAACTCCGGATGTTTCTTTATCGAGCCGGTGAGCGATGGAGATGGGGAAAAGCGGGAAGTGGCGTTGGAGCCACTCGTAAACCCCTTCGGGAGCAAGGTCGTCGGGACGATGCGTATTGAGGCCGGAGGGCTTGTGGATCGCAATTAAGCTTGGGTCGTTAAAAATAACAAAAGACATGGTCGAAAATCAAAATTCAAATAATGCTTGCATGATCTCAGGAATTGGCATAGGTTTTTCAACATCTGATTTCCTGAGCTCATTCTTGTCAGGATTCCCGGTTAATCGCCAACTTGGGTCAAAACTCAGTGTTAACATCATAAAACTCTTATATCTAATTGATTAAAGCTCTTTAAAAAGAAGCGCAAGGAAAGCTATGCCACGTACTGGAAAAGTCACAAGGACACGCAGGTCACCCTCACGTAGGGGAACAAAATCAACATCACCAGAAAATACCGTCGAACAGGATCCTAACCTACAAGCATCCGCTCCCGGTCAAGTCCCAGCGCCTGATGCCGCATCGCCCGATACTACATCTTTAACGTCTGTGGCTGCGCCAAAACCAGGTTTCGAGGCCGCTACTCCCGCTGCCACGTCGTCACCGGCTCAAATTGTCGCCGCTCCTAAAACTCGGACACAGCCGAGACAAGTAACACCTGCTCCCGTTGCTTCTTCGCCTGCTGCTCCTTCCGAGCCTCAGCCGACGCAACCCCTGCCCGCTGCACCTGTTGCGGCTCCAGCTCCTGCTCCTGCCCCTTACGTTCCTCCAGTTCGCGAACCTATTTACGGGGAAGGTTTACTCGAGGTTTCCGACAAAGGTTACGGGTTTCTCCGTGACGCTTCAAAAAACTACGAACCCACTAAAACTGATATTTTTGTTCTCCCTGATCTCATCCGTCACAACAACCTGCGCGAAGGTCTAGTGGTACGCGGCGAAATCATTCAAAGCAACAAAGGCCCACAACTGCGCTCGATTCAAACCATCAACGGTGAGCCTGTCGAAAAGTATAAAAACTTAGTCCCTTTCGAACAACTCACGACCATCAACCCAAATAAACGGTTTGTCCTCGAAACACGCCCTGAAATTCTCACAACACGCGTGATCGACCTGATGACCCCCATCGGCAAAGGTCAACGGGGTTTGATTGTAGCTCCTCCACGCACAGGCAAAACAACTCTCTTACAACATATCGCCAACGCTCTGACGATTAACCATCCTGATGTGCATCTGATGGTTTTACTCGTGGACGAACGTCCTGAGGAAGTCACTGAAGTTCGTCGAAACGTTAAAGGCGAGGTCATCGCCTCCTCTAACGACATGAACATTCAAAGCCATGTGCGGATTTCGCAAATTGCCATGGAAAAAGCTAAGCGCATGGTCGAAATGGGTAAGGACGTTTTTATCTTACTCGATTCCCTTACACGTTTAGGCCGGGCTTTTAATAATAACATGGGCAATTCTGGTCGCACACTTTCTGGTGGTATGGACGCTAGAGGTATGGAAATCCCACGTAAAATTTTCGCCGCTGCTCGTAATACCGAAGAAGCGGGGTCTTTGACTATCGTCGCTTCGGCTTTGATCGATACGGGCTCCCGCATGGACGAACTCATCTTCCAAGAATTTAAAGGCACTGGAAACATGGAACTTGTCCTCGACCGAAAACTCGCTGACAATCGTATCTTCCCTGCAGTGGATATTGCAAAATCAGGCACGCGACGGGAGGAATTACTCATCCCTCCGCATGAACTTGAAAAAATTAATAAAGTCCGCCGCGGTCTCACGGGTCACAGTCCTGAACAAGCGATGGAACGTCTGCTTTCATTCCTCGAAAAACACCCCAACAACGCAGCGTTCCTCCGTCAAATCCCATAGAGTTTCAGTCGCTTAAGCAACCGAGGCCAGTCAAGAAGGAGCCATGTCGCTGCAACCCTTAGTTTGCTAGTTGTTCCATGCAACTTACTCAACTCAATAAAAACCTCCGCGCACTCCTTCTTAAAAACCTTCATCTTCGGGTTTGCGCTGAATTTTAGTTTTACGTACAAGCCCGACACCGTAAATTTTTGGGGTGCCTTACCTAACACGACAATCTTCGTGGCTTTAGTTTTAGGCGTTCGCAGTTCCAACTGGGTTTTTAGAAAATTAAGTCTGGAGTCGATTTGACCGAGGGGATGGGTTTCCGTATTCGATTTTTCTTATTAAAAAATTCCGAATTAATATCCAGTGGAATAAATCTCAATGCTTCTCTTACATCTGCTCAACAGTTTGGATGCCGAGCAACTCCAAACCTTTTTTAAGAGTGCGGGAGGTAAGACCACAGAGCACTAACCGAGAGCGGCGTTCAGTTTCGGAAGCGTTGAGGACATGGCACTTTTCGTAAAACCCATGAAACTTGGAAGCCAGTTCGTATAAATATTGGCAAAGGAAATTCGGCCGGTTGTCGTCCAAAACAAGGTTGAGCATTTCTTCAAACCGCAACAGTTCCAAAGCCAAACCAATCTCTGCCTCCTCCTTTAAAATAAGCATATCCGCGGACACCTCTTCCCCGCCCTTGCGAAAGATGGATTGGATCCGGGCAAAGGCATTCATCACGTAAGGCGCCGTGTTCCCTTGTAGAGAAAGCATTTTATCCCACGAAAAAACATAATCCGAGGTGCGATTCTGGTTGAGATCAGCGTACTTTATCGAACCAATTCCAATAACCCGTGCAATTTCTTTCTTCATCTCCGGCGTAAACGGGGCGTCAGGTTTAATCACTGCCATCGCGCGTTCCTCAGCTTCATCGAGCAATGCCTCAAGTTTCACAGGCTGGCCGTCGCGTGTTTTGATCGGCTTTCCGTCATCACCAAGGATGGCTCCAAACCACACATGTTCGAGATCTATTTTAAGTCCCCATTTTTTCGAGGTTTCAAAGAGCTGCTTAAAATGCAGCTGTTGTCTCATGTCCGTGATGTAAAGCACCTTCTGCGCTTTAAAATGTTCCAACCGATACCTCAAGGTTGCTAAATCAGTGGTCGCATATAAAGCGGCACCGTCGGTTTTCTGGATCAAGAAAGGCTTTTCGAGCAAATCAGGGTGATCCGGGAAAAATACGCAAAGGGCCCCTTCGCTCGGCGCTGCTATATTGAGATTCACCAACTCCTGCACGACCCCCTTGAGCTGGGGATTATAAAAACTTTCTCCCAACGTGTAATCGAAAGTAACATCGAGCCGTTTATAAACCCGTTCGAACTGAACATTCGAAACCTCAATAAACTGGGTCCATAAACGTAAGTTTTCCTCGTTGCCTGATTGCAGTTTAACCAGCTCCTGACGAACTGCGTCACGCACTGGTTCGTCAGCCTTCTGAAGTTCGTTCACCTTTTTATAAAGGCGCTCAAGTTCTTTGATGGGATCTTTTTCAAACTCTGCCTGATCCAAAAAGGTTTTATAACCGTAGATCAACATCCCGAACTGCGTGCCCCAATCCCCAATATGATTGTCAGTGATGACATTATGTCCGAGAAATCGCATGATACGGGCAAGTGCATCACCAAGAAATGTAGAGCGGATGTGCCCAACGTGCATTTGTTTGGCGACGTTCGGACTAGAAAAGTCCAGCACCGTGCGAATGGGCGACGTGACCCGACCCACGCCGAGCCGTTCATCGACACAAGCTTCTTTCAGAAGGGCCGTGACGTACTCAACCTTGAGTTTAAAATTGATAAACCCCATACTCATTGGGCCGGGGCCTGCAATGGTGGGAGTCTCACAAATGTCCGACACATCAATGAGCGCGAGCACTTGAGTCGCCACCTCACGAGGATTGATTTTACGTTCTTTGGCCGCTCCCATCGCAAAGGCGGATTGATAATCCCCAAACCTTTTATCAAGACAGGGTTTAACCAGTGCTTTCA
Source organism: Verrucomicrobiota bacterium (assembly GCA_034440535.1). GTDB lineage: Bacteria > Verrucomicrobiota > Verrucomicrobiia > JAWXBN01 > JAWXCD01 > JAWXCD01. The sequence continues at coordinate 9,692 of JAWXCD010000036.1, read as the reverse complement.
AATCAGGCTTTTGACCGAGCACCTTTTCAAATGCAGGTTGGAGCCTTTCACTAATAACAAGGGCGGGCGAACTCATGATTAAGATTCCAAGGTTGCTTTGGCGAACACGCCGTAGGCTTCTTCGACAGTGCGTGCAGCATCGAGAGCATCGCGGGTGGCTGGTTCTTTAAGAAACTTGGCCAAAGAGGCCAGGGTCCGTAAATGCAATTGAAATTGATTTTTCGGAACAAGCAAAACGAGGACGTGTTTCACTAGCTGCCCATCCAATGCATCAAAAGCTAGACCGTGTTGGGATCGACCATACGCAGCGGTTAACTCTGTCACAAGATCAGTTGTGGCATGCGGGATGGCGACGTTGAAACCAATCCCGGTGCTCATTTTTTCCTCGCGGTCGCGGAGCGCATGAATCACGCCTTGAAGCCGACTTTGCGGGATGAACCCTGACTCAGCCAGAAACCCAGCCAGTTCTTCAATGGATTTCCAGCGGTCGGTTGCCTGTAATTCCAGTTTGATTTGAGATGGTTTTAATAATAAGCCGATGTCCATGCGCCGTTACAGTTACCCCTTGGCGTGCGCGTTGGCAAGGTGATTCACCGCTGCATGCCTAAGGTGAAATTTAGCCGGCGATGATGTGGTAAATTGAAACTATCGACGCCCAAATGAATTTTAAAACAATTGAGTAAGCCTTTACCGTTTCGTTTAGAATCATCATACACGCTTCCCCGGCTCCCACTTTTCCCGAAAGTAATAGCACAAATGGGAAAAGGACCAACACGTTGACTATATAGATCACCACCAAAGAAAACACCCATCCGTTCATTGTGATATCCGGTTGGTCTGTAGGAATCATCACTATTGTAAAGTAAAGATGAAACCCCCATGTAACCCCCATAAGGAAATAAAGAATCGATAGGTACGGGACCAAATTCCAAAAGAGCGAGGCAATCAGGAATAGGCCGAGGAGAATAAAAGTGTAAAACGGGAAAAAATAAGGGGCCAACGCAATCCAGAAATTGACGGTATCGGTTTTAATATGACCCCCTTCCGCAGTGACTTTAATGGAGAAAACCTTTCCCCCGAGCAACCAGACCCATAAAGCGTGGGTTAATTCGTGACCTAAAACATAGAGGCGCATCGGTCTGGGCAAAGCTACAAAAAGGACAACGCACGCGACTACACCACCCAAAAAAAGGAGCAGCGGTTGTGTAGTCGAAAGTGATTGAAACCCTCCTAACCTATTAATAACAGATGCAAAAGCCACCGTGATCCCATAAACAAAGGGAAGAAGCTCAATGGCTATTAATAATTTAAGTGTCTTCATTTTATGGGAAGTATTAAGGATTGCATGTAAACAAAAGTTTGTCTTATACTGGTTCCAGTTATAGTAGATCTACTATAACATTCGAAATATCAGAATCCTTTTATAAACAGTAACATAAACTGAAACGTTGTAGACATTGGTTGAGCTGCTCCCAAAGTCTTTTAAACCCCCCATACAATGCAACCTAATCTAATCACAGTTAAGGAAGCCGCAGCTTACCTGAGGATTCCTATCCCTACTGTCTATTACCTCGTTCAGAAAAACCAACTCCCAGCAGTTCAGATTGGCGGACGTTGGCGCATTAAAAAAGACGAACTTGATTCCCAAATTTTGAACAAAGCTGAAAATGGCAACAAGTCTGCCGCGCCGGTTTACACTCCCCAAATTCTTATCGTCGACGATGAACCCATGATCCACCAACTCATCAAGGACGTTCTCAAAGATGAACCGTGCCAGCTTCATTCTGCCATGGACGGGCGTGACGCGATCAACAAGATCAGAGCCCAAAAATTTGATTTAATGTTTTTGGATATGATTATGCCCCTCATGAAAGGCGACGAGATTTATGAGTGGGTCGTCAAGTCGCAGCCCAATTTATTGGTAGTAATCATAACCGCATTCATTGACAACAAAGTCTTGGACCGCGTTCTCTCTCACGGACCTGTGACCATTCTGTCCAAACCCATAAACATTTTCCAATTACGCAACCTGACACACTCGCTGCTTAAACTGGCCCCCCCACGAACTGAAGCCACTCAGACAGTCTCGTAAATTCGAAGCGTTCTAGTTAACACCTTCTCCAACGCAAATTCTTGTTCCACTATTTCTCGGGCCAATAGTGCCATTCGCCGCCGCTCCAAGGGATGCTCCATCATCCACTCAATCCGCTCCGCGAGTTTCTCTGCGTTCCGCGCTTCAACTAATAATCCGTTTACGCCATCCTTGATCACCTCTCGGCATCCGGTCACATCACACGTCACGGACGCACGGCCACTGGCCCCAGCTTCAATAAGCACCTTGGGTAATCCTTCACGATAAGATGGAAGCGCTACCATATGACATTTTTCAAACTCGGCCTTCATGTCTTTGCGGTGACCGCTCCATTCAATACTTCCATCGTCAATATAAGGCTGTAACTCATGCGCTGAAATCGACGTGGGATTTCCGGCATCTTCGTCACCGCAAATTCTACACAGAATTTTCGCACCATGTTTTTTGTGCAGTATCCGAGCTGCCTTCATAAACTCCCAGATCCCTTTATCCTTCAGCAACCGCGCGGGCATGAGACAAATAAACGGCCCGCCCTCAAGCTCTGGTTTAGATTCCCACAGATTCACATCAACCCCAGCACCCTTTATGAGTTCAATTTTGTCAGGGGGCGCCAATCCTTCACGCTTAAAGTAATCCACATCCTCGGCATTCTGCATGATGATTCTCGCTCCAGATTGATGAAATAGAAATGAGAGAATCAGTTTAAAGACACCTTGGTACATTCGCGCAAAAAGTGTCTCCTTGATGAACATGCTCCCCATTCCAGTCACCGCGTACACCACCCGTTTAACGCCACAAAAACGGGCAGCTATTCCTCCAAGAATGATGGCTTTCAACGCCACGCAATGGATAACATCAGGCGGGGTGTCCCTGAATGATTTTATCAGGAGATAAACACACTTCAGTTCGTGAAAGGGATGAGAGAAAGACCGCGCAAATGGAATTTCCAAGCACGGAACTCCTCCTTTTTCTAAGTCAGGGAAACGACCGGTAGATGCGGTCAGAAGTTGAATATCCCACCCAGCCTTTTGAGCGGCTTGAGCGAGAGGAAGTCGATGGCTGAGAAAAAACCAATCGACATTAACGATGAAGAAAAGCCGCTGAGCGGCCCGGCGCTCAGGCATAAGCGACCAGTTTTTTAATTCCGTCACGCCAATGGATACGCGGCGTGAAACCAAGAAGGGTGCGTGCTTTTGAAAGGTCTGCGAGCGAATCGCGCACATCCCCCGCCCGTTCCGGTTTGAAATCAGGTTCAAACTTAGTTCCAAGTACTTCGTTAAATGCGCTAACAACCTCAAGAAGAGAAACGCGGTCGCCCGAAGCAATGTTAATTACTGCCCCTCCCAATGGTTGTGGGTTAAACATGGCAAGCAAGTTCCCGTCAACTGCGTTAGACACGTACGTAAAGTCGCGGGTCTGATTGCCGTCTCCAAAAATGACGGGGCGTTCCCCAGCGCGTATCGCGGTCAGAAACCTGGCCATGACACCGGAGTACGGGCTGGCTGGATCTTGCCTCGGCCCGAACACATTAAAATAACGCAGGGTTACAGTATCGATCGGGTAACACTTCGCAAAAACGGTCATGTAACTTTCCCCAGCCAACTTGCTCACCGCATAAGGACTTTTGGGACTGGGCGCCATGTCCTCAACTTTGGGGAGCGTCGGGGTATCTCCATAAACACTCGATGATCCTGCATAGACTACACGTTTGACGCCTGCATCGACAGCGCATCTCAGCAAGGTGAGTGTCGCGACTTCACCCGACAATTGACATTGCAATGGTTCATTGATAGAGCGTGGAACAGATGGGATAGCGGCCTGATGAAAGATCCCATCAATTTTTTTAGAACTCATTAATTTCCGAACAACCACCTCGTCTCCTGCCGCTCCGTGAACGAAAGTGATAGGGCCTGATAAATGTTTTAAATTGTGCTCATGCCCCGTGCTGAGATTGTCGAGAACCACAACCTCGTGTCCTTCAGAAAGTAGACGCTCGGCAATGTGAGAACCAATAAAACCGCATCCTCCAGTAATTAAATAAACTCCCATGACCTCAGGCTTTCCAGACTTTATCCGAACTCTGAACGACATTGCGAGTGTCGATAATCAGGCGGGCGTTTTGTTGTACAAATGTATAATCTACAGAGTTGTGCTTTGTGGCGATGAGCAATGCATCGTAACCAGCAATGCTAGCCGCACTCAAAGGCACAGATTTTTGTCCTGCAAAATGGCCGTGCTTGCGCGAAGGTCGAACCACAGGTATGTGCGGGTCGCTATAATCTACAATCGCACCGAGTTTATCCAACTTTTCCCAAAGTACGTAAGAGGGACTTTCTCGATCATCGTCCACGTCCGATTTATAGGCTAATCCTAAGATTAAAATCTTTGCGCCTTTTATCGCGCGTCCGTTGTCATTCAACGCAAGCATCAACCGATGGATCACATAATCGGGCATTCCAGTGTTAATTTCCCCTGCCAATTCAATGAACCGGGTCGTACATCCAAACTCACGCGCTTTCCATGTCAGATAAAACGGATCAATGGGAATGCAATGTCCCCCTAAGCCTGGCCCGGGATAAAAGGGCATATACCCGAACGGCTTTGTCTTGGCTCCTTCAATCACCTCCCAGACATCAATCCCCATCCGCTCGAACACAACCTTAAGCTCGTTCACCATCGCTATGTTTACCGAGCGAAAAATGTTCTCAGTCAACTTGATCGCTTCAGCGACGCGGCATGATGAAACTGGGATCACTTTTTCAAGGGCCAGCTCATAAATACTACACGCTTTCTTCAGACACTCGGGTGTTAGACCTCCGACGATTTTAGGGATCTTACTGACACTGAAATCTTTATTCCCCGGATCTTCCCGTTCTGGCGAAAAGGCTAAATGGAAATCAACCCCCGCCTTTAATCCCGATTCCTCTTCCAATACTTGGCGCAACTCCCCATCGGTAGTGCCGGGGTACGTTGTCGATTCGAGTATAACGGTCATTCCTTTCTTGAGGTGCGGAGCTATTTCGTGCCCCGTATTAATGACGTAACTCAAGTCCGGCTCCCGATTCTCCGTCAGGGGTGTCGGGACACAAATGATAATGGCGTCGCACTCCTGAACCCGCGAAAAGTCGAACGTCGCGTGCGCCAGCTTCTTATCGACAAACCAAGTTTTAATCTGGTCGTCCGTGATATGTTTGATGTACGAGGCCCCAGAGTTAAGCTTCTCGATCTTTTCCGGATCGATATCAAACCCAATGACTGACACTCCACGCTCGGAGAAACGCAAGGTCAGGGGAAGGCCCACGTAACCCATTCCAACTATTCCAATTTTCGCCATTGCCTTATTTCTACCTTAAATACTTTTGATACCAAAGAAAAAACATGAAGTAGTTCCATAACTGATGCCCCAGTTCGTCCTGGCCTTGAAGATGTCTTTTCCAAGTCCGATCTACAACTGTGAGGGCTAGCCAATCACCACACTCTTTTGCGGACTCATGATACACAGACTCAAACCGAGTTTTCAATGGACCACGGAACCAGTCATGCACCGGTATCGCAAATCCACGTTTTGGCCGTTGCATCATTTCTTTAGGCACATGTTTATAGAGGACCGATCTGAGTATCCGTTTCCCCTCCCCATCTTTTATCAAATGCTCCATGGGTAATGTCCAACTCCACTCCACCAGTCTATGATCCAAATAAGGCACACGTCCTTCCAACGAAACGCTCATCGTGGCACGGTCGACTTTTGTCAAAATGTCCTCAGGCAAATAATGGGTCAAATCATGCATCATCATTGTGCGTTCCACTGAAAGTGCCTTGTTCGCGTTCAAGTGCAGTTCGGGGAAATTCGATCTCAAGGGATAATACTCGCTTCCAGACACCGTAATGGCTTTTGAGAAAAATTCTTCTGCGGTACGTGAGACCAGTTGTGCCGCTTTTTTTACGCGCACCCCGGGCTCCGACATTCCACGCAAAGCGGGATATACCCAACTTCCCCCGGTTACCATGCGTGCGACCACAGAGGTAGGTAATCGCCTTACCACCGATGCCGCAACTCGGCCTACGGCGCCATTCCTCACCATTTTCCGCCAGAGCAAGTATCGGTTATAACCACCAAAAAGTTCGTCCCCCCCATCGCCACTCATCGCAACAGTGACTTCCTTTCGCGCCATGCGTGAGACCATCATTGTGGGAATAGCTGATGAGTCACCAAAGGGTTCATCGTAGAAATCAGGAATGGTTTCAACCATTTCCAAGGCTTCTTTTGGATCGCACATAAACCGGGTGTGCTCGGTTCCCAACCGCTCCGCCACAGCCCCGGCGAACTCGCTCTCATCGTATGTTTTCTCGGTGAACCCAATTGAATAAGTTTTAATCTTACGCGTGGAAACACTCTGGGCTAAGGCCACTAATGTAGTCGAATCAATGCCCCCTGACAAAAACGCTCCAACGGGAACATCTGCAACCATGTGTTCTTTCAGATGCATAATGAGGCGTTGCTCCAACTCGTCGACGGTCTCCTTAAAAGTAAGGGTGGAGACAGGTGCTGCCGCGTAGTCATGGGCGTTCCAATAACGCTTTTTAATAATCCCTTCAGCAGAAAAACGGACCCATTCTCCGGGAAGCACCTTTTCAACATGTTTAAAGATGCAACGCGGGGCAGGAATATATCCGTACCGAAAGAAGTAGCCTAAGCTTTCGAAATCAAGGTCTTTAGAAAACCCCGGTAGCGCCATCATGGCCTTGAGTTCAGAACCAAAGGAACCTTTTCCTTCTGCATAACTATAATAAAGGGGCTTGATTCCCAGCCTATCCCTCACCAAATGCATTTGTTTAAGTTGGCGATCCCACACGGCAAACGCAAACATCCCAGCAATGCGCGGTAAAGTTTCCTCTAATCCTAGTCTTTCAATTCCCGCAAGTAACACCTCTGTGTCGCTATGCCCCTTGAACTTGGCTCCGGCCATCTCAAGCTCAGCGCGCAGTTCGTGAATATTGTAAATTTCACCATTATAGGTCAGCGTAAATCTGCCGGCCTCAGATTCCATCGGCTGCGCGCCTGCGGAAGAAAGATCAAGTATGGAGAGCCGAGTGTGAATGAGCGTTGCGCCTGATGGATCATTCCATATCCCATGTGCGTCGGGACCGCGATGGCTCAATGTGCCCGCGACTCGTCGTGCGATGATCTCATCGAGTACTCGTCCAAATGTTCCAGCGATTCCACACATATTATAGCTCTGGTCTGACGACTTGTTTCATTACTCCACTATGTTTTTCAGCTAGGGTCGCCCAAGACAACTCATCTTTCACATACGCGAGCGCGGCAATCGACATTTTTTCGTATTCGGAGGGATTATCTAATAGGAACCGAATTCCTTTATAAACGCTTTCCGAGGAAATATCTTCGCACACATAACCGGTCTTCATATGTGATACCTGCTCCTTAAGCCCTCCTGCTGGTGTGACTACTGATGGAAGTCCGGCTTGGAGCGCCCCTGGGACAACCCCCGACTGACTCGCTTCTACATACGGACAAACTAATACATCAGCCGCACGACAGAACCTAGGAAAATCACTGTCATCTAACCAACGGTGCTCCAACGTTATTCCTTCAAGCCCCCTTAACTGTTCGGCATACTCTTCGATATCCCCGGACCCGGCTATAGTCAACGATACACGCGCCTTTTCTTCTCGCAACTTCCTGTAAGCTTCTAATAAAAAATGCAGGCCTTTGTATTTAACAATCCGCCCCAAAAACAACAGCTTCAGGTCCCCTTCTCTTGGATACTTCTTTGGAAAGGGTTCCTCTTCCCCAAAAGACCCCAAGGGTATCACGCTGGTCCTGTTTAGCGGAAACTTATGATGCTTACATACAACGTCGCGCACATGGTTGGAGAGGGTCACCACATGGTCAACATGCGCCATTTCATGTTCAAATGATTTCCTTCTGAAATAATAATCTTCCCCGGGATGCAACATTCCATCATGCAAGGTCAAAACGTATCGAGCCCCACTTGCCGAAATTGAAGATACCATAAAAAAATTCCACAAATGACTCATGGTGCATAAAACCACATCAAACTTTTCACTTTCAAGGTAGTTCGCCCATCGCATTTTTAGTAAGGGCAACGCAAAAGCTTTCCCAAGAAATCCAAGGGTCGATGTGTAGGTATCAATATGAAACCCGGGACCTTCATCCAGCGCACATGTTTCTTCAAAAACATCCGATTGCTTTGATAAAGAAAAGGTGACGTCCAAATCCTTATTTTTAATGAGCTCACGTCCAAGGTGTAACGTGTGCTGTACACCCCCGCCCCTCCTGCCCCAATGCCAAACGAGTACTTTTATTGGCTTAGTCATACTTGGTTATTTATAGAAACTCCCACTGAAATGAAACTAGAAATGAGCCATTTTCTCCGTTCCTGGTCGAATAGTTTGTCTGCCCTCGGATTACAGCGCCTTTATGCAACTTTATAATTACAAATTTTGGACACCGTTGATTCCCCTCGGATTCAGCAAGAAAATCGGGAAATCCCCCCTCGAAAAGGTCAAAGAGGCGTGACTCGTGGCGTCCCCATCCACAGAAAATGCCGCTCCCGATTGAAGTAAGAGCAGTAAATAAAATACTTTCCGCAAAGAGGTATTGGGACTCGGCCCGAACGTAATATCGACCTCTTCCCCCCGGCGTTGTTCAACACTGAATGCAAAGAACGGAGGATGCTCTTGCATCCCCCGTTCTCTACATTCCTTTAAAAGTTAGGCGTTTTTGCGACATGTTTGCTTGGATGTTAAGGGCGGTTGCTCAAGAAGAAGTCTTTCGCCTCCGCAATGATCGCCCTCAAAACATCCTTTTCAGACAGTCCAGATTTCAATGCTGCATTGGCAGCACGACCCATAGCCGGGTAAAATGTCCGCTTGTTGAGGTAGTCAATCTCATCACTAAAAACGGACTGCATCTGGAAAATTACCCAGCTAATCTGCCTGGCGAGTGGCGACTGAACAAAAACATCGTCCTCGTGGCGATTCCGCTTGGGATCGTCTGTGACAATCAACCCCGCTCCGGCAAATAAATCGCCGTCGCGCGGAACGGATTCTGACGTAATGAAGTCTTCAATTGATGAGAGTAGTGTTGTGTTCACAGGTGTATTTTGGTTGGTTTGAGCAATGCGTAGGGAATAGCCTAACGGATAAGAGCTGAGCCACAGCCCGATGAACCGGTGGCTCGAAATGGGAGCCGCGCTAAACCTGAGAGCGGGGCGGCTGTTGGCTCCAGCGATTTGTTAGGCATCATGGTCATCACTTTCTGGGCAATGTCGCACCGTGCAACACGGCAATCTCCTCTACGCAAAGATCGCTAGGTACGCCGCTAGGGACGGACACGCTATCAACATTACGCAATGTCGACGCCGCTAGGGACGGACACGCTATCAACATTACGCAATGTACAGCCTGAGTTATTCAATTTTTATTTCGGCTCCAACGATCACCTACACGGACTTTTTACGCGCTAGGGACGGACACGCTATCAACGCTAGGAACATTACGCAATGTACAGCCTGAGTTATTCAATTTTTATTTCGGCTCCAACAGGGACAGATCG
>JAWXCD010000035.1:0-16239 GCA_034440535.1 Verrucomicrobiota bacterium | reverse complement strand
TCCCGCGTCAACCCGCGGCACCTACAAATAAAAAAACCACCCCTTGGGTGGTCACTTTTAATTGTCGTCAGTGGGCAAATCTAATTGTCGCGAGCCAGACGACGGACGGAAAGGAAAGCGGCATACAACCTTTTGTTGCATATGCAACAAAAGGTTGCATCAAAGGGGACGGACAAACTATCTGTAAATGTGTTACTTCCTCGCGAGTTCTCGCGACGAAGCCCAAGGGGATTCGCCTCAAAGCCCAGAGTTGCGGAGCTACTCTGGGTTATATGCGAGAGGTCAGCACAACCCTAAAGGGGGTTGCGTGCGGGGGAGTTTAGATGCCCGATGACCGAAATCGTTTTTTAAGGTTCAGTGTCTTTGGCGCGGAGGATGCGGGCGCCTACGGAATTAAGTTTTTTATCAATTTGTTCGTATCCGCGGTCAATATGATAAACGCGGTTAATTTCTGTGCGGCCTTTGGCCATTAACCCTGCGATGACAAGGGCTGCTGATGCCCGAAGATCTGAGGCCATAACAGGGGCTCCAATCAATTCAGGGACACCTCGGATAATGGCAGTGGCGCCTTCCATTTTAATATCGGATCCCAAACGCTTCAACTCACTTACGTGCATGAACCGGTTCGGATAAATTTTTTCCGTGATAAAACTTATCCCTTTTGTGACGGTGAGCAGTGCGCACATTTGGGCCTGCATATCCGTTGGGAAGCCTGGATAAGTTTCCGTCAAAATCTCCAAGGAACAGACTGGCGGTTGACCTTTAATCGTGATGGATGTCGCCCCAACTTCAATTTGAGCTTTGCATTGTTTCAACTGTGCTAACAGGGCGCTTTGATGACTGACATCCACACCCTCTAAGGTCAGCGTGCCACCCGTGGCAGCGACAGCGACAAGGAATGTTCCGGCTTCGATACGATCGGGGATCACGTCGTATTCAACTCCGTTTAGTTCTTTAACTCCTTCGATGACAATCGTACGCGTTCCGGCTCCAGTAATTTTAGCACCCATCTTATTAAGAAGGTTGGCGAGATCCACGACTTCAGGTTCACAGGCAGCTTGTTCAATCACAGTCGTGCCTTTAGCGAGTGTCGCGGCCATCATGATGTTATCGGTCCCGAGCACTGTACTTCCGAACTTACCACCCATGTTGACTTCTGTGCCCACAAGCTCACGTGCCGCCGCATGAATATTTCCACCTGTTGAAGTCACCTCTGCACCTAGGGCTTCAATACCTCTCAAATGAATATCAATCGGACGATCGCCTATCACGCATCCACCGGGCAATGAAATGGTAACTTCCTTGTTACGCGCCAGAATGGGCCCGAGCAAACACACGGATGCACGCATCTTTCGCACTAGGTCATAAGGAGTCACCGAAGAAATTTCCGCAGCATCAATGGTGACAACACCGTCTTCAAAGGTAATGACCGCTCCCAAATATTTAAGAATTTGGAGCATGAACCGAATATCACTCAACTGAGGCACGTTCCGGATCGTTGAGATGCCCCGAGTCAAAACCGTGGCCGCGAGGATCGGTAAAGCTGAATTTTTTGAGCCACTCACCTTGAGTGTGCCATTTAACTGCGTTCCACCTTCAATAATAAATTTGTCCATAAGAGAATGCTGAGTGTGTTAGAAAACGTATAAGGGGAAAGCAAAAAATCGGCCAATTGTACTTTTTTTGCGATTATTAAGACTTTGTTGAACTTCCCCACCCCCCGGTGATCACCCGGTCCCTGCCGGTTAAATCTTGTATTACCTGTGAATTTTCATATCCGCCTTGTGCCAACAATTCCAAGCATTGTTTACTTTGGTCATAGCCAATTTCAACGAAAAGCCGTCCGGAGTCCTTAAGTTTACTGCTGCTTTGCATGATGAGATCGCGAATAATCTGTAATCCGTCCACTCCTCCATCCAAGGCAAGCTTGGGATCATGCTGCACTTCACGAGACAATGTGGGGATCACTTCCGAAGCAATGTACGGCGGATTAGAGATGATCATATCGAAAGGTCCTTCAACAGATAAAAGTAGGTCCCCTTCTACAAAGCGAACCTTATGATCGGGCCCTAACACTCGCTCAGCGTTTATTCGCGCCACTAACAAGGCTTCTGAGGAAATATCCACTGCCGTTATATCAGCTGACGGATGAAGTTTTGCAAGCATCACGGCAATAACGCCGCTCCCGGTTCCCACGTCTAAGATACGAGGTGCATCCAGTGCTTTAATAAAACCGGAAGCGTGTTCGATTAAAATTTCTGTTTCAGGCCGGGGTATAAGAACCGAAGGTGACACCTTAAAGATTTCTCCGTAAAACCCTGTATCTCCAGTCAAATGTTGCAGTGGCACGCCCTCGGACCTTTTCTTCACTGCATCGCGAAGGGGGCCTAATTCGGCCTCGGACAGTTCCCTTTCGAACTGCATGTACAGGTCCATCCTCTTCATACACAGGAAATGGGCAAGAAGAAGTTCGATTTGTAAACGGGGACTTTCAATCCCGCGTTTCTCAAAAAATTTCGAAGTGTTCTGTATAACCTCGAGGATTTTCAAAAGTTCACCCTGGATTATTTGTTCATGTCGGCAAGGCGCTCTTCCAAGTCCTTGGACACCAGTGTATTGATCATCTCGTCGATGTCGCCTTCCATAAACTGGGAGAGGTTATAAAGCGTCAGATTTATGCGATGATCCGTCACGCGATTTTGGGGGTAATTATAAGTTCTAATTTTTTCGTTTCGATCCCCTGAACCAATTTGAGATTTCCGATGAGCGGCGTATTTTGCCTGCTCCTCCGCGAGCTTCAATTCCAAGAGGCGCGAACGCAATACCCCGAAGGCCTTTTCTTTATTCTTTAACTGGGACCGACCATCCTGACATCGCACAATTAATCCCGTGGGTTTATGCAATATCTGAACAGCGGAATCCGTTGTGTTAACCCCTTGTCCCCCGGGCCCACCCGATCGGCAGACGGAAATTTCTAAGTCCGAAGGATTAATCACCACATCAACTTCCTCGGCTTCAGGCAACACAGCAACCGTTGCGGCGGAGGTATGAATCCTTCCTTGTGCCTCAGTGGCGGGCACGCGTTGAACACGATGCACCCCGCTTTCAAATCGGAGGCGTTGGAAAATATTAGGACCAGTCACCGCAAAAATAATTTCTTTGTACCCGCCCAACGTCGCTGAAGAGGAATCAATGGACTCAACTTTCCAGCCTTGTGTTTCAGCAAACCGCGTGTACATACGGTAAAGATCCGCCGCAAACAACCCGGCTTCATCGCCGCCTGTCCCGGCCCGTATTTCGACAATAGCATTCCGATCTTCCACAGGATCGGGAGGTAAAATCACGCACTGGAGATCAAAATCAAGTTTGGGAATACGGGCATTGATCCCTTCAACTTCCGCCCGCGCCATATCCGCTAATTCAGGATCTTCGTTTGCGGAAATGATTTGCTGATTCTCTTCGAGTTCAACCTTCGCTTTTTTCAAAGCGGCATCAAGTTCGATAATCTTTTTGATCCGTGCATGTTCTTTTCCAAGTTCGCCCATCTTACGGTTGTTCGAAAAGGACGAGGGATCACCCAGTTCGCGTTCTACTTCCGCAAACCGTTTACGATACCGCTCTACATGTACTCTTAAATCCATAGATAGCTCTCAAGACACTAGGCAGGAAAAGACCCCTCTGAGAATGAAAAAGGTGTTTTTGGCCTGTGCAGACCAAAAACACCTGTTCTCTGGAAAAAACCTACGCCTTCTTCTCAGCGTCTTTAGCTTCGGTCGCCTTATTTTCAGAAGCTTTGCTTTTGATGGAAGATGAACCGAAACGTCGTGCAAACTTTTCAATGCGTCCGGCGGTATCCACAAACTTTTGGGTACCCGTAAAGAACGGATGACAAGCTGCACAAATGCCTAGACGAAGATTCTGCCGGGTCGAGCGTGTCTTAAAAACGTGACCACAAGCACAAGAGACTTGGGATTCTTTATAGTCGGGATGGATGTCTTTCATAATTTCCTCACTTACTTTTTAAAAAGGGAAGCAAAACGTAATGTTTGAGCTCAAAAACGCAAGCCCTTTGTTTTGAACCCTTATTTAAGGTCTAATTCTTCGGTGTTCCTTTGGCGTGTTGCTGAATCGTAGATAGCGTTTTTGCGACCTCGAGATAACCAGCGCTATTGGTGCCGGAGGTTTTACTATAAATATCCATCGCACGCATCAGGTAACCTTCGGCTTCGGTAAAGTTTTTAGACGTTGTGGCGACAATCGCAAGGTTGTTGAGTGTGTACGCCACTTCAGAAGAGTCTTTCCCGAGCTTCGTTTCTTGGATGACAAGGGCTCGCTTAAACAGCGCTTCCGCCTCCGCTGTTCGTTTCTCCTTATAAAGAAAGGATCCATAACTCAACATCATCAATGCCGTTTCGGGTTCTTCCCCCAGATTCTTTTCTGCTAGGTCTAATGCCCGCTTAAATATGGCGTCCGCTTCCGTAGCCTTTTTCTGGTCCATGTACGTTTTTGCTAAACCCGCTAACGGCGATAACAAACGGACATCTCCTGGTTTCCGAGCTTCAATCAACTCAATAGACTTCAAATAACATCGCTCCGCCTCAACATAGTTCTTCTCCTCACAATATACGTCCCCCAAATGATGGTATGAGAAAGCGGCGTCCTCCGGTTTGCCGATCTTTTCAAAAATAAGCACTGACTTTTCAAGCGCAGCCTTCGCGCGCTCCGCCTCGCGAGCCGCCCGCATCACGTCACCCGCGGATGCATACGCCGTCGCCGTTTTTTCACTTTCGGCACCGTAAAGCTTATCCACTAGCGGCAAAATCTTATCAAACGTGGCGATCGCTTTTTCATAGTCTTTCTTTTCTTTGTACAATAAAGCGAGGTTCAAAAGCACACTCGGCAGTTGTTCTTTATTTTGGTCAGGATTTTTCTCAAGAAAACCCAGCGCCTTCTTATAATGCTTTTCCGCAGGCTCATATTGCCCCATGGACTGATAGAGCGATCCCAAACTATTTGCCGCCATGGCCACCGAAGGATGATCCGGCCCATAACTCATTTCGTATATTTTGAGGGCTCGCTCATGATTCTGCAGAGCCAGATCGTATTTTTTCCGGGCTTTATAGAGCTCGCCCAAATTTTCAAGGACGACTCCCAAGTCGGGGTGCTGGGGACCCAGCGCTTTTTCGTACATGACAAAGGCTCGCTTATAAAGGGCTTCTGATTCATCCAACCTCCCCTGGCTTTTATAAACCGTTCCTAAATTCAACAAAGCGACAGCGACACGTGGGTCATCCTGACCGAAGCTTTTTTCTAGGAATGGAATGGCCCGCTTAAACATGGGTTCCGCCTCAGCAAACTTGCCTTGGGCATAATAAAGTTCAGCGAGATTATTACAGGCTTGCGCCACTTGTGGGTCGTCCGCACCAAAAGCTTTTTCCAGAAAAACCAGTGCACGCTTATAAAACACCTCCGCCTCTTTGAACCGACCAAAGGTTTTCGAAACGAGTCCCAAATTGTTTAAGGTAACAGCCAACTGAGGGTTGTCGTTCTCACCTTTCTTTTCGAGAATCACCAGCGCGCGTTTATAAAACTGTTCCGCCTTGGCATGTTGGCCTAAAGCCATGTAGACATCGGCAAGGTGATTGCACGTCGCTGCCACGTTATCACTGTCTGATCCTTGAACTTTCTCAAAAAGGAGCAAAGCTCGAGTCATGGGTTCTAAAGCCTCTGAGTGCCGACCTTGTCGAGAAAAGACCACTCCTAGATTGACAAGAGCAACGCCCACTTCCAGATGTTCAGGACCAAATGATTTTTCGGCGTTAGCCAAAGAGGCTTGGGCCTTTTTCTCAGCTTCTGAAATGTTTCCAGAATTTAAGAGGTCCGCCGTGACCTGGCCTTCAGCGGCCGTGCGCCGTTTTTTTTCTGAAAACTTCTGATATCCAATAATGACAGAGACAGCGATCACTGCCGCAATAAGAATAGCCAGTAAGTACTTCATTCCTGCTTAAGAGGTTCAGGCTCCTCTTTGGGAGGCCCTGGTTGGGGTGGCTCTGGCTTGGTCAATAATTCCATGACCTTGGTGTGTCCCATGTATTGGGCGAGTGAAAGAGCCGTTTTACCGTCATTCCCTTTCAGCGTGGCGTCCGCCCCCTTTTCAACGAGGAACGCGACGACATCATCTCGACCTGCATTTGCCGCGTACATGAGGGCCGTCCACCCATCTTTATCAACTGCGTTCAAATCTGTTTTGGCTTCGACTAAGCTTTTCACAACATCAAGGTGCCCATTGAACGAAGAATGAATAAGGGCCGTTTTCTCTTGGGAATCTTTAGCTGAAAGGTCAGCTCCCGATGCAATCAAGCTTGCAACCTCTGTCGCCACCCCGCGTTTTGCTGCCTCAATAAGTTTTGCTCCTCCCTGACCCTTCGGCACTGAACCTACTCCGCCTGTCGTTTCGGTCCCGCCTTCTTTACCCATCAATTGTTGGACCCCTGAAAACAGTGATTTACGATTCTCAGGATTTTTTAAAAGGAGAAATCCAACACCAGTGACAATGACAATAACAATCAATGAAGAGAGCCACGAAATGATTTTTGCGCCAGATTTAGGGGCTTCTACAAATGTGCCAGTCGGGGCGTAGGTAGTTCCTCCACCCGAAATAGTTTGGTGCGCGGGCGGAATTGTTGTAGTGCCACCGCTGCCGTGGTTAATGATGACCGTCTTTTGTTCCTCCGGCATCAGGGGTTCAGGGGGGGTGAGTCCTTCGAGTAGACCGTATAAATCTGTGTCCACCGCTGCCATGTCTGAATAACGATAGCCCCGGTCCTTAGACATCATTTTTGTGATGACCCGAACCATACCTTCGCTGAGTTCCGGCACATGTACCCTTGGGTCAGGCAAAGTGTCGTGCAAATGCGCCGCCATGATCATTGCAGCCGTCGCGCCTGGGTAAGGTATGGTACCTGTCACTAAATGATATAACGTTGCCCCGAGAGAATAAATATCAGTGCGATGATCAATATCGCGATCACCCCGAACCTGTTCAGGCGAAATATAATACGGCGTCCCCATCGCTGTTCCAGTTTGGGTCAAAGACATATCTTCGTTCTGAGTCAACTTCGCAAGGCCCAAATCACATAGCTTTACATCACCGTTCAAATTGAGCATGAAGTTATCCGGCTTCACATCCCGATGAATCACACCCGCGGCGTGAGCACAGGCTAACGAGGCGCACGCTTGACGCATAAGCAAAATGGAGTCTGCTTCAGAAAAGCGCCCAGAACTTTTAATAAAATTTCCGATGGAATTTCCTTCGACAAATTCCATTGCCAAGTAATATATGAGGTCCACCTGTCCAAAATCATATATTTGAATAATGTTCGGATGGTTTAACCGCGCAGCCGCCCGCGCCTCTTGCATGAATCGTTGAACGAAATCTGCGTCTTGGCTTAAATGCCCCGAAAGCGTTTTTAGGGCGACAACTCGGTCGAGGGTCGTATGGCGCGCCCGGTAGACACATCCCATGCCACCTTTGCCAAGGGTATCTTGAATTTCATATACCCCGAACTGAACTCCCACCATCGGATCCGCTTCAGACATATTTAAAAAGTAAAACGACTTTCTTTTAAAGTCGCTGATTTTCTTAGGGGCAATAGAAAAAATAATGAAAGATACCGCCCTGTATCCAATATAAAAAATTAGGTGATTTAAATGTTTATGCAATCAAAATGTCCTAAATCTCCTGTCGCTCAATAATCAGGCAAATGAGTAATTAAATTTAACCCTTGAATTCGAAATAATAGTCGTGACCTTTTAACCAGATGCCTGACCCCGGTTCATTTGAGGATGATGACAAGCCGCTTTCGATAACGGACGCTGAGCTTGTGCGTCAAACGCAGGAGGGACGAACGGAGGCCTTTGATGAGCTGATAGAACGCTATAAGAAAAAAATTTACGGGCTCGTGTATCACATGACGGGGAATCCTGACGACTCCAATGATTTGATGTTTGAAATTTTTGAAAAGGCTTTTTTCTCAATTAAGAATTTTAAGGGCAACTCTTCGTTTTCGACTTGGATATACCAGATCAGCAAAAATCACGTGATTAATTACGGCAAAAAGCGTAAGAACAAGGTAGCTATTAGTATGAATGATCTTGATACTGAGGCACTTGTGAACGGTGAAATAGCGGAGTTTGTGTCGCTTGATTCGACAGATCGGGATGTCAAGATTAAAGAATTACAAAAAAAATTGAACGAAGCGTTAGCGAAGCTGTCTGAAGACCATAGAATAGTTGTTGTTATGCATGACATTGAAGGCATGACGAGTGCCGAGATAGGTAAGGTGACAAAATGTTCCGAGGGCACCGTTAGGTCTCGGTTACATTATGCTAGACAACAACTACAGACGTATTTAAAAGAATATCTTAACTAATTTTATGGAAAACAATCAGGAAACCGAAAAGCTTGTTAAACTGCTAAACCTTAAAAAGCAGTTGGGAAACCCTGGCGAATTTTATTTTCAGAACGTGGGCCCAGAGTTTAATCGCCGCTTGCGTTCACGTTTACTGAGGAAAACTTGGTGGGAAACCCTTCAAGATCGCGTTTCCTTTCCTTCATTCACTCGGGAATTTGGCTACACATTAGCAGGGGGCTTCGCCGCCTTAGTTTTAACGGGCGCACTTTTAATCAATGCTCCTGAGTCCAAGTCAACTCTTGTTGCAAGTGCCAAGCCTACCAAAGAATATATGACAGGCAGTGTGGCGGATCTTGTTTCTGCAGATACTCAAGAACTTGTCGTTACTCGTAGTATGGCAGGTCAACCCGCTCAATACGTCCTTGACCCGTCTCCTATTGCCTATGAGTCCGGTTTTACTTTCTAAAAAACCATACTCTCCTCTTCAGGTTATTGTTTTCGCTCTTGCTGCGTTCGCACAGCCGTGCGCCGCTCAAAAAAGCGTTTTTGAGCAAGTGGGCCAAGAAGTCACCTCTGTTTTTGAAAAAACCAAATCTTCTATCGTTAAGGTCAAAAGCACTACGGTTAAAGGTGTCACTGACCTCAACGCTGTTCCTGACCAATCCATTCGCGAAGCCTCCGGGTTTTACATTGATGCAAATGGACTCCTTGTCACTGTCGCAGGGATCACTAAAGGAAGTGAAAAAATATGGGTCGAATACGCGAACCAAAAAACGGAAGCAACTCTTGTCGGCGTTGATCACCGCAGCGGCATCGCCCTCCTTCGCATCAATGGGAAAAGTCCTTCGCTTGAATTAGGCACTTCCGATAAACTTTCGGTCGGGGCCGCTGTAATCGCTGTTGGCTTTTCGTATAACCTTCCTTCATCTCCTTCCTTTGGTTTTGTTTCAGGTTTCGATAGTCAGTACAAAAACTCTTTCTTCGTCACCACACATATCAGAGCCAATGTCCAAATCAGTCCTGGCCAAGCAGGCGGCCCACTCCTTTCTCCTGACGGCAAAGTGGTCGGCATGTTGGTAGCCGGTTTGGAGGAAGGACGTATCGCTTATTCTCTCCCTGTAAACGCTATTAAGAAAATTAGGGATGACATGCTCGCCAACAATGGAAATGCACAACACGCTTGGGTCGGCATCGGTGTCGTAGAAGAAACCAAACCAACTCCATCAGTTCGTATTGATAAAATTTATTCGGGTACTCCTGCTGAAAAAAGTGAACTTCATGAAGGTGATGTACTTATAAAAATCGGAAATCAGGATATCCGCACCCCGGTCGATGTGGTTGATGCTTCCTTTTATGCAAAGGTCGGGGAACCCCTTAAAATAACCGTCCTTCGCGATGGCAAACCAATGGATATTTCCATGACCCTCATCCCCCGGCCCCCCACGACGCCTCTGATAGAGAAGGTTCCTTACAATGTTAAAGATGTGGAAGCCACTCCGGCTTCTTCTACAAATCAAGCGCGGTAGGTTCTGCCGACTTCGCCCATTACTGACGACGATATTGCAATGGTGTCATTCCAGTCTTTTCCCGAAACCATTTGCAGAACCGTTGTGAACTTGAAAACCCTGATTGGGTAGCCACTTCTTTTACGCTCAACATTCCTTCTCGCAGAAGAACTTTCGATTGTTTAAACCGCTTCTGAAGGAGATACTGTTTGGGAGTTTGTCCAAAACGATGCCTAAATATAAGCGTGAAATGCGACGGGGTAAGGGAAAAATAACGCGCAACTTGCTCGATCTTAAGCGTTTCACGGCAATTTTGATCCAAATAATCAGCCGCAGAATCCAACGACAAATCGTTTCGTCCCCCCACTTTTTTATTATCTGTATTTTGAAGTTTAACCGTAAGTTCCACCCTCTTTAACAACAAAATAAGATCTGCACACTTCAACTGAATGCGTTCGGCAAATCCTTCTTTTTTCTGTGCCGTTTCAGACATGAGAGTCTGTAAAATTTCTTGCACACAAGGAAATTGCTCCCCTAAAACAAGTCTTCTTAATAGGAGCCCAGATAAAAATGACGCTTGCTCTCTTTCAGGGGGATTAAATCCAACAAACATGACTTGCGTTGGATTATTACTTTCTTTGTCTTCATGGTGTTCCTCATTCGGGGAAAGCAAAATAGCTTCCCCGGTTTTTAAGGATATCTTGCGCCCATCCCCTGCATACCAATCACACTGACCAAGGATCACCACGCCCAATTCAAAAAAAGGATGCGCGTGTCGTGTGGTTTTAACCCCATGGGTCCGGAATCGGGGGAATCCTGCGATCAAATACACCTGAGGCAATAAAGCCGATAATTGTCTGAAATCCATTTAAATCGCTCTTTATACCATTAGTTCATTAGAAAAGACAATTATTCAATAAGAACGGCAACAATGTATGCATGCGTTTAGCGTGTTCTTATGCAAGACTTCGCCCATCAAACTACTGGGAGTTCATCATGGCAAATAAGGGTACACGTAAATTAAACTGGGGAATCTTAGGCACGGGCTCAATCAGCCACGCCCTCGCAAAGGCCTTGGGCGATTCTGATACAGGTGTCCTCCACGCGATCGCCAGCCGGTCCATGGATAAAGCCAAGGATTGGGCTGCCAAGTATGGAATCTCAAAGGCTTTCTGTTCATACGACGATCTAATTAATGATCCGGATGTGGACGCAATCTATATCGCCCTCCCAAATTCCGATCATGCGCTCTGGACCATTCGTGCTGCCAATGCCGGAAAACATATTCTTTGCGAAAAACCGCTCGCGATTAATCACAGCCAATTAATGGTGATGCTTGAAGCGTGTCGTCGGAACAAGGTCTTTTTTATGGAAGCCTTTATGTGGCGGTGTCATCCTGGTACCCAAAATTGGATTTCTTTACTCAAACAAGGAACTATCGGCGACATTCGTATGATCGATGCCCAGTTCAGTTTTAACCTGAACGGGAACAGCGAACATTCCCGCATGAATAACGAATTGGGTGGCGGCGGAATTATGGACGTCGGCTGTTATTGCTTATCCGCAGCGCGTCTTATTGCTGGTATTGCATCGGGGCAGGATTTTTCGGACCCCATCACCTTAAATGCATATGGTAAAGTTGGGATTTCTGGAGTGGACGAATGGGCGGCGGCTATTCTCAAGTTTCCTAACGATGTCATCGCCACGGTTTCGTCAGGGATTCAACTCAATCAGAAAAATGAACTGCGCGTGTGGGGATCCTCTGGTCACATGGTGATTCCAAGTCCATGGTTTGCGGATGGAAGAGTGATAGTAAGTAAGGACGGTCAGGCTCCTGAGGAGATCACGCATCCCAGTACCAAAAACCTATACACGCATGAAGTTGACATGCTCGGGACGTGTGTCCGGGAATCACGCCTTGAAGCCTACGCCCCATCAATGACGTGGGCGGATAGCCTCAGCCAACAAAAATCTCTCGATCTCTGGAGAAAAACAGTGGGCGTAAAATTTGACTGTGAGGCACCCGAGTCAATCTGGCTCCAAAAACCTTTTTCGGGAAATGATTTGACCGTTCAGAAAGGCCATAACATGGTCTACGGAACCATTGAAGGAATCAATAAACCGATTTCTAAAGTTATCATGGGCACTATGTCAATTAGCATTCAGGACATGTCGTTTACATGCGCTATGATGGACGACTATTTCGAACGTGGAGGGAACTGCGTGGACACGGCTTTCGTTTACGGTGCTAATGTTCAAAAAGGGTTCGGCAAATGGCTTGCTCTACGTGGGGTTCGAGAAAAAATGGTTATCTTGGGGAAAGGCGCCCATACAGCTTTCACGCACAGACCTTTTGAAGACCCGGGCTGTGATCCCACCACTCTGACCAAGGAGTTATTGGTTTCCCTTGAGCAAATGGGCGTTGAATATATGGACCTGTATTGTATGCATAGGGATAATCCTCTTATTCCAGTTGGTGAGTTTGTGGATGTTCTAAACGAACATTATAACGCAGGTCGTATCCGCTCATTTGGCGGGTCTAACTGGACCATCAAACGGATTGAAGAAGCGAATGCGTATGCCCGCACCAATGGCAAAAAAGGTTTCACCCTCTTGAGTAACAACTTTTCGCTCGCCCAGTGGAACGAACCTATGTGGGGCAATTGCGTTTCCTCGTCTGATGAAGCCTCGCGCGAGTGGTTGAAGCAGGCTGGGATGCCTCTTTTTGCTTGGTCCAGTCAGGCTTCAGGATTTTTCACAGGCAAATTTCGACGCGGAAATAATCAAGGAGAAGCTGCTGAAGTCGCACGCGTCTGGTTTAACGACTCTAACTTTGAGCGTATGAAACGAGCCGAAGAATTGGCCGCTGAGAAAGGGTGCTCCTCTAACCAAATCGCTTTGGCCTACGTCTTAAATCAACCCTTCGAAGTTTATGCTCTCATTGGGCCACGTACCATTGAGGAAACACGGACGTCCCTGAAAGCTTTGAACATAACCCTGACCGAATCGGAATTGGCATGGCTCAATCTCGCAGGAGCCTCCACCTTGGTTCATGCATGAGCAGCCACCCCGAGCGAAAATGGTGCGCATTGTGTAACCAACGATTTTTATCGTCCGTGATTCGATATCTTAACAGGGCCGGGCTTGGGGCGAATGGTTATGGCGTAGCCGGTTCCGGTTCGGGTGTTGTGCTCGGAGTCTGGGCGGCCTTTTTGGCATCAGCGTCAGGTTTGACTTGCGCTTCGAGTACCTGCAGCTTTTCAACAAATGCGGGGTACGTGATGGAGCTTAGAGCGTCTTGGACAATCGATAATGCTTTAACTGGATCACTGGAATACGCCTCATTTGCCAGCTGGGTTGACTTCTCAAATTTATCCATATCTTTGAGCATCTTTTCTGCAAACTTGTTAAATCCTGTCATCCATTGCTGCGAAGATTCTGCATCTTTAAATTGGTTTAACAACCGGCGCGTTCTTTCGTAATTGTCGACAGACAACTCCCGCATTGCCACATAAAAATATCCCATCTTTCGCACGTCCTTCGATTGTCCCGCCCAATAGGTATCCTCATCCCCGGATTTACGTTTAACAAAAATGGAGGCTGCCATGTCCTTTTTAAAGGATTCGGTGTTTACTCTCGTGGGCAAAGCCGACCCATCGTTTACCCCGGCTGAATCGTAGAGCGCCTTGACTTGCTCAATCGGCATTCGATCCGCATAACTCGCCGCTAACTTTTGGAAAAAGAGCCATCGTTCGAATGGGATTTTTTCCCCAAGCTTAATTGCTTTCTCAGCCATTTCATACTCTGAAAGGGCATCAGGAAATTGACCTGAAATAAACTGGTCGTTTCCCCGCTCCCAATGTTCCTTGACCACCGGGTTTGTCTCAACGACATCCTCTACCACAACCGGTTTACCCCGATTTTCAAACCGAGATAAAATTTTCTTATGATTCAGGCCGAAATATATTCCGCCACCCAATAAAAGCACAAGAAGCGAGAGGACTGTCCACATCACAACAGGGGACGATTCAGCAGGTTTCACAATGACTTTTGAGGCCATCCGCGCTGCCTGCGGATTTTTGAGGCGCTCCTCAATTTGTTGTTTGGCGTATTGAAGGTGTTGAATTAGTTCATCGTACGAATTGTAACGTTCGAATGGGTTTTTATGAAGCATCCGGTTAATGACATACGCCGTTTCTGAAGACGTTTCCGGTGCAAAAGCTTGAAGAGATACCGCTTGTGACTTCATGTGCTTGGCCACAATTTCGCTTGCCGAGTCCGCGTCAAAAGGAGGGCGTCCTGCAATGGCGTGAAAAAGGGTGCCGCCCAAACTGTAGATATCACTCCGAAAATCTTCCCGGCCTCCACTAAGCTTTTCTGGAGCGATATAATAGGGCGTACCCCAAATTTCTGCTTCTTCGCCGTCAGACCCAAATGCAGCCAAGCCAAAGTCCACGAGCTTTGCCATACCGTGATCGCCGAATAAAATATTGCCGGGTTTAATATCCCGATGAAGCAAGTTTTGTTGTTGGGCGGCCCGTAGCCCCGCTGCAATCTGGGCTCCAATTTCAAGGACTTCCAACTCAGGTATATGTCCTTCTCGCTCTAATCTTTCGTCCAAGCTCCCTTTATCGACAACCTCCATCACAAGGTAATATTGGTTGTCCTCCTCCCCGAAACTGTACACCTGCACAATGTTTTGGTGGTTGATTACTGCCGTCGCCCGGGCTTCACGTGCGAAATTTGTGATAAAATCTTGCTGAGCAGAAAGTTCCTTTTTGAGGAGTTTAACAGCCACAATCCGCTGTAATGCAGTATCGTAGGCTCGGTACACGGAACCCATGCCACCTTGGCCAATCATCGAAAACAATTGAAAATGGGCGATCATGATCGGCACCACGTTTAAATGTCCACACGTCGGACATTGGACTTGGGACAAGGCAGGTACGCCGGTCACATCCATTCTCTGGCCACAATTGTTGCACGCCACTTTATGAACTTCCTGAGCCACGACATAAACTATCAATTGAATGCCAATCCATCAATGGTGTAATTTACCGAAGTGCCACCTTTCATATTTCATCCATTATCCTCCGGTGATCGCCTTGATCATTTTCTTGCTCATCACCTCAAAGGCGAGCATTCGCGCTCGCTGATTCAAAAATGGATTAAGTCTGGGCACGTCACCGTTAACGAAATAAAGACACATGCAAGTTACTCGGTGAAAGAAGGTGACAAGATCATTCTCGTTATTCCCGAGGTCCAACCCGTGACCATGGGAGCGGAGGACATTCCCTTAAGCATACTCTACGAGGACAGTGATCTATTGGTAGTCAATAAACCTCCTGGTATGGTGATACATCCTGGAGCTGGCCATACCGAGCACACCTTAGTGAACGCATTGCTTTCGCATTGTCGCGGGTCGCTTTCCGGCATAGGTGGATTTGAGCGACCGGGAATTGTTCATCGGTTGGATAAGGACACGAGTGGATGTATTATCGTGGCCAAAAATGATTTCACTCATGAGCTGTTGTCTAAACAATTTCAAAGTCGTGACATTAAAAAAGTGTATCGCGCCCTTGTGCACGGACGAATAGACCAACCCAAATTCAGCATTAACCTTCCCATAGGCCGCCATCCGCATCATCGCCAAAAGATGGCGATCTTAGAAAGTGGACGTCCTGCCCTGACGGATGTGATTGTGGTAGAAAAATTTACTCACTTTTCCCATGTCGAATGTTGGTTGCATTCGGGAAGGACGCATCAGATTCGGGTGCACCTGACATCGAAAGGCCACGCATTATTAGGTGATAAAGTTTACGGTCGTGCACGGGGCCAAACGGGAGCTCTTGAGACCCAACGTCAGATGCTTCATGCGATGGTCCTTGGGTTTAAACATCCACGAAGTGAAAAATGGATTGAATTCACGGCCCCGCTCCCTGAAGATTTCCTCAAAACTTTATCAAAACTTAAATGACGGACGCATTTCAACAGGGCTTAAGGCTGACCATTCATTCGCTGCAGCAAATGAAAAAGGACGGCACAACCCATGTTCGCCTATCCACAGACCTCTTGAAGGAACTTTCATCTGTTGCGTCCACCTCCCCAGTCCCGCCGGCTCAAAAGGCTGTTCCTAGTGCTCCCCGAAGCGCAGCGGCGCCTGTTCCAACGAAGGTTGAGCCCACGATTCCTGAATTTGAATTGTTAAAACAACGCGCATTGACTTGCCAGTTGTGCCCGCATTTGGCCGCGACACGGACGCACGTCGTTTTTGGTGAAGGTTCACTTTCTGCGCAACTCATGTTTGTCGGTGAAGCACC
>JAWXCD010000034.1:0-10317 GCA_034440535.1 Verrucomicrobiota bacterium | reverse complement strand
GATCGAATTTCGATCATAACTCCATAAGATCGTGGAAATTCAAAGAACAGAGAAAATGGCTTTTAAAATGAATAATAATTTGTCTGTCCCCTCAGACTTAGAATCCGTAGATATGCTTAAAGCCGAAAATCTTTTCGATCTTTCATTTTATGCTCACAAAGAAATTTTTGAAGGCACCCATTATGCTTGGGAAGCGCTCACAAGAATCTCTGATTATCTTAAAACCCATTTAAAGCCGGCACTTCATAACAAAGCGGTGGGCTCTGTTTATATCGACAATATGGTTTTTATTGGAAAGGGCACGACAGTTGAAGATGGCGCTTTCATTAAGGGCCCTGCCATCATTGGGGAGAACTGTGAAATTCGACACGGCGCATACATTCGCGGGAACGTCATTATCGGCGACAATTGTGTGCTGGGAAACTCGTCAGAATTCAAGAACAGCATCCTGCTCAATAATGTTCAAGCTCCCCATTACAATTACGTGGGCGACTCCATCCTGGGAAACAAATCGCATTTGGGCGCGGGCGTGATTTGTTCCAACCTTAAAATCGCTCCGGGGACGGTCATGATTCACCACGAGGGTCAAAACATCGATACAGGTTTGCGTAAATTTGGAGTAATCCTCGGTGATGAAGCGGAAGCGGGATGCAACACGGTGTTTAATCCCGGATCAGTGATCGGGAAAAAATCATTACTGTATCCCGGCACCCAATGGCGCGGTGTTTTACCACCGGGCACAATCGTAAAGGTCACACAACAGCAACAAGTCGTTGAACGGCGATTTTAAAAAGACCCATGAACGCTGAACAAGTCTTGGACCACCAAGCGATCCTAGGCGAAGGGGCACTTTGGGATAGTCGCGCTGGGGTTTTGTGGTGGATCGACATTGAAGGCCAGGCGCTGCTCAAATATAACCCCAACACAGGGACACAAGAAGCCTTCCATCTCCCCGGAAAACCAACAACGGTCATACCCCGCGCCGCAGGCGGACTGATTCTCGGGCTGGACAAAAAAATTATTGGGTATGATCCCACACTTCAACGCATTGAAATTCTCTCCGAACCTTTGGAGACAAGTTTGGCAGGAAGATACAATGACGGCAAATGCGACCCCGCAGGTCGGTTCTGGATTGGAACACTCTCACAAAAAAATCAACCCGACGCGGCTTTGTATTGTGTTTTGGAGAACTTTGAAATTCAAACCCGCTTAACCGGCATAACCATTTCCAACGGGCTAGGTTGGCACAATTCAAAAATGTTTTTTATCGATACGCCTACTCAAGAAATTGCTGTGTTCGATTATGATCCTGAATCAGGTCAAATACAAAACCAGCAGGTCTTAGCCAAAATAAATACCGGCTACCCGGATGGCATGACGATAGATGAAAATGGAAACATATGGGTCGCCCTATATTCTGGAAACGCAGTCCTGTGTATTGATGGATTATCGGGACGGGTTATTGACCGAGTAGACCTTCCCGTACCAAACGTCACCTCATGCGCGTTTGGAGGGGACGATCTGATGACCCTTTACATCACCACTGCCAGTAGCGGGGGGGATTTTGACAATCGGCGGAGAAGGAAACCGGAACCAGGATCGGGATGTCTATTTCAATGTCGACCCGGAGTCAAAGGCGTACCTGCTTACGCGTTCGGTTCTAAAACTTCCTGATGCCTACTTCGTGACGTTGAACCGGAACTCCATAACGTCACCATCTTTCACGACGTATTCTTTGCCTTCGAGACGAAGTTTTCCCGCTTCCCGAGCTTTGGCAAAGGAACCCAGGGCAATGAGATCATCACAGTAAGTTGTTTCCGCAGCAATGTACCCACGCTCAAAGTCAGTGTGGATAACCCCAGCGGCAGCGGGACCTTTATCGCCCACGTGAATCGTCCAAGCCCGACATTCTTTAGGGCCAAGTGTAAAATAGGTCTGAAGACCCAAAAGTTTGTACGCCGCTCGGATGAGCGCGCTGACTCCCGACTCTTCGACGCCCAAGTCCTTGAGGAATTCCGTTGATTCCTCAGGAGAAAGATCAATCAGTTCGGCCTCGATTTGGGCACTAATGACGACTGCTTCCGTATCATGATGCGCTTTGACGTACTCGCGAACCTTCTGGACATAAGGATTTTTATCGCCTTGCACCAATTCACTTTCCTTGACGTTACACGCGAACAGCGTCGGTTTGCTGGTTAAAAGGCAGAGACCTTTTACAATTGTTTTTTCTTCGTCTGTCCAATCAAGAAGAAGAGCAGGCTTACCCGCATTCAGGTGAGGTTCGAGTTTTTGTAAAATGGCCAATTCTAAGGCAGCGGCTTTATCATTTCCCCGAGCCCCTTTTGCGGCGCGATCTGTACGTTTTTGAACTGTATTTAAATCAGAAAGGATCAGCTCGGTCGTTACGACTTCGATATCGCGAACAGGATCCACTGAGCCTGCCACATGGTGAACATTAGAATCCTCAAAACACCGGACCACTTGCACAATTGCCGTCACTTCACGGATGGCAGCTAAAAACTGATTCCCCAAACCTTCTCCCTGGCTTGCCCCTTTGACCAATCCTGCGATATCCACAAACTCAATGGCGGCTGGAATAATTTTCTGGGAGCTTTCGATAGCCGCAAGTTTTGAAAGTCGCGAGTCAGGTACTGTTACAACCCCGACGTTGGGATCGATAGTGCAAAAGGGATAGTTCGCAGCCTGCGCCTTTCGAGTGCGCGTTACAGCGTTAAATAAAGTCGATTTTCCAACATTTGGGAGGCCTACAATTCCGGCGGATAACATAAGGCCACACACGCTACGGATGCCAGACGCGAAGGCAAAACAAAAAAAGCCCGTTCTAACACACAAGGGTAATAGCCGCAAAAAACCGCAAAAACCGCAAAATGGACTAAGGAACCGCAGATTAGCACAGATTCACGCAGATTGAAGGAAAGCGAAAGAAGGTTGAATCTGCGATAACGCAGAAGCGCAATCCGAAGGGACAGACAAACTATAGAACTCAATTACCTAAAATTCAGAAAAAGGCTTTTAAAGAATCAATAATTTGTCCGTCCCTTTGAACGGTCCCTTTGAACGCATGTAATGATGTTCCTCGACTTCCACGGCAATATCCCGAATGCCTCCCCGTACGGCCAGCTCCTTCAGGGCATTAAAATTCACCACGTCAGTGCCGTGTCCACAACTAATAGCCTGTCCCTTAGTTTTGGGTGCGCGGCTCGCGCATGTTATGATGCGGAAACAGTCAAGGCCATGCAGTTCCAGTTTATTAGTCTGGCTCACAATCTGATGTTGCTTATGGAGGACCATCTGAAAGAAGTCTGGAAGATTACCAATGTTGCCGAAGTCAAGCGGCGTCGCAACGGAGGGCAAAGCAAAAAGAAAGCACCGAAGCTCAACAACGACTCTGGCCGCAAGTCTTGGAATGGGTTGTGAGGTTGACTCAGAGAAGTCTCAAGTTCATCCGCTGGCTCAGGTCCAACCTGCTTTTTGCTACTTCCCTAAAGGAAGCCTGCCCTCAATTACAAGGCCTTTATAATTACAAATTTTGGACACTGTTGTGTCCACAACTAATAGCCTGTCCCTAAGTTTTTCTAATGAGGGTGGAATGTGGTGGTTGTATCCATCACTCTTCCTCTCCGTCATAATAATCGACGTTGTCCCGGAAGCAGATTGGCTCATGTCCACAACTAATAGCCTGTCCCTAAGTTTTTCTATAAAGGAAGCCTGCCCTCAATTACAACGCCTTTATAATTACAAATTTTGGACACTGTTGTTTTCTTTTGGGAGCCGTTTGAAAACGGGCAGCAGATCCTCGTTGGCGCCGTCTTTCATGAGCCAGGAAGGATCAAACTTCACCTTTATTTGAGCCTATGTCACGTCCAGCAGACGGTCAAAATCTTCCCTACGGTGGATCAGAAAGATGTCCTCATCCGGAGTCATTATCCGGAGTCATTATCCGAAGGGACAGACAAACTATTATAGAACTCAAATATGTTAAATACTGAAAATGGCTTTTTTGGATACAATTTTTCCGTCCCTTTGAATCGAGTGCTTCCGGTGATGTCATCTAGATCATTCAAAGTTTCTTCTTCCTCCGCGAGCTCCGCGTCTCCGCGTGAAACTCTCTGTGTCCGAGCCACGGTGCGTCTCGTGGTGAATGGGGCCTGATTTCATTCGGACCTAAATGTTTAACAAGTTGACCCTTATTAATTAGTCCAATAATCTTAGCCTTGAACTCTCAGTCTTATCCTTCTGGGAATTTCCTATTTTTACCCATTATTTATGTCCAGCTTCCGGTATTTTTATAAAAAAGATGGAAGACGATTGGGGCCCTTTGGCCAATCTGATATGAGTCGGATGATCCGTCTGAATCACCTTCCGCTCACTACTGAAGTTATGCTGGAGGGGACGGGTCAATGGAAAACGTTGGCTGACTTTCCGTACCTTATTTTACTTGAAGTGACGGCCAAACCGGAATCCGACGATACAACTAAGCGACTTGTCAGGAGGAAGTTTAAATTTGCCTCATTTCGCCGGGTGGCCATCCATGCTTCCTGGATTATTCTCCTCCTTGGATTAGGGGCGCTCATATATACCCATTACCCGTCCAAAGCCGATCCGATTCAAAGCAGTCGTGTTGAGTCCGCTCCTCTGTCTCTCAACACAGACTTGTGGGTGGGTAGTATAGGAAACCAGGACGGCGGGTTTATTGTCGTCCATCCGCCCACAGAGCTTGCTCATATCAAAAAATGGAAAGAGCGATCAACCAAACCAATTACCGTCGTCCTTTTATTTGCTCGAACGGGGTATGGCGCCATTGTAAATCCGGTTAATACATCCTGCCATTTTAAAGATGGGTCCGAACAATTGGCCTTTCTACCTGAAAAACTTTATAAAGGTTATAGCACGACCGATCAGGATGAACTTTTTGCACTTGGACGACCCGTAAACGGTACAGGGGATAAACTGATTTTCTTTGAAGGCACCATCAACTGGAAAAATGTTTCCAAGATCGTGTTGGATATTAACAATCAAAAAATAGATGTGACAGGTGTCGTGATAGAAAAAGCCGACCAACCTCAATATTTTGAAAAAAATCCACATATCAAACAGTGGTTAGTTGAGCCATAATCAGACAGCCTTCACAAAGGGTCCATATTTATCGCTCAAATTCATGGTGTCCCCTTCTGGAATGTATATTACTAAGAATTCGAATGAGGAACTCAGTACCTAGGGAGTGAGATGAAGCTTTTGAGCGAATTTTTTTTAAACCTTACACTCGTGGGCAAGGAGCTGATTGAACTCGCCGCACGGCCCGCTACATACACTTCCCGGGTGGTGTATGGGGCCATCCTCTACACGACCGTGTTATTGCTCTATTATGGATCTTCCGTTTTTGAAGGATCAACCGCCTCAATGTCCCTTGAGAGCCTAGGGAGAGGGAGAAAACTACTTACCCTGACGTTGATAGGCCAGATCCTAGCTCAAGTTATGGTCGTTCCGGCGCAAATGGCGGGACTCATTAGTTCGGAAAAAGAAAGGGGCACACTTTCCCTTCTTATTTTAACAGGGCTTTCACCATCCCGAATTGTCGTGGAAAAATTTCTTTCGGGGCTCATCCCCGGGTTGTCGTTTTTTATTATGGGCTTACCCCTCTTTATTTTGAGCTACACCGCTGGGG
Source organism: Verrucomicrobiota bacterium (assembly GCA_034440535.1). Classification (GTDB taxonomy): domain Bacteria; phylum Verrucomicrobiota; class Verrucomicrobiia; order JAWXBN01; family JAWXCD01; genus JAWXCD01. The sequence goes on along the minus strand of JAWXCD010000034.1, from coordinate 4,631 downwards.
GAGTCACCATCGGTAATATTTTCGGTGTGGCGTGGTTGCAATTGATGAGTTTGATTGACCTTGCTGCCATCGTGATTCTTTGTTCGACTGTTTTCAGCTCGGCTCAGGCCACACACATTGGAGTGTATCTTGTTCTGGTGAGCAGTTTACTGCCTCTCCTTGCCATCAAGGCCTGCATTATTTTGCCACTGATCCCTATTCTTTTCGTCATTGGATGCATCCTTCTCAAAAAATACCCTGATAACCAACAGGAGATCTCCCTCATTTTTTTCATCCCCTATGCGTTCATTATTTTTCTCATACCGTCGGTCATGGGAGCCGCGATCTCTTTTGCAGATCACACGAATTCGGCATTTGTGTGGCTGGCCATCTTGGTCACCAGTATTCCCACCGCCGCATTTTGTTGGCTACTGCTTTGGTTGGCTCAATATAACGTCTCTCGACATGCCCTTCCAACGAGAGACCTCATTCCTCAAGTGTTGGAATCACTTCGGTCGATATTTACTCTCCCATCTCATGCGAAAGCGGCGAAGGAAATAAAGCCAGCATCGAGTCTTCCATACGATTTGGCTATTTACTGGAGGGAAACTCAGAAAAAATACATGCACCGCCTTCCCTCGATATATTTCACCGTAGGGCTAGTCGGTTTGTACAATTTTTATATGATTTTTGTGGGTGCCGAATACAGCGGCCATTTAGTCGCCCTCACGAGCGTGATCATCATTGGATTATTACTCCTGGTCCTTGGCGCCTTTGGTGCCGAAAGGTTTAAGGAAACCATTGACCTTTGGCTTGTCACCCCCAATGGGGCGCAACAATATCTTGCTCAGCACGAGCGCGTGCTTATCCGCTGGTGGGCAGTCATGATTATTCCCCTTTGGTTAGCCGGAATGATTCAGACCTGGCCCGCCTTTTCAATCAATGACGCGATCGTCTATTTTCTGTTGGGCCTCTTATTACCACCGCTTTTTACGTGGGGATTCATCGCCATAAATTTGCTCTCTCGCAAACCCACGCGCAGTTTCATGATTTCGGTTTTGGTTCTGGGAATTATCCATTTAATTCCGATCCTCGTTAATGAATACGCCCACAACACTCGTTTTCTTTGGGCAAATCCCCTCTCCGAAGTATTAAACTACAGTGTGCCGCTTCATTTATTGTATCGGGTTTCGGGGCATCCCCTTATGAGCCACTCTACGATTTTTCTCGCACTCTTAAGCTATGCCGCTCTGATTTTTGGGGTCCGCTCTCTCTGTTACAGGAATGCAGAATTTTTAATGACAAACCGCCGAAGTTTATTCTAGACCTCAGTGAGATTAATCGCCCTTTCATAGCAGTTGCAGACGTGTTGGGTAAGCGGTAGGTTTTAAATCATGGATCTTAAGGAATTAAAGGCTGCGTGCCAGGCAGGGCTCGTTCCAGAACAATTAACGCCTCCCACGAAAGCGATGGGACTGGCAAAGTTAGGCAAATGGGACGAAGCCCATGCGCTTGTTCAATCCGAATCGACCCACGAGGCGGCTTGGGTGCATGCTTACCTGCACCGTGTGGAAGGTGACGAATCCAACGCCCAATATTGGTACGAAAAAGCCGGTAAAGAACATCCCTTGAGTTCCCTTGATGAAGAATGGGAGCATATAGTCACGTGCCTACTCAACCCATAGAGTGTGAATTCATTGCCCAGATAGAGCACCCCGCCGTTGCTGTGCAATCTGGCGCCGTCACTTAAACGTCACATGACATTTTACAGTCCATTGGGGAAAGATAGCCGCCTTAAATGAGCTCGAGTAAACAACGCATTTTAATTCTGTCGACCAGTGCAGGAAGTGGACACGTACGATCCGGAGAAGCTCTGCAGAAAGAATTCTCCCTCCGACCCGAAGTTGAAACGGTTTATCATTACGATGCTCTGGATTTCACAAACAAATTGTTCAGTGATTTTTATTCGAAGCTCTACACCAAACTTGTCAGTAGCGCCCCCGACTTCCTTGGATGGTGGTATAAGAAATCAGATGAACCCTGGAAAACCGACCGGGCGCGATTAATCTTTGATCGGATTAATACCCAGCCGCTTGTAAAATTCATCCGCGAATTCCGTCCGCACCATTGTGTATGCACGCATTTTATGCCCGCTGGTATTTTGTCATACCTAGGGAGAAACGACGATTTTCCGGGGAAACTTTCGATCGTCGTGACCGATTTTGAATTTCATGCCATGTGGTTAAGTCGTCGGTTTGATCGCTATTTTGTGGCGAATGAAGAAGTCAAAGCGCAGATGACAGCCCTCGGACTTCCCTCGCCAAAGATCACCGTAAGCGGCATTCCCATTGATCCCGTATTCCAAGTAGCAAAACCGAAAGACGTATTTCGTCGGCAAATGGGTTTGGCCAATGACCGAACGACTCTTTTGTTTTGCGGTAGTGGTATCACTGTCGAAGACTCCGAAGCGATCGTCCGCCAAATTAGCGCTCTGGAGTATCCTGTTCAGACTGTGATTGTGTGTGGCAAGAACGTTGAACTTTATCAACGGTTACGGCAGAAATTAAGATTCTTAAAATCAGCCGTTCATTTTCATTTGTTGGGGTACACAGATAAAATGGATGAATACATGGCCGTGAGCGATTTGTATATTGGCAAACCCGGCGGCCTGACATCGGCTGAGGCATTGGCTCGCGGACTGCCCCTCATGATTGTTTCGCCGATCCCTGGTCAAGAGGAAAGGAACAGCGATTATCTTTTGGAAAATGGCGTGGCCGTACGTTGCAACAACCTTGGAGTCTTCAGTTTCAAATTAAAAAAGCTGCTCATGGAATCCGGCACCCTCAACTTGATGAAAGATAAATGTGTAGAAATCTCTTATCCACTTTCTGCGAGCACAGTGGCCACGAATCTTCTCACTTCATCCTCAAGGGAGTCACGACATGGCACTCGATAAATTTTTGTGGGGCGTATCGACATCTGCTTACCAATCCGAGGGTGGCTACAATGGTTTAGGTCAGCCCCAGAACAACTGGACACGCTGGGAACGCGATGGCTCCGTACATGCCAGTGGGAAATCCGCTGAATTTTGGACGCGGTTCGAACATGATTTTGAATTGAGTGCGGGACTGGGGCTGACGGCATTCAGGCTCGGGATAGATTGGGTCCGTTTGCAGCCGGAATCACCCGCTCAGGTTGTTGGGCTCTCAATCCCTAACCTGAACCAGTATGTAGACATACTGAGTGCCTGTCGCAAAAAGGGTCTCGAACCTCTCGTCACGCTCCAGCACTTTGTTCACCCCGAATGGTTAGGGGCAGACCCCTGGTTACAGGAAGAAACGTTGACCCTTTTTGAAAACTTTGCAGTTGAGACACTCACTTATATTAATACGGAATTAGTTGCTCGCGGTTTTGCTCCCATTAAATGGCTCATTACTGTGAACGAACCCGACATGCTCGTTTTTAACCAGTACGTCCTCGGCATATTTCCGGGGTCGCGGTTTAAAGGTTGGGTATGCGCCCAGCGTGCGTACCGGAATATGATCCGGGCCCATGTTCGGGTTTATACGAAGGCGCATAGGTTATATAAGGAAAAAGGTTGGGAAGCACCCATGATCTCCTTTAACAATTTTTGTAACGACCTGTTTTGGACAGAGCGCGTCTGGCTAGAAATCATTGAGCACAGACGGAAAGGAGTGGACCGCAAAAAAATTCTTCCTTTTCTAAAAGACGCCGCGGTTCAATTCAATCGAACGATGGCGGATGCCATGATCCCTTTCAGAAAAGACCTCTCGTATTATATCGGCACCCTTATGAAAGGCGTGCATAACGCCTTTGGTGCACACCTATTTTCGCAAAGTTTTTTGGATCCGTTACTTGACGATATGGAGGCGGCAGAACAGAGCTCGTTTCAGGACTACATTGCCTTTGATTATTACGATCCATTTATAGCGCATGCCTTCCGTTGGCCCGTATGGGGCGACCACGAGTTTCAAACAAAATCTTGGCCAGACCGGGTGATGCATGCCGTGACATCCAAATGGTGGGACTGGCGAGTGTTACCTGAAGGATTCAGTTTTTTTCTCGATTCATACGCCACAGCCTTTCCTGGACTACCCATTGTCGTAGCGGAAAATGGGATGGCCACCCGTCGACCAGTAGGGCAAGACAAGCCCGAGCGCCCTGATAAAATTTCGCGGAGCGTCTATTTGCAAAAACATTTACAAGAAGTTTTACTGGCACGCCAGCGTGGCATCCCTGTAAGCGGGTATTTTTATTGGTCGCTCACTGACAACTACGAATGGGGTTCTTTTTCGCCCCGGTTCGGATTGTACACAATTGATTTTGATAAAAGTCCCGAACGCTTGGCCACACATCCTGATGGAGACGAACCATCCAAAACGTATCGGTCCTTTATCTCCGGGTTGCCCTCTAACTTTTAGAAGCACGCAACTAAGGTAGACCGTCAAACAGAACGTAAGTTATAAAGTTTAGCGCGGCCCCCCGTTTTTTCGGTGATGTCAATTGCAGGTGCAATCTTATGGGGACGCAACCCCTTTGGGGTTGTGTGTAAACCAACTTGTACCCAGGGTTTCTCGAGGACGAGCAACCCTGGGCTGTGTGACGGAATCCCTTTGGGATTCTTTTTTCAG
>JAWXCD010000033.1:0-15013 GCA_034440535.1 Verrucomicrobiota bacterium | reverse complement strand
GATTTACACAGAGATTACAGAACGAAGAGACCGGCATTATCCGGCCAACATGTCTCCACTCGGATAGGAATTGGCCATACAACCTTTTGTCGCATATGCAACAAAAGGTTGTAATTGTTTGACAGCTAAAACACCGGCTTGCGTCCAAGTCAGGTTGTTGGAAAACTGCTCGCTCATGATCGCGGAACGTGAGGCGCCAAAGTCGCATCGACCTTAAAGTTCAGTTTTTCATCAACCGCATCCACTCTCACAAGCGCGCCATCATTGATGGAACCGTCCAATAGTTTTCTGGCTAAGGCGGTTTCGATTTCACGTTGAATAAACCGTTTGAGTGGCCGTGCGCCATATACGGAGTCGTATCCGTTTTGGGCAATAAAATCACGGGCACCTTCGGTCAGCTCTAACGTGATGAATCTCCCTGACAAGCGTTGTTGTAAAAAGACGATTTGGATTTCTACGATCCGTTTTATTTCGGAAAGAGTGAGGGATTTAAAGAGGACAGTATCATCCACCCGATTTAAAAACTCCGGCCTGAAGTGTTTTCGTAATTCAGCGAACACCCTTGCGCGAGTTGAGTCGTCTATCTCCCCTGACTCGGCGGCGCTCTCTAGGAGAATCGGACTCCCGATGTTGGAAGTCATGATGATGATTGTATTCTTAAAATCGACCGTGCGGCCTTGACTATCCGTCAGTCGGCCTTCATCCAGGATTTGGAGAAACACATTAAAGACATCGTGATGCGCTTTTTCAATCTCATCAAATAGAACCACGCAGTAAGGTTTGCGCCGGATGGCTTCTGTCAATTGCCCACCTTCCTCGTATCCCACATACCCCGGAGGGGCACCGATCAGGCGTGCCACAGTATGTTTTTCCGAGTACTCGCTCATATCGATACGCACCATGTTATCCTCACTATCGAACAACGTACCCGCCAAAGCCCGCGCCAACTCCGTTTTACCGACACCCGTGGGACCCATAAAAATAAACGAGCCAATCGGACGCTTAGGGTCTTTTAACCCCGAGCGCGCGCGGATGACTGCGTCGGCGACCGCTTGCACAGCCTCGTCCTGGCCGATCACGCGTTCATGCAAAATTTTATCGAGGCGAAGTAATTTTTCCTTTTCGCCCTCCAGAAGTCGAGTTACGGGAATACCGGTCCACCGAGCCACAACCCCCGCGATTTCATCTGGGGTAACCTCATGTTTAACAAGACTGGTATCGCTCACGGACTTTAACTCCAGCTCTTTAAGGCTTTGCTCAAGACCCGGGAGTTTTCCATATTTGAGTTCCGCCACTTTGTTTAATTCGTATTGGCGTTGGGCGCGATCGATATCACTTTTGACCCGTTCAATCTCTTCCCGAACCGCCGACACCTTACCCACAGCCTCCTTTTCCGATTGCCACTGAGCGCGCAATGTATCTCGGCTGCACTTTAACTCGGAGAGTTCCTTCTCCAGTTCACCGAGTCGTTTACGCGAAGCCTCATCTTTTTCCCTTTTTAACGCTTCACGTTCAATTTCAAATTGCATGACTCGCCGTTCCAAGGTTTCGAGGTCCTCGGGCATACTCTCTATTTCCGTGCGCAATTTAGCGGCACTTTCATCAATGAGATCGATCGCTTTGTCGGGCAGGAACCGGTCGGTAATATAGCGATGCGACAACACCGCCGCTGAAACAAGAGCCGCGTCTTGAATTCGCACGCCATGATGCGCCTGGTACTTTTCGCTTAACCCCCGCAGAATGGAAATGGTGTCTTCAACCGTTGGTTCATCAACTAAAACCGTTTGGAACCGGCGTTCGAGTGCCGCGTCCTTTTCAATATATTTGCGGTACTCATCTAAAGTGGTCGCCCCAATACAATGAAGCTCACCTCGGGCGAGCATCGGTTTGAGCATATTACCCGCATCCATGGCCCCCTCTGCTTTTCCTGCACCCACGACCGTATGAATTTCGTCAATAAACAGAATGATTTGCCCCTCGGACTTAGTGACCTCCTGAAGCACCGCCTTCAAACGCTCCTCAAATTCACCGCGAAACTTTGCCCCAGCAATGAGCGATCCCATGTCGAGTGACACAATGCGTTTAGTTTTTAAACTCTCTGGGACGTCACCTGCCACAATCCGTTGAGCCAATCCTTCCACAATAGCCGTCTTCCCCACCCCCGGTTCGCCAATCAAAACCGGATTATTCTTAGTGCGCCGCGATAACACTTGAACTGCACGCCTAATTTCATTTGCTCGACCAATGACGGGATCCAACTTGCCCTGATGCGCCAGTTGGGTGAGATCACGTCCGTATTTCAGGAGCGATTCGTAAGTGCCTTCGGGATTTGAGCTGGTCACACGTTGATTCCCCCTCACTTCGGACATGACTTTGAGGACATTTTTGGAATTAATCCCCAGTTCTTTAAAAATCTTGCCGACAGCGGAGTCCGGCGATTCGTGAGTCATGGCCACGAGAAGATGTTCGACACTCGTGTACTCATCCCTCAGTTGTTTAGCTTCGTCCTGAGCCTTAATCAAAAGTAAGTTAAGCCGATTCGCCATGGCCACGCCTGCAGAAGACCCATGGGAACCCGTGACTTGCGGAAGACGGTTCAATTCAGCTTCAAGCTTGGTTTGAATCAACATTTGCGATACCCCCAACTTTTCAATAAACCGAGGTATTAACCCCTCTTCTTGTTTGAGCAGGGACAAGAGTAGATGCTCAACGTCCATTGATTGATGATTAAGACGGAGCCCCAACGATTGAGCATCCATCAAAGCCGCCTGTGCCTTTTCGGTAAATTTTGCCATGTCGATCATAGATTATGTGTATGTCTAACAGATCCTGTTCCACATTTGTTTAACAAATAATAATGTGTAAGTCACTTATTTAGAGCTTCTTAATCCAGACAAACCAAACGCTTGATCACGCCAAAATGACCCACAAAAACCGTCAATTTTATTTTGCGCCTAAATGACACAATTAAAAAAAGAAAATGTCGGGTCAATCAAGTATAGGAAGAAAAAGGTCTTCGGGGTTGCATATTGCGAATTTAGAACTTTTTATTTCATTGCAAAATGCGAAACTTTAAGAATGAAACATACTAGCTACAAAAAAGAGCTGCAATTTAAGGTGCTCCATTTTAACGACTTATGACAAATTATAAAAATCTGGCACGTTTTCCGCAAGAGAGCGTTAGCATTACGCCCTTAGAACCTTTGTTAATCAGACCCTTCCCCTTATGAAAGTATTAATAATCGATGATGAAACCAACATTCGAGAGATGCTCACAGTTGCATTGCAAACCATGGGCCATGAAACGGCATCAGTTGATAGTGGTTTTGTGGCAGTAAAGAAGTTGGAGGAAGAAACGTTTGAAGTTGCCTTTCTCGATTTAAGACTGGGCCGCGAAGACGGCTTGGATGTTTTAAAAAAACTGCTACTAGCGGATTCAAGGTTATCGGTCATTGTCTTTACCGCATTTGCTTCAATTGATACTGCGGTAGAAGCTATGAAACGTGGAGCGGCGGATTACATTCCCAAACCTTTTACACCCGATCAAATCCGGCAAGTGCTCGCGAAAATTGGCAAGACCCGGAAACTTGAAGGCCGCATTGCGGAATTGGAATCACGTATCTCGGCACAGGAGCCACCTGAGGAAATGACAACTTCAGAAGAGCCCGCGATGAAGAAAATTTATGAGATTGCACAAAAAGCGGCTGTGACCCCTGCGAGCGTATTAATTCTGGGCGAAAGTGGAACGGGGAAAAGTGTCCTCGCTCGATTCGTCCACCGTCAGAGTAATTTTAAGGATAACCCCTTTGTCACTGTGAGTTGTCCAAGTCTTTCGAAGGAGCTTTTAGAGAGCGAACTCTTCGGTCACATGAAAGGATCATTTACCGGAGCTGTTTCAGATACATGGGGGAAAGTCGCGGTTGCCAATGGTGGAACTTTATTTTTGGATGAAATTGGAGAGTTACCCTTAGAAATCCAGCCCAAGCTCCTCCGCCTCCTTCAGGAAAAGGAATATGAACGCGTGGGTGAATCAAAGCCCCGTAAAGCCAATGTGCGGGTGATAGCGGCCACAAACCGAAACCTAGAAGAAAATGTGAAATCCGGCAAGTTTCGCGAAGATTTATATTATCGGCTCAACGTCATTAGCGTGAAGATGCCCTCTTTGCGAGATCGTCCTAATGATCTCGTAAAAATGGCTCAGAATTATCTTAAATTTTTCTCTGCGCAGTCCGGTAAAAAAATCGAAAAGTTTTCAGACGAGACCTTTAAAGCCATGCGTTATTATGCGTGGCCTGGGAATTTACGCGAACTACGCAATGTTGTAGAACGCGCAGTAATCCTTGCGAGTGGGCCTGAAATTTTAAATGAAGATTTGCCGGACACGATCAATAACACACACGTTCCGGGCGGCAGTAACTCATCAAATGGCACGTCGGATGTGGGCACTCGCTCCAGTCTTGAGGACTTGGAAAAGGAACATATACGACGGGTCCTGTCTCAATCGGCAAGTATCGTAGAGGCAGCTGAGGTTCTAGGGATTGACCCTGCGACTCTCTATCGTAAACGTAAAAAACTGGCTCTGTAATCTGCCTTAAACATTTAATTCACAGCTTGGAAATTTAAAGCGAAATGGAAAAATAATTATGCTGCGTTGGCGGCTTTCTTTAGGGTTCGTTCTGTTGTTGGGAATCTTCCTGACTGCAGGTGGCTATTCCATTTTCTTGTTCCAATCCTTAAGCTCCAGCGTCAACAGCGTTTTAACAAAAAACTACGAATCAATTCGTGCTGTCCACCGGTTACGAGTGAGCACAGCGACTCTCAACGCTGGTTTCCTTGGTGATAACGAAATGTCGGGGTCCCAAAAAGTCGATTTATTCCGTGTGCGCAGCGAAGTGATGAAAAGGTCTCTCGACACTCTCCGCATCAACGCTTCGTCCCCAGCAGAAGCGCAAGCCGTGGAAATGATCAGCAAGGATGTTGATTCCTACAACAAAGTTATTTCTGCATTAATTGCTCTCTCGGAATCTGAAACTGTTAAGAGACGTGGCGAATTCGCACGACGCGTCTCCGTCTATGTTTTGGCCATTACGACTAATGGTGAAAACCTAGTGCTCATCAACGAGCAAACATTAAAAAAGTCCGCTGCGGAGGCTCGCGCTAAACCCAAAGAATACGCTTGGGCTATGGTCAATATGTTGGTCATTTGCTCAATCATCAGTGCGTTTGCTTTCTATTGGATGGGCAAATCAATCCTCGCTCCTATTCGGGAGTTAACAACTTCAGCCCAGATGATCGGTGACGGGAATCTTGACCATCAAGTGGTTAGCGAATCTCAAGATGAACTCGGAAACCTTGCCCGTACTTTTAATGGTATGGCTGAAAAACTACGCGCCTACAGAGATGCAGCCGCCAGCAAGATGTCCCGGTTAAATCAAACTTTCGAAACCACGCTTGCCTCCTTCCCTGACCCGATTTATTTCCTGTACGATAATGGTCAAGTCACAATGGCGAATCCGGCTGCGGTAAATCTGAACGGTAAATTTGATCTTCATAACAAACTTCCCATTGATTTCGCTGAACATGCAGAGAGGGCACTTGCGAGCGGGACTAATTATCTACCTGACAGCCTAAAGGATGCTATTTGTCTTCGAGTCGATAATCAGGAAAAATTTTATTTGCCGCGTATCGTTGGTTTAACGGACAATACTAAAACCAATTTCGCTGTTGCGGTCATCCTAGAAGACGTCACTGGGTTTCGGTTGGTGGATGACATGAAAACCAACATGCTGGGTACGGTCAGCCATGAACTCAAAACTCCCCTGACGAGTATACGTTTGGTCCTTTATATTTTATTGGAGGAATCCATTGGTCAGTTATCCGACCAACAAAAGTCGCTTGTCGAAGCGGCCCGCAATGATTCGGATCGGTTATTGGCGATGCTAAACGACCTTTTAGACCTGACCCGTCTTGAGTCTTCTCTCCCCTCGATGATTATGGAATCGGCGAGCGCTCGTGAACTTCTGGATGAATGTGTCTCAAATGCGGCTTCCTTAATACACGATAATAAAAAAGTGTACCTCGACCCCTCAATAAACGCAGATCTTCCTTTATTAATGATGGATCGTTTACGGATCCGACATGCGATTGGCAATCTAATTTCTAATGCGGTCAAATTTTCCCCGGAAAATGGGAAGGTTAAAGTTACCGCAAATTATGTTTCGGAGAATTCATTTAGAATCAGCGTGGTGGATGAGGGACCAGGGATTCCAAAAGAATATCAACACAAAGTATTTGAAAAATTTTACCGGGCACCAGGACAAAAAATCCAAGGTGCCGGACTCGGCCTTTCGATCGCCCGCGAAATTGTCGAAGCACATGGCGGAAGAATGGGTTTAATCAGTGAATTGGGCAAAGGGAGCGAGTTTTATATCGATCTTCCTGTGCCTAAACGGAAAGTGGAAAAGAATGAAAAAGAATATTCTTATAGTTGATGACGAAGAAAACATTCGTTTGGCATTACGTTACGCGCTCATGACCGATCAGGTCGAGGTCAGCGAAGCCGATGGCGGAGCTAATGCCTTGGAGTTGACTGGAAAAAGCTCATTTGATCTGATTCTTCTGGATTTAAGAATGCCACAGATGGACGGTTTAACCTTTCTCTCACTCCTTCGCGCCCGCAATAATAGGATCCCTGTAATACTTATTAGTGCTTATACAACGACCGATATTGCGCTAGACGCGATTAAACATGGAGTGATTGATTTTCTTGCCAAGCCGGTGACCCCGCCTCAGATCCGTGACGTGGTTTCGGAGGTCTTACAAAGGCATTGTGACTCTGTCAGCGATGAGGACTCTTCGCGGCTGAATCCATTTCAATTAAAAATGTCCCAAGCTAAGCGCATGATAAATCATTTGGATTTTGAGAACGCAAAAATGTCATTGGTGGATGCCGTCAAAAACGAAAATCGACAAGAAGCCAATCTCCTCATTGCGATGCTATACGAAATTGAAGGTGATTTCGTAAAGGCCGAGGAATATTACGGAAGTGCAACCACCCGGCGAGCTTAGGTTCGCACAAGCAAAGACACATAAATTTTAAATAACCCGCGCCTAAGGACCACTCTAAAAGCGCGGACTTTGTCCCATTAAATATAATAAACTAACACAGGCCATATGAAGAAAACTCCTGCTCCTGTCTCCGATCTCAATAAAAAAGCAAGCAACCCCGTTGCTTCCGTCTCCGCAACCCCCAAACAACGACGTTTACTAAAGAACCCAACAACGGAAATTGTTCCTTCCCGAGGTCATGCTAATGGACAAAGTGGGGAAATTGACCTTCTCGTTTTGCTCGACTGCCTGAGGTCACTTGACCATGGCAACTTTGCATCGCGACTCCCGGCACATTGGACGGGCGTTGGCGGACGTATTTCAGACGCGTTCAATGCCGTCGTTGAAAAAAACCAAGCCCTGACACGCGAACTTGAACGTCTCGGACGATTAGTCGGAAAAGAAGGTAAAGTCACACACCGCGCTACTCTCCCCTCCTCCTCCGGCGGTTGGCAGGAATGTTTGAATTCGGTGAACAGTTTGATATCGGACTTAGCTCAACCTACCCAAGAAGCGTCTCGCGTGATCGGGGCGGTGGCGAAAGGTGATTTGTCCCAAAAAATGTCGCTTGAGATTGAAGGACGTCCCTTGCAGGGGGAATTTTTAAAAACCGCAACCGTCGTAAATACGATGGTGGACCAGCTTAACGGTTTCGCTTCCGAAGTAACCCGTGTGGCCCGCGAAGTGGGTACCGAAGGAAAACTCGGTGGGCAGGCCGTGGTTAAAGGTGTTGCCGGTATTTGGCAGGACCTGACCGAGTCAGTGAATCTCATGGCCTCGAACCTTACGTCTCAAGTACGAAACATCGCGACGGTCACCACCGCTGTGGCCAAAGGTGACTTGACCAAGAAGATCACGGTCGACGTAAAAGGCGAAATTCTGGATTTGAAGAATACGATTAACACGATGGTGGATCAGCTCCGGTCGTTTGCATCGGAAGTAACTCGTGTGGCTCGAGAAGTGGGTACTGAAGGTAAACTCGGCGGGCAAGCTAAAGTGGAAGGTGTATCGGGAACATGGAAAGATCTGACCGATAACGTGAATTTCATGGCGTCGAACTTGACGAACCAAGTGCGTAACATTGCCGCGGTAACGACCGCGGTGGCCAACGGCGATCTTTCCAAGAAGATTGCTGTGAACGTGCAGGGCGAAATTTTGGAACTCAAGAACACGATTAACACGATGGTGGATCAGCTCCGGTCGTTTGCATCGGAAGTAACGCGTGTGGCTCGAGAAGTGGGTTCGGAAGGAAAACTTGGCGGACAGGCCCGAGTCGAAGGTGTGACGGGAGCGTGGAAAGATTTGACCGATTCGGTGAATTCCATGGCGTCGAACCTTACGTCCCAAGTGCGTAACATTGCGGACGTGACGACGGCGGTGGCCCGAGGTGATCTTTCAAAGAAAATTACGGTAAACGTGCAGGGCGAAATTTTAGAACTTAAGAACACGATTAACACGATGGTGGATCAGCTCTCCTCGTTTGCGGCGGAAGTGACCCGTGTGGCTCGAGAAGTTTCGATGGAAGGAAAACTTGGTGGGCAGGCGGACGTTAAAGGTGTCGCCGGCACATGGAAAGATTTGACCGATTCGGTGAACTCCATGGCGTCGAACCTCACTCTTCAAGTGCGTAACATCGCGGAAGTGACGACCGCAGTGGCGAACGGTGACCTTTCCAAGAAAGTGACCGTGGACGTTAAAGGCGAAGTTCTTGAGTTGAAAAACACCGTGAATACGATGGTGGACCAGCTCCGGTCGTTTGCATCGGAAGTAACGCGTGTGGCTCGAGAAGTGGGTTCGGAAGGAAAACTTGGTGGGCAGGCGGACGTTAAAGGTGTCGCCGGCACATGGAAAGATTTGACCGATTCGGTGAATTCCATGGCGTCGAACCTCACTCTTCAAGTGCGTAACATCGCGGAAGTGACGACTGCGGTGGCGAATGGCAACTTGTCGAAGAAAGTGACCGTGGATGTTAAAGGCGAAGTTCTTGAGTTGAAAAACACCGTGAATACGATGGTGGATCAGCTCCGGTCGTTTGCATCGGAAGTAACCCGTGTGGCCCGCGAAGTGGGTACCGAAGGTAAACTCGGCGGGCAGGCGCGAGTCGAAGGTGTGTCCGGCACATGGAAAGATTTGACCGATTCGGTGAATTCCATGGCGTCGAACCTTACATCCCAAGTGCGTAACATCGCAGAAGTAACGACGGCGGTGGCGAATGGCAACTTGTCGAAGAAAATTTCGGTCGACGTTAAAGGGGAAATTCTTGAGCTGAAAAACACTGTCAATACGATGGTGGATCAGCTCTCCTCGTTCGCTTCGGAAGTAACCCGTGTGGCCCGCGAAGTGGGTACCGAAGGTAAACTCGGTGGGCAAGCGAAAGTTGAAGGGGTCACAGGTGCTTGGAAAGATCTGACCGATAACGTGAATTTCATGGCGTCCAACCTCACCAACCAGGTACGCGGTATCGCGAAAGTCGTGACGGCGGTGGCTAGAGGTGACTTGAAACGAAAACTACTCGTGGAAGCTAAAGGTGAAATCGCCGAATTGGCTGACACCATTAACAACATGACCGACACCTTGGCGACGTTTGCTGAGCAAGTTACAACCGTGGCGCGCGAGGTCGGTGTCGAAGGAAAACTGGGTGGTCAGGCGGACGTGCCGGGTGCTGCGGGTACATGGCGCGATTTGACGGATAACGTGAACCAGCTCGCGGCGAATCTGACAACTCAAGTGCGCGCTATCGCGGATGTGGGGACGGCGGTGACCAAAGGTGATCTCACTCAAACAATTCAAGTCAAAGCCCGAGGCGAAGTGGCATCACTCAAAGATAACATCAACGAGATGATTCTAAATCTTCGCGAAACAACTCTTAAAAACTCCGAGCAAGATTGGCTGAAAACGAACTTGGCAAAATTCACTCGAATGCTCCAAGGTCAAAAAGACTTGCTCACAGTGGGACGACTCATCCTTTCGGAACTGGCGCGCGTCGTAAACGCCCAGCACGGTGTTTTCTACATCATGGACAATCCGAAAAACGAGGGACCTATCCTCAACCTTCTGACGAGTTATGCGTACCGCGAGCGGAAAAGCTTGGGGACGTCCTTCCGGTTAGGCGAAAGTCTTGTGGGCCAGGCGGCGTTCGAGAAAGAGCGTATTCTACTCACGAACGTTCCGAGCGATTATGTGCTGGTCAACTCCGGACTTGGAGAAGCCCCTCCTCTCAATATTATCGTTCTTCCAGTTGTGTTCGAAGGTTCAGTTAAAGCTGTTATCGAACTCGCTTCATTCGAAAAATTTAGCCCAACTCACCAAGCTTTCTTGGATCAGTTGATTGAATCAATCGGTATCGTGTTAAACACCATTGAGGCCAATACACTCACGGAAGCTTTGCTCAAGCAGTCACAAACTCTTGCTGCGGAACTTCAGAATGGTCAGCTCGAACTCCAAAAAACGAACCACGAACTGGAAGAAAAAGCTCGCTTGCTCGTTGAGCAGAATGCGGAAGTGGAACGGAAAAACCAAGAAGTGGAACAAGCTCGTCAGGCGCTCGAAGAAAAAGCCCGGCAGCTGTCACTGACTTCGAAATACAAATCAGAGTTCCTTGCTAACATGTCGCACGAGCTGCGGACGCCGCTTAACAGTTTGCTGATTCTAGCGGATCAACTTGCGAGCAACTCCGATGGAAACTTGAGCGGTAAACAAGTCGAGTTCTCTCGAACCATTTGCGCTTCTGGCCGCGACTTGCTCCGACTGATTAACGATATTCTGGATCTTTCCAAAATCGAATCAGGCACGGTATCTGTCGATGTATCCGAATGTTACTTTGAAGACCTTCAACAAAATCTGGGTCGCACGTTCAAACATATCGCGGATTCCAAGGACATTGACTTTAACATCCGAGTGAATGATGGAATGGTTCCTGTTCTGTTTACGGACCCACAACGATTGGAGCAGGTGTTAAAAAACTTGCTTTCGAACGCCTTCAAATTCACCGAAAGTGGTAGTGTCGAAGTCAAGATATTCGAGGCCCAATCCGGTTGGTCCCCAGGCATTCCTACTCTGGATAAAGCGAAGTCAGTCATCGGCATCTCGGTCACCGATACGGGCATCGGCATCTTGGGTGACAAACAAAAAACGGTCTTCGAAGCGTTTCAACAAGCCGACGGAAGTACCAGTCGGAAATATGGTGGAACGGGTCTTGGTCTTGCAATCAGCCGGGAAATCAGTCGTCTCTTGGGTGGCGACATCCAATTGGTCAGTGAACTTGGCGAAGGAAGTTGCTTCACCTTATACTTGCCTCAAACCTTCGTCTCCCCCAAAACATTGGCTCTTTCAGCCTTGGCAGACCGTTCCGCGTCGGGTTCAACAACCATCTTGGCGCCTATGACCTTCGCACAACCTCGCGAAGTGGAAAACATCGAAAAGATCGCATCCGAAAATCTCCACGATGATGATCGGAGTCGCATCCGCCCAGATGATAAAGTGCTCTTGATCGTCGAGGATGATATCAACTTCGTTCATATTATTCAGGACGTGGCGAGGGCTGCTGGATTTAAAACGATTATTGCAACGCGAGGCACAACCGCCCTTTTACTCATGTCAGAGTATTCGGTGAGTGCCATGACTTTGGATATCAGTCTACCAGACATGGACGGCTGGAAAATCTTAGAACGAGTTAAGAACAACCTCCTAACTCGGCATATTGCGGTTGAAATCATTTCTATGGATGAAGAACCCGAACGCAGTTGGAAACAGGGCGCTCTTGGTTACACCATGAAACCGATCTCCCATGATACACTCAAGGAAGTCGTCAATCGGCTTAAAAACTTCGTTGAACGTAAACAAAAAAGATTGCTCGTTATTGAGGATGAGGAAATTCAACGTAAAAACATCGTTGACCTCGTCGGAAACAATGACGTTGTGACATGGGAAGCTTGGAGCGGGGCTCACGCACTCGAACTGTTAGGTCAAGAAAAGTTCGACTGCATCGTACTCGACCTTGTCCTTCCAGACATGCCTGGGGTGCAACTTATTGAAGAAATTAAAAAGAACCCAGCCCACGAGCGAATTCCAGTCATTGTGTACACGGCAAAATCCCCTTCTCCTGAAGAGGAAGCTCGACTCATTGTGATGGCTCAATCAATAATCGTCAAGGATGTGCGTTCTCCGGAAAGATTGTTTGACCAGACGGCTTTGTGGCTGCACAGAAACAGTGCGACACTGCCAGAGGAAAAACGTCAGATTCTTTCCAAGCTTTATCAGAATGATGGCGTTCTTAATGGTAAAAAAGTTCTCTTAGTTGACGACGACATACGAAATGTGTTTGCAATGACAAGCCTCCTCGAACGTTTCGGAATGGATGTAGCAACGGCAGAAACTGGGTTTCAAGCTCTTGACGTTCTGAAAGACAGAATGGATATTGAAGTTGTGCTCATGGACATCATGCTTCCAGAGATGGATGGCTACGAAACAATGAAACATATTCGGGAAATGGAGACTTACAAATCCGTACCGATCGTTGCCTTGACAGCGAAAGCCATGAAAGGCGATCGAGAAAAATGTTTGCATGCGGGTGCGTCTGACTATATCTCAAAACCTGTCGATACGGATCGCTTGCTATCTGTTCTTAAAATGTGGTTATACCGTTAATGAACACCAATCCTTCATCCTTGCCACCTGATCCTCAAGTCAATGGAGACATGCTTGCGGCCAATCTCGATGACAAGGCCAAAATCCTCATCGTAGACGACAGGCCAGATAAACTCTTAGCCTTACAGTCAATCATTACGGATCTTGGCGAAGAGATCATTTTGGCGACTTCTGGGAAAGAGGCTCTTCGATGTTTATTACAACAGGATTTCGCAGTGATCCTCCTCGATGTCAGCATGCCAATCATGGACGGTTTCGAAACCGCTTCCTTGATCCGGCAACGAAAAAAATCAGAGCATACGCCGATTATTTTCGTGAGCGCGTTAAACGATCATGAGACTCATGTCACACGCGGGTATTCTATAGGGGCGGTTGATTACATTATGTCGCCCATTGAGCCGGAGATACTGAAAACCAAGGTCTCCGTGTTTGTCGAGTTGTTCCGAAAGACTCAACAAATCAGGATTCAAGGGGAGAAACTTCGCGAATTACAGGAACGCAAACATCGGGAAACGATTACTTCGGTGTTAGGAGCACTTCCTGATGCGGTATTTCTCGTAGGTTCAAATCGGCATATCCTCCTCAAAAACCCTTCCGCTGATATTCTGTTAGGAAAATTAAATTTGGTGGATTCATTCCCTGCGCATATTAATAAGCTCATTGATGAGGTATTCACAACCGGAGTCAGTTTCCAGCCAACAAGTTTTAATGAAGTCATCCGATTCGAAATCCCGAGGGAAAATCATTATTTTCTTCCACGAATCGTCCCTATACGTGAGGAAAATGGACATATTTCCAGTGTGGTGGTACTGATCCAAGACGTTACACAGTTTCACCTTTTGGATGAGGTAAAAACCGATTTGATTGGGACGGTGAGTCACGAGTTAAAAACTCCCATTACCACGGTCCGAATGTTTCTACACCTTATTCTCGAGAAAAATATTGGTCCCCTTAACGAGAAACAGGAAGAACTACTCACGATTGCCCGTGACGATGCCGAACGTCTTTTGCGCACCTTGAACAACCTTCTGGATCTCACAAGGTTTGACCAAGGGACTCCCTTAATGGCTTTTGAAAAAATGAGCATCGAAACCATTTTTGAAGAAGTTTTAAAAGAAGTCGGCGAAGTGGCTTCCAGAAAAAAAGTATCACTCACGACAGAGTTCATGGATGGACTCCCTGCGATTCTCGTAGACCCAAAGTGGATCGGTCATGTGTTTATCAATCTCGTGATGAACGCGATAAAGTATTCGCCTGAAGGTGAGACAGTGAGAGTCCGTGTGACAAGTGAAACTGATTCTTTGAAAGTCACAGTCTCAGATCGCGGACCTGGTGTACCGTTAGAATTTAAAAACCACATTTTTGAGAAATTTTTCCGAGTTCCCGGGCAACAAAAAACGGGCGCCGGTCTTGGACTTGCAATCGCCAAGCAGTTTGTCCGCGCGCACCAAGGCGAAATTGGCGTTTCAATACCAGAATCTGGAGGATCCGAATTTTACGTTATTCTCCCCTTGTCACTTGAGAATCACAATACTGTTCCTTCACTTTAACCAGCCATTACATAGGCAGGGACAAACAGTGAGGGATGTGTGTATTCATCCAAAAACTCTAAGCGCGTATATCAAGAGAATGAGTTACTTACCAATCGAAACGCCGTAGCAAAATGGCCCTAACCAAAAGGGTTAGAGCGCCTGTCCTAGTGCAGGCCGTCATAAATCTAATAACTTATATGCAATCAGCTACAAAGCTTGACGGTCTACATTTGGAGTAGCTCGGCAACTCTAAGATCGGGGAGGAATCCCTCTGATATTCTTCGCGAGAACGCGTGGGCATCGCATTCGTTTAAATTGAGACGCAACCCCTTTGGGGTTGTGCTGATTTTTCGCTTATAACCCAGGGTAGCTTTGCAACCCTGGGCTATATGGCGGAATCCCTTTGGGATTCGTTCGCGAGGGTTCGCGAACAACCCACCCATTTATATGTGTGGATTAATCGGTCCGCAAACGTGGCGCTTAATGGTATGGGCATTACCATTTCCGGAAAATACGCCCAAAGGGATTTCGTCCCAGAACCCAGACTCTAAAAGAAGAATCCCAAAGGGATTCCGTCGCACAGCCCAGACTTTGAAAGAATCCCGAAGGGAGTTGCTACAGAGCTCAAGCTCTAAAAGAAGAATCCCAAAGGGATTCCGTCGCACAGCCCAGACTTTGAAAGAATCCCGAAGGGAATTGCTACAGAGCTCAAGCTCTAAAAGAAGAAT
>JAWXCD010000032.1:0-12137 GCA_034440535.1 Verrucomicrobiota bacterium | reverse complement strand
TTCCGTGACCGTGGCGGTGATCGCGGAGACAGGCGTCGGTCGCGCGACTAGTCGGTGTTAGTAGACTTAGGTCAAATTTGAGCGGTTGTGAACCCAGTTCATGACCGCTTTTTTATTGCTGACATCACTGCCAACTGAAACAAATCATTCTTCGAAAAAGGTTGGATCGGACAAACTCATTTCATCTTTGGTGATGGGTTCCCATCCGAGCTTTAAACTTCGTATTCCCAAAGCAATGCTACCCATAACGGCAAGAATCATATGACCCCATGAAAAACACACCAGTGTAGGTCCAAAAAGACCTATGTTTTTTGTATTTTCAATAAAATCAATACTTGAAACAATTATGATCACTACCAAGAAAACTATTACGATAGAAAATAGAATGCTTCCCAAAGTGTAGACCGCCTTCATAGGCTTAGCGATATGGGAGAAGCCAAAAAGTGTGCACATGAGGCCTGAAAGAGGAAGCAACAGCAGTCCAGTGAGACTTGTCAGTGCAAAGTACCATGGGATTTTTACAATGAGACATCCGATGAGCACGAAGAGAGTTGCGGTCAATGCAAAGGCGAAATAATGAGTTTTATAATGCCAAATAAACAAGAACTTTGATCTGATCGGGAGGTAAGCGCATTCGGACGGGATTTTTCCTGCAAAAAAATTGATTCCACCAACAAATAAACACAAACCATAAATCCAAAATTCAAAGCAGAAATATTTGACTGGGGTAGAATTAAAAAGCGGTGCGATAAATGGCGTTGCTGCATAGGCAACGGTAAAAAGAGCCGGAAGAATAAACCAGCCCAGTTTCTGGAACCACGATTTAATTGGGGGTGGAGAGGGGTTTAAATATTCGTAAATATAAAGTTCAGCGGACTGGTTTTCTTTCCTAAAGGGAACAAGAGTTTCACAAGGTAATTCGTCGTCAAACGGTTGACTGTCAGCGTCAAAAGTTTGATCGGGCAGACCTTCTGAGTCCTGATTTTCAGACGTTACTAATTGTTGTTCAAGGGGATCTCCTGCATTGCCAATAGAGTCGATGTCTTGATCATCGCTCAGAAGGGCGAACTCTTGGAACCATCGCTTTTCCAGCGTTGAAGGATGAGCGATAAAAACGTCTCGTATTTTCCAAAACGCATACAACCAAACACCCGCCGGAAACAAAAGCAGTGCGCAGACTAAGTAGATGGGAAGTGTTTCAAGGTAACTGATCGTAGCGAAGGGGAAGAGATAGAATAGAGCCAGATTACCCCAGAATCCGCTTTTTGAAAGCCACACTAGTAAAAGAACCAGTTTGGTCAAGATGCTTACCAGAAGCATTCTGGTTGGTGGAAAAGCCAATAAGGCGCCAACGATGAGAATGAGGGCGCAGGTAGCTAGACGCATCTTGTGCCAAAGGAAAATTGGCCATACTAAAATGATAAACTCTTTCTTCTGAGTAAAGGATGCGGCTATACCAATAAGGAGAATGTAATTCCAGATGACGCATGTGGAAAGAAGCGTAGAAAGGGCGTGGGGCAAGGGGGGATTTAGACCATTGATGACCAAGCAAATGACGATTGGTATGACGAGAGTGAATCCAAAAATGTACACAATAACGTTCAGCAAATTCTTACGATAAAACCTTTTTGGAGTGAGTGGAATGACCATAGCAAGGTTCAGCATACGGCCGTTAAGTAACTCTCTGCCAAGCGCCGAACCCGTCATGGCTAATACGATAGATATAAAACAAGCCATACCTAAGTTCGGTGTGCCCAAGGTGTATAAAGCCAGAAGTGCTCCACCTGTAACCAGGGTAACAATCAATGCTACAACATGGTTGCTAAGCGGGTGCTCGTTTGCGTTCTGCATCATTCTTGTTTCCCAGTAAGATTAACGAAAGCCTTATAGAGAGGTCGTTTCTCTGATTCGGTTCCGGCCTTTTTAATAAACTCGGCAGGGGACCCATCGAGAGTAACTTCGCCTTGGTTTAGAAGAACAATGCGATCGGAAACAGCCTCCGCCTGATCCAAAACTTGGGTGGAAAACAGGATCGTTTCGCCCCGCTGTTTGGATTCCGCGAACCACTCATACAAAACCTCCATACCCAGTGGATCAATGCCCCCGGCAAAGGGTTCATCAAAAATCCGCAGTTCAACTGGAGCGATGAAGGCCCCAAGCAAAGCCGCCTTTTTACCGAGGCCCAAGGAAAGTTCGTGCCAGCGTTTTTTGAGGTGCTGGGTGTAATTCAGTTTAGGGGAAAGCTGGTGCAGGCGACTTTGGAATTCGTCGGCACTCAATCCGTAAACCTGTGAAATAAGTTTAAGATAATCGTAAGGGCAATAGGTTGATCCAATAGGCGGCTCGGCAGGAACGACGATTGATCTTTTTCGAATTTCGTAACTCTCTTTCCAGCGATCCAATCCGAAAACCGAGACCTCACCGGAATTGGGGTAAATGAGACCGGCGAGCAAGTGAATCAGTGTGGATTTGCCTGCGCCATTTTGGCCAACGAGACACACCGTTTCCCCCGTGTTAACGAGGAGCGACACATTTTTCAGAGCCACAGAAGAGGCAAACTTCTTTCTGAGGTTTTTGGCCTGAATGAGAGGGGGAATCATCGATGGAGGGTATGGAAGGAAACTCGAGGAAGCAAATGTTAATCAGACGGGAAGGGGATTCGAGGAGGGTGTAAGGGGTCGTAGGGGTTCACCTGGAATTGGTTGAGTTCAAGTCTGTCATAATATCCGTCCAGCAGCATGCAAACGTGCGCCACATCTAAATTGAGATGAACGCCGGGGTAGGTACGGAGGTTGGTGAGTGCGAGAGTTAAAAGGCGCCCAGCGGCGGGTAATCGTTTCCCGTGCACATGGTGAGTCGGGTATTCCCGCTGCTTTTTCATATGCACGAAGGCACCGGCGGCTTGAATGAGTCCTTTATAATAAAGATAATCGGGTTGGCCTTTGCACGTGAGCCAAAGCTCCTCCAACACATCGTGAGCCTCGTAGTAGTCTTGGCGGTTAAAACATTGAAAGAAGCCAAGGTAATGGGCGTCGTAATTCCCCTGAAGTCCTTCGATTAGCTTAGCAATACTTTCACTTTTGCGGGTCACGTTTTAATCATCCGCGCTACCCCTTTTCACACAAGCTCAAAAAAACCGTCGCCCATGCGCGAGGCACGAGTGACGGTTCTAATGAAAAACAAGTTCCGGATTAGGATTTAACGATGTGTTTACTGACGTACTTCGTCATCTCGAACATCGTGACTTGATCCTTACCGTCAAAAAGCGCCTTCATCTTTGCGTCGGCGTTGATATTGGTTTTCTTCTTTGGATCTTGAAGACCATTCTTTTTGATGTACTCCCAAAGCTTGGAAGTAATATCGGTACGGGGCAACGGATCAGTCCCGACGATGGCGCCAAGGGCAGCATCAGGTTGAACCGGCTTCATGAATGCAGAATTTGGTTTTTTAGACATAATGAAATATAAGAGGTAAAATTATGAGGCGCGCAACCTTTTTTATGAGAGTAATTGAATATAAAGAAAAACTCTGTTTAGCTTTAGCTGCAATGAGTGTGATTACAATTGTTTTATAATCATTAGAATTTTGGTATTGTCGATTGCGTAAAATCCTTTACAAGGCAAACAGCGACCGCATGAAGAACGACCTTTCACAACCTAACGAAGAAAAGAGATTTCAAGGTATCGGTGCGTCTCCAGGTATCGGTCATGGCAAGGTTGTTGTTCTTGGAGCTTCGATAGAAAAAATTCCGAAGCGTTCGATTAAAAAGGAGCAGGTTCATCTTGAAATTGCCAAACTTGAACATGCCCTGATTACCACGCGGAAACAAATTCAAGAAATTCAGGATCAAATTTCTAGTGAAATAGGGGAGAAAAACGCGGGTATCTTTGACGCGCATCTTCTCGTCGTGGAGGATTCCACCCTCATAGACCAGGCGATAAAGGAGATGGAGCAGGGCCTTGTCAATATTGAGACAGCCTATTCTAACGTAGCACAACGGTATATGCGCACGTTGCAGAAAATTGATGACGAATATCTTCGAGAAAGAGTCACCGATATTGAAGATGTCACCCGCCGGGTGTTGCGTAATCTTTTGGGAATTGAACACCAATCTCTCGCGTTGATGCAGGAGCCCCGTATTATCGTTGCGGTTAACATTTCGCCGTCGGATGCCGCAACGATGGACCGAAAAAATGTCATAGGATTTGCCACTGACATAGGGACCAAGACTTCACACACGGCCATCATGGCCCGGTCGCTGAACATCCCGGCTGTGGTGGGGCTGCGTGATTTAAGTTCGCATGTTGAAAGCGAATGCGAAGCCCTCATCGACGGGTACAGTGGGGTGCTCATACTTAATCCCTCTGAACAAACTTTATTAGAATACGGCCAGATCGAGGTGCGCCAGCAGTCGATCGAAACCAAGCTAGACGAGATCAGGTATCAAGAAGCCAAAACCCGGGACGGACGAAAAATCATACTTTCCGGTAACATTGAAACGCCTGAGGACGTGCCATTGGTCATTGAAAACGGAGCAGAAGGGATTGGCCTTTATCGGACCGAGTTTTTCTATATCAACCGCGAAAACCTACCGACTGAGGAAGAGCAGTATGAAGCTTACCGGAAAGTCGCGGCGGCTGTTAAACCTAACTCAGTGATCATTCGCACGCTCGACATTGGTGGCGACAAATTTTTATCACATCTTCAGATGCCCCAGGAAATGAATCCTTTTCTGGGTTGGCGTGCGATTCGTTTTTGTTTGGCGCGTCAGGATATTTTCCGCACGCAATTACGCGCGATTCTACGTGCGAGCGCTGAGGGTAACGTCAAAATGATGTATCCCATGATATCGGGTTTGCAAGAAATCCAACAGGCGAACGGGATTCTTGAATCCGTCCGTGAAGAGTTGCGTCGGGAAAACACACCGTTCGATGAAAACATGTCAGTGGGTGCAATGATTGAAGTTCCTTCTGCTGCTCTCACTGCGGATGCTATTGCAGACGAAGCTGATTTTTTCAGTATAGGCACCAACGATTTGATTCAATATTCCATAGCTGTTGATCGGGTTAATGAGCGCATCGCTTACCTCTACGAACCGACACATCCGGCAATCATTCGGCTGATCAAGATGGTCATTGATGCAGGACACAGAAAAGGGTTGTGGGTAGGGCTATGCGGTGAAATGGCGGGGGAAGTCACTCTGACGCCGATTTTGCTTGGGTTAGGGATTGATGAACTGAGCACAGGCTCGTTTCTTGTTCCGCGAATTAAACAGGCGATCAATTTGATGGATTACGCAGAAGTTCAGAAAATGGCAGAAGAGGTGCTGTCGTATTCATCCGCGGGTGAGATTTTAAAACGATCAGAAGAGATTGCGCGGCGTTTGTATCCAGAACTGATTAACTAACCATTCGATTCAGGTTTAAGGAGCGCGGAAGACATGCAGTTACAATCCAAGGACATCATTGATCTTATTATTCTCCTGATTTATTTCGGGGGCATCGTTTTTCTAGGCTTGTATGTAGGGCGCAATAATAAAAGCTTGGAGGAGTACGCATTAGGCGGAAGAAATATTCCTTGGTGGGCAGTGCTTGCATCTATCATAGCTGCCGAAACAAGTGCCGCAACCTTCTTAGGAACCCCCGCAGAAGGTTTCAAAGAACGAGGGTTCATCTACGGTCAGTTAGTCATCGGAACCATTCTGGCGCGTGTGGTGATCGCTTATGTTTTCATTAAACCTTATTACGATTATAAGGTTCAGAGTGTGTACGAATTTCTGACGGTGCGCTTTGGAACCGCCACTAAGAACATGGCTAGCGGCATTTTCTTGATCTCTCGCGTGCTTGGAATAGGTGTGCGCCTTTATTTAGGTGGAGTCATCTTTGTCGTTATCTGGCGTTACCTATTTAAGACTGAACCTGAATTGATTCATTATTTTGCAGGCATTCTTTTTGTGACGGTGCTGACTACTATTTACACAGCCGTGGGGGGCATTCGCGCGGTCATTTACACTGATACAATTCAGGCCATTCTCATGATGGGTAGCGCACTTTTTGCGATATTTATGATCTTACATAATATCCCTGGTGGATTGGAAACGGTTTCAGAAAAGCTCAATGGCTTTAAAGATGTGAAATTCTTTCAGACGGGGATTAAGCCGGATGATATTACTTTTGCTCAGAAACTTCGGTCAATTCTAGAAACACCCTACACCATCTTTGCGGCCTTTATTGCCTCCACCTTTTACACCATGGCGACACACGGGACTGATCAGGATATGGTCCAACGTATGTTAACCGCGAAGGACCATACCCAAAGCCGGAGATCATTAATTCTTTCTGGGTTTGCCGATATTCCGATTGTTTTTATGTTCCTTAGTATTGGAATTCTTTTGTACGTGTATTACGGGATCAACCCCGACCCCATGATGCCGAAAGCGGCCAACGAAATTTTTGCTCATTATATTGTAAATTCCATGCCCGTCGCTGTCCGAGGCCTGATTATTGCCGGGGTGTTTGCGACAATGATGGGGTCAACCAGCGCCGCTTTAAATGCTTTGGCCACGAGTTTTACTAAGGACTTCTATTTGCCGTATATCAACCCAACAGCGACCGAAAAACAATCCATAGGGGCAGCACGTTGGGCCACAGTGGTTTTTGGGATAATGATGGTCCTTGTGGGGACATTAGCAGCATATGCGGTATTGGAAAATCCAAATATCACCATCATCCCCCTAGCGCTTGGTGTGCTAGGCTATAGTTATGGTGCTGTCTTAGGCGTATTCCTTTTAGGAATGCTCACAAAGACACGCGGAAACGATTCGTTCAACATTGTTGCCATGGTGACGGGCATGCTGGCCGTTTTCTTTATGGGCAAGGTTAAGTTACCTTTTGGTTTTGCTACGTTAGATTTTGGGATGTTTATGCCTACTTGGTTTCCAGCGATTTCTTGGCCTTGGTGGATACTGATAGGTTCGGCCGTTACTTTTGGGTTGGGTGCCCTTAGGCCCCGAGACATGAAACAAGCTCCCTTCACCCCACAAGAAGAACTTGAGCGACAGAATAATTCTTAGCGTGCGTTAAGCTGACATGCGTTTCGAGTACGCCACGGGTTTGAGCAAGAGCTAAGCCTTTCCCATGGAAAGTAATATAGGGCGCTCCCGTTTCCTTTTTTAATATCTCGATATCGCGCCAACCAAGCTCCGCACCAATCCCAGTGCCAAAAGCTTTTGATACAGCTTCCTTCGCGGCAAACCGAGCTGCGAGATGGAGATGCAAATTTTTCATTTCTCTGCAATATGCCAATTCGGCATCACAAAAAAGTCGGGTCAGAAACCGGTCGCCAAATTTTTCAATGGAGACCTTGATGCGTTCTGTTTCCACCAGATCAATACCTATTCCAATGATTTTCATATACGGATGAGATTTATATTGCAAAGAAGCGCCCGATTATCAAACCTCATCGTTCCTTTTTTTACACAGGAAACGATATGATTGATGGCGGGATATTAGTGAACAAACCGAAGGATTGGACATCTCACGATGTCGTGGCAAAGTTGCGAAACCATTTTCGACTCGAAAAAGTCGGGCATTGCGGGACTTTGGACCCAATGGCGACGGGGCTTTTGTTGATTGTCATAGGCAAAGCCACAAAGCTTTCCAATGTTTTGATGGGATCTGATAAACGTTACAAAGGTGAGTTTACCCTTGGTATTGAAACCAATTCCTACGACGCCGAAGGCGAAACTGTTAAAGAAGAACTCGTGCCCCCTTTTAGTGATGAAGAAATTCATTCCGTCTTTAAAACGTTCGTTGGGGATCAGTACCAAGTCCCACCTATGGTTTCAGCTGTGAAGTTGAATGGTCAGCCGTTATACAAAATGGCCAGGAAAGGGGAAGTAGTAGAACGAGAACCTCGGTTTATTCATGTCTATCATTTCTCAGCAACAAAAATAGAGCTGCCAAAAATCGAGTTTGATTTTACGGCCACTAAGGGAACATATGTTCGCAGTGTGGCCCACGATCTCGGGGTTAAACTCGGATGTGGCGCACACTTGAGCCGTTTAGAACGTGCTGAGATTGGCAGGTTTAAAATCGATCAGGCATTAGCTCTGGAAGATTTTCTTCAATTAACCACCGAAGGTTTCAAAAACCGAGTGATTCCCCTCCACGAATTGACAATGAAATAGGAGCGAGGGCTAATACTTTTTGGTGAACGCATGGATGGTGTCGGACATGTATTGGAGCATCGGTTGGGTTAACCCTGGATAAACCCCTATAAACAGACAATGATTCATAATGGCGTCTGCCCCATTAAGATCTCCTACGATGCGGTGGGGTGAGGAAAGATTCATTTCCTCGTACAGCTTTTTAATGTTCACGAAAGCGGGTTGTCGGGTGAGGTTCCCTCCAAACATCATGCGGTTCCCGATTTTTGCTTCGTTCAAAGCTACGGCAAGTTCTGTGCGGGAAAAAGGCGCGCCGGGCTTAATCAATAAGGTGAACCCAAACCAACTAGGGTCACTTCTGTGTCCTGAGTTATCCCACTCAAACCCGTTTTGAGTCCACTGAGTCGCGTGGGTAGGCAACATGAATTCAAAGTACTCCCCAAGATCATCCAGAGCCCTTCTTAGAAAGAGCCAATGATTTCGACGCGCTTCACAAAATGAGGGCAGTCGTTTGAGTTGTTCGACACCAATGGCGGCCTGTATGTCCAGTGGCTTTAAGTTGTAACCCAAGTGCGAATAAATGTATTTGTGGTCGTAGCCCTCGGGCAACTCGCCTAATTTCCATTCAAATCTTTTGCCGCAGGTATTATCGATCCCGCTCGCACACCAGCAGTCCCGACCCCAATCCCGAAAACTTTCAACAAGCAATTTCAGGCGCGGGCTTTTCACAATGTTAACGGCTCCACCTTCGCCCAATGTCATGTGGTGCGGTGGATAAAAACTCTGCGTCGAGAGGTCTCCAAATGTGCCGGTCAATTTATTGTCGTAAGTCGATCCAAGCGCATCGCAGTTGTCTTCGATCAGCCACAGATTATGTTTAGCGCAGAACTGTGTGACTTCAGAGAGATCGAACGGATTTCCCAAAGTGTGGGCCATCATGACGGCTTTTGTTTTACCCTCCACGTAGGCTTCTTCTAATTGCGACACGACCGCGTTTCCCGTCATAGGAACATTGTCGATAAACACAGGCACCGCCCGGTTCTGGATAATAGGTGCAACTGTTGTGGGGAATCCTGCTGCGACGGTTATGACCTCGTCACCTGGCTTGATTTGGCGTTCCTTAAGTTTGGAAGAAGTTAAAGCGGAAAAGGCGACAAGGTTGGCAGAGGAACCTGAGTTAACAAGGATGGTTTTGGGGATACCCAGAAAAGAACCAAGGTCTTTCTCGAAAGTTTCTCCGTACGGACCAAGAGTGAGCCAGAAGTCGAGGGTAGCGGATACAGCGGACTCCACTTCCTCGGTCCCGAAAACTCTTCCGGCGTAAGGGATTGTTGTTTTACCCGGCTCAAAGACACGTTCTGAGGGTTGCTGGTGCACAGCTTTGCTGTATTGACGGGTAAGTTCTAGAATTTGAGTACGTAGTTCCTCGGGGTTCATGATGTTACTAACGCGTTGCCCAGCTGATGTTCTTTTGCCCAGCTAAGGTGGTGTATAAATTGATCTGTTCAAGAGTGATCGTGCCAACGCATGTGGTATCAGTCGAAACTTTTTTATACCAACTGGTTGTTTCATGAACTGTTTGATTAAAATCCCATACGGGTTTCCAATTCAAAAGGTGAAATGCTTTATCCGTGCTTAGGTTTAACTTTCCAGCTTCATGGACCGCCTGGGGATCGGTTTTGTCATCCCACGTTCCTGGCCAATCCTTGAACACCGCTTCCACGAGTTCGAGCACTGTTTTATTTGAACTGAGTTCAGGACCAAAATTAAAAGCGCCGGTCAATTCTTTAGATGTTAACCCCGGCAACAGTTCGGGCTGATCAAGGAGTGCTGCAACCCAGAGATAACCGCTCAGCGGTTCAAGGACGTGTTGCCAAGGGCGGGTGGAGGTTTTGTTGCGGATGGCTACAGGTAACCCCGCCTGAAGCGATCGTATGCAGTCAGGAATAATGCGGTCCATGGCCCAATCACCGCCGCCAATGACATTTCCGGCGCGACAGGTCGCCACACGAACAACCGCATTTTTCTCAGAAAAAAAGCTGCTGCGGTAGGAGGCGACCGCAATTTCGGCAGCAGCCTTACTCGCGCTATAAGGGTCGTGCCCCCCTAATCGGTCCGTCTCGCGGTACCCATGTAG
Organism: Verrucomicrobiota bacterium; assembly: GCA_034440535.1. Classification (GTDB taxonomy): domain Bacteria; phylum Verrucomicrobiota; class Verrucomicrobiia; order JAWXBN01; family JAWXCD01; genus JAWXCD01. The sequence goes on along the minus strand of JAWXCD010000032.1, from coordinate 1,833 downwards.
CCATTCTTGGTTTTCGTAACATTTGTCAGTGGTCACCATCACGACGCTGCACTTCATCCCAGCTTGACGCACGGCTTCCAACAAATGGATGCTTCCAAGGACGTTTGTTTTAAATGTTTCGACTGGGACCTGATACGAAAGCCGGACGAGAGGTTGTGCCGCGAGATGTAGGACAAAATCGGGCTTCACTGATTTCATCTTGTCAACCAACGCGCCAAGGTCTGCGAGATCGATGCGCGCGTCATCGACGAGACGACTCTTCAGGTTAAGCTGGTCGTAGAGGGAAGGGGACGTGGGAGGGTTAAGACTGACCCCATAAACCTTTGCGCCCAAGCCTAATAACCATTCGCTGAGCCACGCTCCTTTAAAGCCGGTGTGTCCCGTAACGAGTACCTTGCGGCCATTAAAAATATTGCCGAAACCTTTGAGAGTCGTGCCCATTTTTACCAGATTTTCCAAGGAGCTTTTTCATCGGCCCAAAGTTGATTGAGCAATGTATACTCGAAATAGTTGTCCATGGGTTGCCAAAATCCATCGTGGTTATAGGCCATGAGCTGTTTGTCCTGGATCAATTTTAGTATAGGTTCCTTTTCGAACATATGTTTTGGATCAGGATCGAGATATTTAAAAATCTCCTTTGAAGCGATAAAATACCCGCCATTGATCCGTCCTTCGCTGACAGGAGGTTTCTCCGCGAATCTCTCGATTTGCCCATCTGTTGAAATGGCCAGTTCCCCAAAACGCCCCGGTAATCGAACGGAAGTCAATGTCAGCAACTTTTTGTGTTTAATGTGATAAGCCAGGGAAGCCTTGATGTCGATATTGCCCACGCCATCACCATACGTGATAAAAAAGTTTTCGTCGGTTCCAAGGTAAGATTCAATCTTTTTAATTCGGCCTCCCGTGCCCGTTTCTTGACCGGTATCAGCCAGGGTCACTGACCAATCTTCTTCTTCATGGCTTGTATGAAATTTGTTGGAAGGAGTGCGACCGAGTTTGAGGGTCACATCGCTTGTCATCCACATGTAATTCCGGAAATAATCTTTAATCATTTCCCCCTTGTACCCAAGGCATAGGACAAATTCCTTATACCCATGACTGGCATACGTTTTCATGATGTGCCACAAGATCGGGCGGTTCCCAATAGGAATCATGGGTTTGGGCCGGTATTCCGTTTCCTCGCGTAATCGCGTTCCTTTTCCACCACAAAGAATGACAACCTTCATATAGTGCTCAATGGTGTACCAGAAGTCACAACCTCCGTCGAGTCGGTATGTTGTCTGAGAACCGGAAACTAAGGATCCTTCACGATGACCTCACCCCCAGTGGGTTACACTTACGAAAATCAGGGACGCCTTAAAACGTTGACGACGTACCGGGACTTTGCGGGCAATGCGGGTAAGGACGTGACAACGTAGAACTATGCAACCAATTCGAGCCGTCTAGCGTCAAAGGTGTACGCCGATGGAAAAAGTGTAGTTCTAAGGGACAGTTCTAAGGGACGGACAAACTATTATAGTTCTCAGTTCTAAGGGACGGACAAACTATTATAGTTCTTAAGCAGTTCTAAGGGACAGTTCTAAGGGACGGACAAACTATTATAGTTCTAAGGGACGGACAAACTATTGTTGACAAATCAAATATTCGCTGCTTTAATCATACGCATATATGAGGGGTGCGCGTATTAAGGGTGGTGGAGATAGTTATTATCACTGTATTTCAAGGGTTATTGACCGGAAATTTGCGCTAAAGCGCCAGGAGAAGGACCGGCTGGTAGAGCTGTTGGTCCAGGTTTCAACGTTCTGTGGGGTCGAGGTGGTCACTTACGTTATG
>JAWXCD010000031.1:0-39970 GCA_034440535.1 Verrucomicrobiota bacterium | reverse complement strand
CAGGAAGGGGATATCAATCCCGCGCGACATCAGATCCGTCGCGACCAGTACCCGGAGTTTTCCAATCTTGAAATTCCGCAACGCGGCAATCCGGGCGCCCTGACTTTTTTCGCTGTGAATCGCTTCCGCTTCGATGTCATGCGTGGTGAGTTTCTTCGCGACGTTGTCGGCCTTGCGCACTGACGAAGTAAAGACAAGGACCTGTTTGAGTTCCTGGCTCTTGATCAAATAGCGGAGAAAGGGACCTTTGCGTTCCTCAGTGACAGCATAGGCCTTTTGCTGGATGAGCTCGATGCTCTGTTCCACTTCCTTGATTTCGATCCGAACCGGATCTTTTAAAAGCAGTTCCGTCATGGCCGTGACCTCTGGGGGTAGGGTGGCGGAGAAAAGAAGATTCTGACGCTTTGCAGGCAGAAGTTTAAAGATCCGGTTCATCTCCTCTTGAAAACCCATGTTGAGCATTTTATCCGCTTCATCGAGGACCAGAATCTCCACGTGGGAGAGGTGCCCGGCGTTACAAGAGACCAGTTCGAGCAAACGACCGGGAGTAGCGACGACAATGTGCGTTCCACGCATGTTCATCATCTGCGGATTGATCGAGACACCTCCATGGATGGACATCGTCTTGAGACTTTGGGGTAGGGTTTGACTGAAGAGCCGGAAGACATCGCCGACTTGAACCGCCAGTTCCCGTGTCGGGACCAGAACAAGGACTTTGGCGTACCTGTTTTTGGCCGCGTCGCGATGCTGGAGGAGTTCAAGGATGGGCAGGACAAAGGCCGCTGTTTTGCCGGAGCCCGTCTGCGCCATACCGAGGATGTCATTCCCTTTCAGAACCGGAGGGATCACCTGTTCTTGGATGGGATAAGGCCGGGTGTATTGATTTTCTGTCAGCGCGGTGACCAGGGAAGATGAAAGTCCGAGTGTGGCAAATGGCATAGATAATAAGATGGGTGGTGGTGAGCCCCGCAGTATGACCAGCCAAGGATAAATAACAAGCGTGGCCGAAGGGACGGACAAACTATCGTTGAGCAGGGCGCAGCATCCCCATTGAACGGGAATTTAACCCAGACGTCCCTGTTTGGGTTGAGAAAGATAGAACATAAACATGTTCTACGTTGTTTGAAATCGAGTCCAGGTTGTCTAGTTAAACGCCTCGGCGAATCCATCAAGTTCAATTCGGCTCATGCCCAGTTCTTTACCGACAGTCCGCCAATTGACAATGCTCGTAGTCACTCTGTTAATGATTGCATCGGATTGTGCGGGAGAGATATTGCAATAAGGAGCGATGGAGCGTAGGGCAGACAAGGATGCTTCCGGTCCAGTCTCGTAAGAGATCCATGTTTTGAGTTCCCGCTGCCGGTCAGGGAATGGGTTGATGTCGAATGCCGGGGAGAGCCGCCACTGACCGTGGATGTCATGCAGGAAACCATGATTATGCAAGTGATCGTCAACATTGTTGATCAAAATTGAAAACGCAATGCGATGGAATAACTCGATTATATCGGACTGAACCTCAGAGCCATGAACGCGCAGCGCATCGACAATGTCGGTGTAAGCGTACTCTTGAGGTTCATCGCGCTTCGCCCCGAGCATCGTTGCAGCCGATACGTAGGGAATACGAAACCCGGAAGTATTGCGATCGAAGCGACGAATAACAGCCACCGCCATGTCTCCACTCATCACTACTCGGGCTTCCGCAGTACGAATGCCGGCCCGCCGAGCGAGGTGGAGGGCGAGCACCTCGCCCTTTGTGACAGCCCGCTCATCGGATACGCTGGGGAATTTACCGATAGCCAAATGTCCATCGTCATCACGCAGTGTGCACTTCGGGCGGAGCCCACCAAGAGATGTGGCGCGTCCAAGTAGATAAGCCAGATCCTGGGCTGTCTCGGTGTGCATCTCCACGGAGCGAGAGGCGGCCAGTAGGTGATGCAATTCCATCAGCGGTGGGGTGCGGCTCTCGCCTTCCTCGCGGTAGGCCTGAAACCGCCCCTCCTCATCTCGAAATCGAAGGGCCCCCAACCGGCTCTCATCGTCAACAGCCAAAAGAAAGTCCAATTCCCCCAAGACATGGGGTGTAGAAGCCTGCCCATAGGCACGTGCCCTTTCTCGGCGCTTGGCATGATCACGCAATATTACCCGGCGTCCCCAGCCGTCGGGCTCTGTATCGGCGATGGCACCGTGAAAAAGGGATCCTTCTCCGCGGCGGGCGTGGTACTGACTGCCGCTGACCCATTGCAGGCTGGGGTCAATGTTGAATCGATCCTTGTCAGCAAGCCAGTCTTCAGCGTAGGCAAAGGAGGCGCTTTCGCGCTTTCCCTGACGGTTATAACGCAGTTCTCCAATGGGCGCTGGTTGTTCGCCAAGATGAACATGGATACGGCACTTCATGCTTGGCCTCTCCTCCGACGTGGCCGTCCGATACGCTTGGGAAGCTGATCGATTTCTAACAACAGGCCCTGTTCGTCTCGGCTTTGGTCGATCAGTTCGCCGAAAGGGGTATTAAAACCAAGGGCAAAAAGAGTTTGGGCATAAGCTCCCATGGAAACGGAGGGATCACCTTTTTCAATTCGAACCCAAGTGGCCCTTGAAACACCTGTTCGTTCGCACATCATAGCTGTGCTAAGCCGTCTTTTGCGCCGCGCAATTGACAGATCCGACCCGAACTTTGCCAATGACCGACGCACTTGCGGCGGTAGTATATCAGTAACTGAAGATCTCATTAATGACTTATATATGGTCCTTTATTAAAGTCAATGACTCATATATAGGTGTTAAATAACCTCCTTGTGGCGCGGTGCGGTATTTGAAGCGTCATACTTTCAGAACCGGAGGGATCACGTGTTCCTGAATGGGATAGGGACGGACAAACTATCGAACTAATAGTGCGAAGGGGTCCGAATAATTTGTCCGTCTCTTGGAAGCGCTGAAATGCGCGCGTGTCATTACTTGGAAGCGTGGGAACAGTCAAACGCAGATTAAGGCGAAGAAAATGGAGTTATCGAAGCGTTTCGATCCATGTATTAATGGCCGCAGCGGATTCGGCGGCCAAATTTTTTATAGGATTCGTGGCGTCCGCAATAAAAGCTTCATCGGCGGTGGGTTCCTCGAGAATTTGGAACTGGGACGAGACCAGACTCGCGGACATAAAATGATCGTGGCGGGATTCGACCCGGGCAAGGCTCTCTTCGAGGGTGATACGGAGGTAAATGAAACGCACGTCGGATTTTAAGCGTTCCTTGGTGAATAAACGGAAGCTCTGTTTCAGTGCGGAACAACTGGCGATGACAGGTGACTGGGCTTTTTCGGCTTGGGCAATCGCTTCACACAAAGCTTCCAGCCAGGTGAATCGGTCGGAATCGGACAGGGGAATTCCAACCTTCATCTTGTTCACGTTGGTAGGGGGGTGAAAGGAATCGCCTTCGACGAAGGGGCATTTTAGTTCTGCGGCTAAACGAGATCCTAAGGATGATTTCCCGCATCCAGCCACCCCCATAATGATCACGACCATGAGGAAAAGGGTAGCAAACCAGAGGCCAAGCGACAATTGACGAAATGTCGCGTGTAGAGTAAAGTAGCCCCGTCCCTGAATAACTGGGGAGAATCAACGTCTATTCGTTATGAAAAAGCATATTATCTTCGGGTTACTCCTAAACTCGGGCCTCACTTTTATCGCCTTTGGGCAAGAGCCAGCATTACCTGCTACGCCTGAAGCCGGGGAAGTGGCTAAAGTAGTGAATATTAAGGTCGGCGACAATGAAGCCGATGCACGTCGAGCCTTAGGTAAGCCAGTTGGAATGATTGCGACCGGTGACAACGAAAAAGTGCTGAGTTACGAGCGCGGGGACCTGACTGTTAAAGATGGCAAGGTGATTAAGGTTGATTTTCTGCCCAATAACAAAACATGGAAGGGCGTGGCTGATAACAAGAAAAAAGCTGTGGAACAAAGGCAACTCATTGATAAACAAGGAGCCCAAGCCCCCCTTCGTACCTTATTGGTCTCTGGAGATTACGCGAAGCTCACGACGGAACAAAAAATTGGCAAACTTGAGCAGCTTAAAAAGGATTATCCTGAAGTTGATGTGGCTGCCGATATCGAGAAGTTAAAGAATCCAGATGAGGAACCAGCCCCTGAGGTGAAACCTAAAGACAACCCATCAGCCGCCACGCCCGCTACCTAACCCGCGGACGCTCGGGAAGAAATAATATTTTTTCACTGACTCTGGTTCTTCGGCAACTGAGTGGCCACGTTGCCATTGTCGATTGTGAACAAGACCCCACCGTTGGAAGTGGTCATCACTGACGTTGAGCGCGACCGGACGGGGCTTGTTTTTCCAGTTATAACGGTAAGTTCAGGTATGGGAAGTCCGCACCGTTCTGGCAACGGACGTGGGTCAATCGGGATGTCACCTTGCACATACACTTTCGGTACGTCTCGCCGCCACGCGACTAAAAGGGCCTCCCTTGCCTCGGGAGTGTCTCGGGGGTAGAACAAAATTGAACCCGACTTATGCGTGATTGAAAAAACCATGGGCTCAAAGCGTTTGCTTTCCCTATCGCCAGCAAAGTGAACATGCATAACGGTGGTTGAAGTTAGATCAATCGATTGCCCGCTTTTGAGGAATTGAACGATTTTTTTATCAAGGTTTCCCAAACTTTTATGAGCACGGGTTAGCCTTCCGAAGTATTCGGGGACGTACACTCGTTCGATATTAAAGGCGCGAGTCATCTGAGGGAGCCCTGAGGTGACTTCAGGTTCCGGATGCGTCAAAATGATTCCCGCTACTTTGTTGATTCCCCGTGAATGCAAATAGGGAATAACGATATGGTCTACCGTAAATGGGCGACCAGGGTCGATGACCCAAGCGCCCGCTTGAGTTTCAATGACCATGGGTTGAGCTTTCCCAGCTGATAAAACATGACCACGAAGGTCGGGAGATTTCCGTTCCCAAAGTGTAGGGTTCACATAAAAATGCCCTCCCGGAACCTGCGACAAGAAGACGATTATTGACCCCAGCATTTTCAGGAGGACGAAGTTGGCGTTATTATAGAGGGCCGAAAAAATGGGATGAATTAAGCCCCCGATAAACGAGATAAAACCGATCGCCAAAACTAAACCCGCCACAGGGACCACCACAATATTGGCCAGCAAAGTGATCGGTGAAAATAAATTAAAATAAATCAGCGAAAAAGGAAGCGACCCAACCCACGCCGCTAATGATCCAGAGAAAACAAGGGAACCTTTATCGCCGACCCACTCCCACACCCGCCGGTGCCGGGGAACGAGATCCGGCAGAAGAAAGGGATCCGGCGCGAACCAAGTTTTCATTTTTTCGTAGAGGGGCGGGGAAATGAGGATAAGAGCTAAAACAACGGCGAAAGATAATTGAAACCCGGCTTCGAAAAGTTGGCGAGGATCGAAAGTTAAAGTAGCAAGTGCCGCAAATGAAACATTGCTCATCATATGGTGCGGTCTAATCAGTAACCATGATGAAAGAAGAATAAAGGCCATGAGATATGACCGTAGGCATCCCGGCTGCCAACCCACGCTCGCGCAGTAAATTAAAAGAACTGGTATAACCAAAATTCCGCAGCGCCATCGCGAGACGCCCATTGAGCGGAGCGCCATGATGATGATGGAGGCTAGAAACGAAAGGTTTTGGCCACTGACAGCAAGAATATGAAAGGTCCCCGTTTTCTGGAAAGCTAAAGAAATGTCGTCTGGAATTTCGGAACGATATCCAAGAATCATTCCCGAAAGCATGGCTGACAATCCGGGTTCTTGTTCAAGATCGATCTTAAGCGCTTTGTTCACGTGTTCACGGATGTTACCCGCCAAGAAGTTGACGATTGAAGCGGGGGTTGAATTAGTACGGTGCAGGGTGGAAAACTGAGATTTCCGCAGTTTCATTTGAAAGAAAATGTCACGACGGCCTAGGTAAGCTTTGTAATCGAATGACCCTGGATTCATTGCGGGAACAGGTTTTTCGAGAAGCCCGTTTAGAGTGAGACTTTGACCTGCTTTAACGTCGCTTTGGGAAGTGCCACTAATAGTGACGAGGACTCGCCCTGAACAGCTGAATGTGCGTTGGCCAGCCGACCATGTCGCTGTATCGAAAAAGAATCGGTGGCGACCATAGCCTGGATTTTTGGAAGGGATAAAATCAGGTAAACCGGCAACAGTTCCTTCAAGTTTGACCCACGCCGGGGTTTGATGAACCTGAAGCGACAAATGATCAGAGGCAAGAATGGATTCCTCTAGGCGTAGGGCTGTTCCGCCGCAAATGGGAATGAGGGGAACAAGTAACCATGAGCTCAATGGGAGCGCACGAGTGAGAGTGAACAAGCCAAGAAGAAGCGTCGCCGCGAGGAACCATAACAACACGTCGCCCTGAAAGATTTTTGCCACCACGATGCCACATGCAAAAAGGAGGGCCAACAAGGGCAGCGGTTTTTTCATCGCTGCAGGAAATGATTTAATGCATGGCGCGAGGGTGAGAGAGGCAAATGATCTTTAATAGCGTTTGTAATAAACTTTTTTGCCAGACTCACAGATTTTTCAAGACCGAAACCCAGGGCCAGCCCACAGGTGATCGCGGCAGAGTAAGTGCAACCCGTGCCGTGTGTCGATGCCCTGGGAATGAAGGGGGCCGAAAAGCGTTGCACGGTTTTCCCAGCGCACAAGTAGTCCACAGCGATTTTCCCCTTGAGGTGCCCGCCTTTAACAAGGAATGGAACTTTAAATTTTTGAAAAAGAATTTTCACAGCAGACTCAGCCTCAGCGGGGTTAGATATTTTTTTACCCAATAAAAATGAGGCTTCATCCAAGTTTGGAGTCACGAGAGTGGCGAGCGGAAAGAGATCCTTTTGCATAAGCTTTGCCGCGTCTTCCTGGATCAGGAAAGAACCACTTGTTGAAACGAGAACGGGGTCCACGACTAATGGAAGCCGAAGCGGTTTTAGGGCGGTGACAATAATCTTGATAGCAGCCGTTGAATAAACCATTCCCGTTTTAAGGGCGGCCACGTCGTAGAATGCGACGATGGATTGAATCTGGTCTTTTAAAACCTCGGGGTGGACGGGTTGGATTGAATAAACTTTATCAGGATTTTCAGCAACGATGCAGGTGAGGGCGGTTGTGCCGTAGGTTTTGAAAGCGCAAAATGTTTTTAAATCAGCTTGGATCCCAGCTCCCGCGCTATTGTCCGAACCCGCAATACTGAGTACCACCGGAATTGTTTTCTTGCCCATGATCAGCAGAGTAGGACAAAGGAAAAGTAAAGGAAAGAGCGAAGACATGGGACATGGAGCATGAAAAATGAAACAGGGAGCCCGAGCTCGACGATTAAGCATTGGTCCCATAGGCCTTATTCGTCCAATTTCTTATTTCTGCTTCGCAGAAACAAACTGAACTCGTCCTTGCTTATGCAACCGGGGTTATTAAATTAAACGCATGGGAGATTTTATTGAACTACCGGGGCTTTTTGTGACAATCGACAAGGTTGTGCACATGCCGCAATTGGATGCGCCCCCCGAGCGACCTTATCCTTTTGCTTATTTCTTAACCATCCACAATGAGAGTGACCGCACGGTGACCATCAAAGGCCGCAAGTGGGTTGTGACGGATGAAACCGGTGATAAACTTGTGGTTGAAGCGGACGGGGTTGTCGGGAAGACGCCCAGGCTCGAATCCGGACAAAGTTTCACGTACAACAGTTACCACACGATTCTTCATAACAGTGTTGCGGAGGGGGCTTATTTAGGCATCGATGAGGAAGGAAACAAAATTGTGACCCGCATTCCTCGGTTCGAGTTGACTGTTCCTGAATAGCAGTGGTCCCCAATGAAAGTCTTAAATTTTGGATCTCTCAATATTGACTACGTTTACCAAGTTTCCAATTTCGTTACACGTGGGGAATCCATCACAAGCAGCTCATACCGCAGGCAGCTAGGCGGGAAAGGGTTAAACCAATCTGTCGCACTGGCTAGGGCGGGGGCGGAAGTTCTGCATGTAGGTTGTGTGGGATCCGATGGGGAATGGTTAAAAAGTTTTTTAGCTCAAGAGAACGTGGATGTTCGATTCGTTCGAACCACAGATGAAGCCACAGGCCACGCGATGATTCAGGTGGGTCCTGATGGTGACAACGCGATTGTTCTCCACGGGGGCGCGAATATGTCCGTCGGGAAGGGAGATATCGAATCGGCTTTTGCCATGACGGCAGCAGGCGATTATCTCGTCACTCAAAACGAGATTAGTTATGTGCCTCAAATCCTTAAAGTCGCGCGCGCACTGGGCATGATTACGATTTTTAACCCTGCGCCTTTCACTGAAAGTTTACTAGAAGCCCCGCTGAGCTTGGTTGATTACCTTATTCTAAACCAGACTGAAGCAACGGGTTTTACAGGTGAACATGATCCAAAAATGGGCATCATGATGCTCCGGAAAATGTACCCCGCTTCGGGGATTATTTTGACCATGGGCGCAGAAGGCGTTTTGTATGCTGGCCCCGATAAAACTTTGAAAGTGCCCACCCAAAAGGTTGAATCAATTGATACCACTGGTGCAGGCGATTGTTTTATTGGATTTTTCGTCGCAGGTTTGGCGTCTGGGAAATCGGTCGACCTCGCGATTGAGCAGGGTTGCCGCGCTGCTTCAATATGCGTCACCCGTCCTGGAGCTGCAGAATCATTTCCGAAAAACTTTTAATGATGATTGCAGGCAGATTTCAGAGAATTCATTCCCGCATCACTTTTGGTTACCCGAAAGTAATGGAACCAAAGTTCTTGTAGTCGTGGAAATTGCTTTTTGTTTTGGGGCACCATGCCCACTGGGTGGAGTGGTTAAAGTCGTAATCGATGCGGTACCAGTTGGCGCGCCATTGAGTTCCCTTTTTAGGAGTATCACACACGCCAGAGAACAGTGAAAACGGGAGAAAGAATTCAGCCATCCACGCTTCGACTTTAGCCTTTGAAGCCTTGCGCCCGCCTCGAACGGAAGTGGCTCGTCTGGGAACGCGAGTGCCATTGTAATGCCAAGGGCGCCATCCAAAGAATGCGCTATTGTGGTTTGGGACAAGAATGTTCAATTCGACATTGAGAGGTGATAATTCGTATTCCAAGTACAACGGTTTTTTTTCGTCTGGCCAAAGGAAAACCTCCACAACATCCTCCGTGAAAATATTGTCAAAATCGTTTTTCATCGTGCAGGTCAGTTGTTTGTCAGGGCAATCAAAGAGAAAATAAATGCCTGTTGTGGAATAGAGCACCTTAGCTTTCGTTTCGTAAGGATGCGTCCCGGCGACTCTCACCAGCGAATGCCAAGACGCTTTTTTCCAAGCATTGGCAGAACCGTCGCCGGTCACTTCAAAATCACGAACTTTAGGGATTACCATTTCCATAGGGGCACAGAGATTGCCGATTGAACTTTCTTGGACAAGCTGAAAGTGGAAAATTCCTCGGTGGGGTTGGGCCCTTGTCCGAGGGTGGTTTATTTATCCTTCATCTTGAACTCGCCCTGCCAATCGGCCCCTGGGGGGTCTATGCGGAAAGCGGCAATTTCCTTGATATACCGATCACAAAGATAATCACTTGGCTCTTTTTCCTGACACTTTTTAAGAAGCACTTCAGCTTTGTCGAATTCACGTTTGATGTAGAATTGATAAGCTTCTTCGTACTGGTCCAGCCACACTTTATCGAAGGTTGGATTTTCCCCTGGAATCTTTTCTTCGAGCGGAATGAAAACGGCGACCGGGACCGTTTTTCCTTTCACAACCAATTTCCCCGCGCTTCTCAGATAAAAATCGTCCTTAACGAGTTCAGCCACTGATTCGCCAATTAACCGATCGGTGTGAAACTCTTTGGTGGCCCCTTCAAGACGTGATGCAAGATTGACCGCATCTCCAATGACCGTGAACTCCATCCGTTCAGCACCTTCTGCGGCAGAACCGATATTTCCTACCACGACCGTCCCATGGATTAAGGCCTACCCCGATTTTGAGGGATTGCCACTTTCCTTCTTTTTCCCAGCGCTCATTTAAAATCTTTAAATCGCGGGTCATTTTGAGAATCGCCGATGTAGCGTTCACGGCGTCTTCCCGGGTTCCATACGAATGGGTATCACCCCACACGGCCATGATGGCGTCACCGATGTATTTGTGCAGAGTCCCATTTGTTTTGTAGACGAGCGGGACCATTGTACTGAAATATTCGTTTAACTGTTTTACGAGCTCTTGTTCGTCAGCACTTTCTGTCATCGTTGTGAAGCTTCGAATATCGCTAAAAAGAATCGTCACCGGTTTACGTTTTCCGCCCAGTGCTTGGGTAAACTCGTTCTGATCTTCGAGCACATAATTTGCGACGTTCTTGGAGACGTACTTATCCAATGTTGATTTAACTCGGCGTCTCTCCAACTGCTCCATAATGATTTGGGCCGTCAGTTCCGTAATACCAGTTAAAGTGATGCCAATGAGGGACCATGCCATTGGGAACACAATGGTTTGTGAATTAAAGAGGAGAGAAGCCCCGAGCAGAAAAAACCCATCAATCACCACAATACTCGCCAGTTTGGCAAAAGCATTTTTGAGTCGGCCCATGGTGAATAAAGTCAGGAAGGCCATGAAGAAAATGAGCGTGCCCCCGATCCATGGCGCATTTAATATTTTAACGTAATCTTGCCTTAAGATGCTCGCAATGGAATTAGCATGAATTTCTACCCCCGGCATAAATCCATACGAAGTGTAATGGTTATCATGCGTCCAGTTGCCTACGGGACCAATAAGGATAATTTTGCCACGGAAGAATTCCCCATTCTTAAAATTTTGTTTCCACATCATGGGTAGGAAAATATGGAGCAGCGAATGATGTTGGTACCCAAGCGCCGGAGTAGAATAGTTAATAAGCCGCGGTTTTGACCATCCTCCTAAAGGTATCGAAGGGTCGTATTTACGAGCGGCTAATGCGTCATAAGATGTATAAAGAGTGTGTTCGGGTTGAATATCTGAAAAAACTTCAGGTTGGCTGAGGACTTCCAATGAAGTTTGATGGCGAGCTGCGCGGATGTAATTATCAAAGTCTGGCCAATAATTCACGAACCCAACGGAGGTAAGAGAGTTGGCCGATGTGAGCAGAGAGTCTACCGGAAGAGAAATGCCAACGGTTCCTCCATCCTGATTTGTACTATCTTTCTTTTCTTGGACGTTTGCTCCGATTACTACATTGGTCGAATACAAGTCGATAGCTTTTGCCCATTCAGCGTCATCCTCTACACCGTAGACGCTGGGGGAAGGAAAAAGCATGTCATACGCCACGACCTTAGCCCCGGCGTTCAGAAGTTTCTCGGTGATTTGCCCATAAACTTTACGGGGAAATGGAAAACCATTCATCATAAGTTGAATGGAAGGGTTATTGGTCTCTGACCCGAAAACTTGATTCCCAGCTTCTTTGGTAACATCATCAATGGCAAGAATCACGATATCAGGATGGGGTGCGCGCGGACCTCGCCACTCAAAAAGTTGGTTATAAAGCTGACCATCAAGTCGCGTAAATTGGTTCCATTCGAGCAACTGTGTGGCCCATAAAATGAGGGCAATAAAAAAAGTGAGAACTGGTGTGAGGAGAGTATAACGCAATTTACGATCACGCACTCCGCGAGTCAGTGTTCGGAGAATCTTATCCTGTAATTTATTGTCAGCAGATTTTTTTTCTTCGGCCATGAATTGGCTCTGACCTTATACAAAAGGGAAAAAATAACAACCTCGGGATGAGGTTTCGAATTCTTAAATTTTCCAACCTTGCTTGCGACAAAGCTGCATGAGGGCGGGGAGGAGGGTAAAGGACACGACCATACAACAAGCGATTCCTACAGCCATGACCAACCCAAGCGAAGCGATGCCCCGATGTTGAGCGACGACGAGACTGAGGAACCCGCCTATCGTAGTCAGGTTACTGACAAGGATGGCGCGTCCGGTGTTGAACTTGAATAAGCCGATTTCGTGTTCTTCTTGAAACCTGTGGACGATATGAATTCCATTATCCATTCCGATCCCGATGATAAGTGGGAGAACCATAATGTTGGCGGGGTTTAACCGCAAATCGGTCAGCCACATAATAAATAAAGCCCACACAATACCCACGCCGAGAGGAATGATGGACAGCAGGATAGGCAGAGGGCGTTTGAAGTAAAAAACCATGATAATAAAGATGAAGCAAAATCCATAGATCGCCGCCTTCGCATAGGAATCTCGAAGGAGGTCAATGAATTCAAAATTCTGGATAGGAGTCCCCGTTGCTTCTTTGTCCACCGTGCGGACAGCATTGACAAACCTTTCCATCGCAGGCCGGTTCCAGACGTCTTCTCGCGGGTACACTTCGATTAAATATTTGCCGGTTTTACCCTTAAACTTTTCTTTGAGGGCGGGAGGAATGTCATCTTCGTTAACGGGACGATCTATTTTATGTTCCAAGATGAATTGGAAATTTGATTGGAGATTTTTAAACAGGTTACGCTGGTAGGCGGTAAGCCGTTCTTCTAATTCTTTTTGGCTATAGTTTTGGGCGGAGTTCAATAAGCGATCGATGGGTGGAATAAATTGCGCAAACGCGGCCGACTCTTCTTTGTAGCCGAATTGCTTTGAAAGCCGTTCAAATCTTTCAGCTTTGGCGCGGAGTTCGATTAATTGGGGTTTTAAATTGGCCCAATCAACCGGAGCTGCGGTTTTGTATTTACCTGTGCCGAGCATTTTTTGCATGTCTCGGATGATTTTCAGTTTGGATTCTTGGTCGATGGGAATTAAAGGAGCTAGGCTTTGCACTTCGAGGACGACGTTACTTAACCCTGCCGCCGAAAGGGTCGCAGTTGTTTTTCGAACTTCTTCCACGGAGTTCACAGTGATAGCTGCAAACTGAATAGGATGGAGGACGTTTAGTTTTTTAGCGTATTGCACCGATTCGAGTTTCGGCGACTGAAGTTCCAGAAGGTTGTAGTCAAACGGAACAGAACCAGCACGCCACAGCGCAGCTCCGGTGAGGGCGAGGACAATCAAAACCACCCACAAAGGTCGGGCTAACATTTTTTCTTCGACCTTGGCTAGAAACGGAGTGACGTAGTGTTTGGACGATGCGCCCCTGTTTTTTCCACGTCGCTCTTGAATGATGAGCATGGCCGGAAGAAACGTAAGACAGCACACCAGACAAATCAGAAGCCCGAACCCCGCGATAAAACCCATTTCTTCGAGGCCGCGGAATCCCGTAAAGCACATGGTAAAGAACGCAATAGCGATCGCGAGAGCACCCACGCACACACCTTCGCCCGTGTCCGTGATGGCGATAAACATAGCCTCCACGGATGACTTGCCCTTCTTGCGTTCTTCTTCCAATCGGGTGATCAAGTGAATGGCAAAATCGTCGCCAAGCCCGATAATCATGATAGCAAACACTTGGGAAAGTATATTTAAGTGGCCGACCGTAATTGCCGTAAAACCCATCGCCCACACTGTGGCGACGAGAAGGGCAATGACCTCCAAGAGGGGTCGCGCAATGCCCTTGTAGGCGTACATAAAAAGAAGGGCCACAAAGACGAACGTTAATACACCCGCGAGGGTGGTGTCCGAATTCTGGCTCCTCATTTCGTCATCGTTGAGAACAGGCTCACCCGTAAGTCCAAGTTTTGACCCAGGGAACTTTGACTCTGCTAATTTCAATATTTCGCGCAGAGAATTAATTTCCTCAGCGTAGGGAGTGTACGTTTTTCCGTGCACAGGCGGTGGAGGGGTAATGGTGACGAGAAGAGTTTTATCGTCACTTAATGACAGGTAAGTTTTCTTTTCCATTTCCTCAGTGACAGAGGTGAAGGAAGTTTGTTTAATCTCGGAAGTTTCTTTGCCCGACTTTTTTCTTAAAGGATCATCTACCACATCGGCGGTGTCGTTAAGGATGCCAACGAACTTTGGAAGGAAGGATTTCATTTCCTGAAATTGTCCTTGTTGTTTCAGTTTGCGTTCGTCGAGAAATTGGTTTGCCGTTTTTATGATGGATGTCAGGTCGGCCTTTTGTCCCTGCGAAGAAATGAACTGGCGCGAACCTTCTATTTCCTTCTGAAATTGGCCCAGTTCCTCAATGCTCTGGTACAGCAGCCCGCGTGATTTGAGTGTGTCAAATTTGAGTTTGAATAGAAAATTACGTTGGTCAGGATAGATTAAACCTGAATGGGTCACGGGACCATCGTCGGACTTCCGCAACAACCTGGATTTGATGCGAGACCAAGTGTCAGTGGGTTGTGCGACAGGTTTTTCCGTGTACGTCAGGCGTGCCGGAATTTCAGTGCCGAGAAAATCAACAACCGCCCTGCTTTGTTCGTCCGAGTTGGACTCCACCACAATCACGAAGGCTTCTTCTTTTCGGAACTCGTTCTGATACTTCAGGAACAGCGATTGGTAATAGGTATCCGATTGGATGAGGTCCGAAGTCGATGTTTTAAACTTTAGAAACCTAAACGTGGCCCAGAGCGAAATGAGCGTGATCAACACTGAAACAACAATGATGACCACCGGATAACGGCAAACCATCCGTGCAACGAAACTAAGGATCACTTTCAAAGGATTAACCGACATACTCATAAAGGCCCGCGACGTTAGCGGATAACCTTGGCGGGGGCAAGGGACTCCTTTTTGTCCGAGGACTTGCATTTATTCCGTGGGGGGAGATAGTGGCGATTCATGAAAAATAAATGGGTTATTATTATCAGTTTGTGGCTCGTCTGGGCGGGTGTTTGGGGCGCGGAGGATACTTTTTCGATTGCCACATATAATGTGCAAAACTGGATGACTACCGACCGAATTATTGACGGAGAGCGAATAAAACTTGCGCCAAAACCTGAAAGTGAAAAACGGGCAGTGCTCTCGATTTTAAGTAAACTGGCCCCCGATTTATTGATGGTTCAAGAAATGGGCGAATTGCAGGATCTGAAAGATTTTCAATCCCGATTAAAGGCAGTGGGCTTGGATTACCCGGAGACTGAGTACATCAGCGGAGCCGCGCCACGGTCGCACATTTGTTTTTTATCCAAATTCCCCATCAAGAAAAGGGAGTCACATACCACCGATACTTTTACCATAAAAGATGAGAATCACGGAGTTCAAAGAGGGTTTATAGACGTGGATGTCGAGGTTCGGCCCGGGTACGTCGTCAAGGTGATGGGCGCCCATCTCAAGTCCAAAAGAGGCGAAAGCCAAAGTGAGAACCCTAAATTGGTGCGGCGCAAGGAGGCTCTTATTTTGCGTGGGTATATCAGTGACTATTTAAAAAAGAGTCCTGAAGGGCGCTTGATTGTGTTGGGCGATTTCAATGATTTTTCGGATTCTGCTGCGGTGAAGTCCATAGTGGGAGGTAAAGGTTCGGAACATCGAATGTTCGACCTTTGGTTGAAAGATTATGTCAGGGACGGGTGGACACATTATTATCACTCGGAACGTTCATATGCGCAGCTTGATTACATCGTGGTGAGTCCCTCACTTTTTAAGGCGTGGGTGCGTGAGGAGTCATTTATTTACCGCGAAAAACCCGAGGACCCCATTCACCTGCAATGGAATTCGGCGTCAGACCACCGCCCTTTGTTCGCAAAATTTAGAATTCAGAGATAGAAAAAATATTATCCATTCGGATGGGGTGTTCTATATTAGGGCATTGTGCGATCACCATTTGAAGGATTAGATGCCGTTTCCCTCAACCGCCTCCTTGTGCCGGATTTTTGGCAGCAACAGGCCGTAACCGCATTGCGAGAGGGGTACGATGTGGTAGTGGACGCACCGACCGGGTCCGGGAAGACATTAATTTTTGAACTTTGGTCCAATGCCGGAAAAAGTCGGAAACAAGCTATTTACACCGTTCCCACGCGGGCTTTGGCGAACGACAAACGCTCCGAGTGGTTAGATAGGGGATGGAACGTGGGGATTACTACTGGCGACCTATCGGACAATTTATCGGCGCCTATGATTGTGGCGACACTTGAAACACAGAAACCAAAACTCATGCGGGGAGAGGGGCCGGACCTTTTAGTCATCGATGAGTACCAAATGATCGGCGACAGACATCGTGGGTTGAACTACGAGATAGCTATCGCAAGTGCGCCTCAGCATACCCAGCTCCTACTTATGAGCGGAAGTGTGGCGAATCCGAGCGACGTTGTGGAATGGCTCCAACGCCTCGGACGTAAGGCAATGCTTGTGCAGCATCAGGTCAGGCCTGTGCCCTTAGACGAAATTGATGTCCGCGCTTTAAGTTATCGCTTGCCCGATGAAATCAAAAGTTATTGGCCTCGGGCGGTTGCTAAAGCACTGGCGGAAGATCTGGGCCCCATCCTGATTTTTGCGCCTTACCGTGAAGCGGCCGAGACCATTGCGCGGGACATCGCACGCATGCTCCCATCGCCTGTGCCCCTTGAGTTGACAGATGCGCAAAGGGATTTGGCGGGCGAAGATCTCGTGAAACTAATTAAAACGCGCGTGATTTATCACCATAGTGGAATGAGTTACACCTTACGAGCTGGGATCATAGAACCGTTGGCTAAGGCAGGTCAGTTTCGTGTGGTCGTGGCCACCATGGGACTCGCCTCGGGGATCAATTTTTCTATGCGATCAGTTGCGCTTGCGGGGCAGTCGTATCGTCACGAGAACAAGGAGCAACTCCTGAAACCTGAGGAAATTCTTCAGATGTTTGGCAGGGCCGGGCGACGTGGCATTGATGAACGTGGGTATGTGATCGTCACAGCGAATGAACTCAGGTTACGTGACGCCGCTCCCGGTCGATTGCACCGCGCCGGGCTCATTGACTGGGCATCGCTGCTCACTGTGATGGATGGGGGCCTACATGACGAGCCACTCGTTGCGGCTGTGCATTTGCAGACTCGACTCTTTACGACAAAACCTGTGCTCCTTGGAATAGAACACTCCGCCACCAAACCCGACGTCCCCTGCGGGTTACACATTGACAGTGCTCGCGCCCGGCATGTGGCACGGCGTGTTGAAGAAATGTTGAACAGCAATGGTCAATGGCAGCCTTTACCGCCCCTTTCGCTTTTATCTCTAAAATCTATAACCACCTCACATTTAAAACCATCCGATGAAAAGCCACTCAATCCCGATGGTTCTGGTCTCGAGCATCCTTTCGCAAACGTTTCCAAGCTCACCTTTGAAAAAGCAATGGGTGACTCTTTATTTGCCCAAGTGGACGCGACCGGTTTAGGGATCACTTTCCAAGCTGGTTTTTTTGCGGGGGAAGATACGCTCATCTTGAACAAACCTCTCGTTAAAATTCTTGACTGCAAACGCCGTCGAGTCACCAGCGAGGAGTGGCAGGCAACCATCCTTCCCGCGATTAAAGAGATTCTGGAAAATGCCGGGATCAGTGTCGTTGACTTAAACCGGAAGGGACGCGGATTGGTGATCAGTTGTTCAGCGTGGGCTGTGAAGATTAAAGCTTATGTCGATGAAGTCGGGATCCCTTTTATCGATCCGAACACGCGCACTATTTTTCCACCCGACTGTTCTATTTGCTCTGAAAGAGAAGTTTGCCAGAAGCTACCGGTTCAACAGGGAATTGCGGCAATGTGGCAGAAACTGGGTTTGATCGAAGGGAACGGCCGATTGACCTTGCGCGGGCGGGCGGTGAGTTTTTTCCAGCGTGGTGACGGACTGGCTATTGCGGCGGCGTTGGAGGATCTGACTTATCCCATCGACGAATTGATCTATGACATAGCTAATCTTCAAGGAGGTTACAGGTTTGCTGGTGAAGAAGAAAGGTGGGGCGGACGTCTGGCTTTTGCGTGTCGGGAAACGTATGGCAACGCGACCAGTGAAGGGTATCTCGAAAATGGAATACCGCCAAAATACGGGGCCGGGGCTGCGGAAATCGTGCATCTGATCCATAAAAACTTGAATATGAAATATCGGTTCCTTTCCGACAGAACCGGTGCGGGAGATATCGACCGAATGATCATTGAATGGCGCAGTCTCCTCCGTCAAATTGTCCACGCTCCCAAAATCGCATGGGACCGGTTTAACGCTCTAAGGCAACTCGCGCTCACGATCCTTGGCGCGACGCAATCTCCCACGTTTGTTAACCTTCCTCCACTCGCCGCGCATCAACGGTCACGGGTTGACCACCGTCTGAAGCTCCCAAGGCACTAGAGGGACTCGCTGGTCTTATCTGGGCTTTCCTAGAACATTTCCTCCAAAGTATCCCTCGACCGATCTTCCCGGCATTTGGCACGTCATTGGCTATCTTGAAGCCATGAAGGAACGGTTGCGGCGGTTGGGTGAATGTAAGCCAGTAAAGTATATGCGGGACACTGTATCGGCAATGAATTCCGATGATGTGATGCAATACAGTGCGGCAATGGCTTATTACACCATTTTTTCGATAGCACCCTTGATGCTCCTCTTAGTGTCCATCGCCGCCATGGTATTTGGCCCTGAAGCCGCTCAAGGAAAAGTGACAGGCCAGATTGACCAGTTTTTAGGCACTGAAGCGGCGAGTAATATTCAAGAAGTACTAAAAAATTCACATCGCGAACACCGTGGAGCATTAGGAACGATTGTGGGCGCCATCATTTTACTCGTCGGAGCCTCGGGAGTTTTTAATCAGATGGAAGTGGCGCTAAACCGAATATGGATAGCCCGGGACGTAACATCGAAAATATCGTTTTGGCAGAATATAAAAGACAGGTTGGCTACATTCGTCATAGTCATTGGAATTTGTTTCCTCTTGATAACGACATTAGTGGTCAGCAGCGTTTTGACGTTTATTGCTTCAAAAATAACATCCGGATTTCTGACCCCTTTCCTTGCGTCATTTGGAAACGTCTTGATAACCTTTACCGGGATCACGATGCTCTTTGCAGTGGTTTACCGTTATTTGCCTGATACAAAATTGGATTGGAAGGACGTATGGCCTGGAGCTTTGTTCGCGGCTGGCCTTTTTTCAATCAGTAAGTTCCTGATTGGTTATTACATCGGAAAAAGCAATATGAGCTCGTCGTTCGGAGCTGCAGGATTTTTAATTGTTATACTCCTGTGGTCTTACTTTACATCCGTCATTCTTTTTCTCGGGGCGGAGTTCATCAAGGTCTATCGTTTTCATGGACGTCATATTAACGATCCGGACCCTGTGGCAATGGGACCCCAGTCGGAACTTGTGTCTGGCCTTTAAATGGGAACGAAACCTTAATTGCCAGTTCGTTTTTCTCGGATGATATCAAATGCGGCCCGCGGATCTTCGCCTTGGAAAACGAGAAATTCCCGAAGCATCTCATAAGCAACTTCCTGTTCCTCGTGAACGACGGCCACACCTAAGTCTGAAAGGGCTTGGGTTTGCGTTACAAATTTCGCACGGGCGAGAATGTATAACCCAGGGTTCGAAAGTTGGGCGTTGCTAATGATGGCCAGAACCAACGAATGTTCAGGCAACGTGATGACCATGGCTCGTGCGATGTCGATCCGAGCTAACGTCAACGTTTCAGGTTGTGCCGCGTCGGCGAACAGCGCAGGAATACCTTCGTTCTGAAGTTGTTTAACCGTGATGGGGTTGAGTTCTATCACGATAACGGGAATACCCCGGTCGCGCAGGTGGTCGGTAATGGAACGCCCAATGATACCGCACCCGCATACGATGACATGGTTTTTCAATTCGGGCCATCGTTTGGTGGACGAAGGCACGGAAAGTTGAGTTTTGGAACTGTACGACAGCCACTTGAGAGATTCAAAGTATCGCCCCGCGTTCTTGCTGTATTTCCACAAAAGAGGTGCGACGATGATAGACAGAACCGTGCACGAAATGAACGCCTGAAACTGTTCATCAGTCACTATGTTATGACCCCTGGCCCACTGCATGAGAACGAAGGAAAATTCGCCAACCTGCGCCATAGCGAGAGCTGAAATAGTTCCCGCCCGAATGGGAAAACGACAGGCGTACCCAGCGGCAAAACCCGCCAAACCTTTCAAGCTGACCACCATCACCGTTAACCCCAGAATAACCAACCAATGAGACCAGAGGAACTTTAAGCTGAGCAACATCCCAACTGACACGAAAAAAATCCCAAGAAAGATGTCTTTAAAGGGCGTTAAATCCGCCATAATTTTGTGGCGGTACATCGTTTCACTGATGACCAGGCCTGCAATGAATGCGCTTAACGGGAGAGATAACCCCAGCGCGTGACCGAAAAATGCGATGCTAATGCAAAATCCAATGGAGCCGATCGTAAACAGTTCGCGACTGCGTGAGGCTGAAAGAATGTCGAGGAAGAAGGGAGCGACAAAACGCGCCAAAAGCCACGAAACAGTAATGAAAGCCGTGGCTTTGCCTATGGCTGAGGTAACCGACAAACCCAGGTGACCTGAAGACAGAAACACCGCTGGAAAGATGATCATGAATGGGATGATTAAAATGTCCTGAAGAATGCAAATACCGATTGAAAGTTGACCTTGAGGAGCGTGCACTTGTTGAGTGTCTTCGAGGTATTTGATGACCAGAGCCGTGCTGCTCAAGAACAAAACAAAAGCAAAAATCACCGATTGGCTCACCGGAAAACGTGCAGCAAGGCTCATCAAGACCACGGGAATCATAATCAAGGAGCCATAAACGACACCCCCTAAGGAGATTTGCCGTTTGAGCCGGCGCAATTGACTGAAGGAAAATTCCATCCCGCAAGTAAACATCAAGGCAATGATTCCGATGTTGGCCAGTTGGAGAATGACGTCACTTTCCTTGATGAGATTAAGGCCTGAGGGACCGAGTGTAACCCCCGTGAGGACATAAGCGAGAACTGTCGGTAAACCCAGCCTGTGAAAAATAAGTCCTGCAATGGAGACAAACAAAAAAAGCAGACTCAGGCTTAAAAAAATGTCTGCGCCGGCTTCCATAGGATACGAATTGAAGCCTTATTTTCCTTTAAGAAGGATCCCCGTGACAAGACCAGTTAAGAAGAATCCAAGAAAAACAATCGCGGCCTTTGCCTTAACTACCATAAAAATTAAATTGACGCTGGATCCACCTGTATTTCCAAGGAGGACAAAGAAGATAATAAAGATGAGAGCCAAAGCTGTGAACAATTTTCCGTTCATGGCGGTAGTGGATAGCAGAAGGTTGGGAAAGGTTAAATGAAATTTTTTGTGAAGGGGGCGATTTTAATAATAATAAAAGAGGTTGAATTTCACCTTTTAAAAGGCACACTGTGCGCGTTTTTTTGGAATTAACCCTAAATGAGGAAGTGACGTTTTATGAGTATCAAGGGCAATATGCTCATCGGCCAGAGTGGTGGACCGACAGTAGTGATTAATCAAAGCCTTGTCGGTGCAATCATCGAAGCTAAGAAGCATAAATCCATCCGTGGCATATACGGGACCTTGCACGGGATGAAGGGGATTCTTGAACAACAGTTTGTTGATCTGCGCAAGGAAACCACCGCGGCGCTAGAGGCGGTGGCATTGACCCCGGCGTCGGCTTTAGGGTCTGCCCGTAAAAAGCCAACTCCTGGGGAGTGTGTTAAAGTTTTCGAAATTCTGAAGAAGCACGATATTCGTTATTATTTTTATATCGGCGGAAATGACTCAGCGGAGTCCACGCACATTATTCACGAGGAAGCTAAGCGGGTGGGTTATGAGATGCATTGTTTTCATATCCCTAAGACTATTGATAATGATTTGAAGGAAAACGATCATACCCCAGGTTTCGGGAGTGCGGCAAAGTTTGTAGCTTGTGCCAGCATGGGAGATAATCAGGACAGCCGGGCGTTACCGGGTGTTAAGATTAATGTCATCATGGGCCGACACGCCGGGTTCTTGACTGCCGCAGCCGGGTTGGCGCGGGTGTATCCCGATGACGGGCCGCACCTGATTTATCTGCCGGAACGCGCGTTTTCCATGAAGCAGTTTGTGTCTGATGTGAAGCATGTGTACGATAAGCTCGGGCGCTGTGTCGTGGCTGTTTCCGAGGGAATATGTGATGACACAGGTCTCGCCATTATTGCGAAGTTCACCAAGGAAGTGGATTCCCATGGCAATATACAATTATCCGGATCCGGAGCCCTAGGAGATTTGCTCGCAACGGAAATTAAAAAGCATGCGGGCATTTCGCGCGTGCGTGCGGACACCTTTGGGTATTTGCAGCGGTCATTTCCGGGGGTGGTATCAGAAGTTGACGCCAAGGAAGCGCGGCAAGTTGGAAAACTCGCTGTTGAATGGGCGGTTAAAAAATATCAGGACGGATCCGTGGCCATCAGGCGTAAACCTGGTAAGAAATATTCAGTTTATTTTGAGCGCGTCGAATTACGTTTGGTTTCAAAGGAAACACGACACATGCCCGATGCCTTTATTAATAAAGCTGGAAACGACGTCACAAAAGCCTTTATCGAATACGCAAAACCAATCGTCGGTACTCTCCCTAAAATAGGGCGATTAAAAGCGGTTCGGGTAAAATAAATTTTCGAATGACGTTATCATTGATTGTCGAAAGGAAGGCTTTGTGAGGGATGAACTCATTCACAAGCTTGCCCAGGCTCAGTTATACGGAATCGTCGATACGCTTTACCTCCATGGCCGAAGTGTGGACGAGGTTATTCAACCCATGTTGGCCGGTGGGGTTGATATCGTGCAGTTACGCGCAAAACACGAGTCCATCGAGGAAATCGCGGAAATGGCGGCGCAGCTCCTTAAGTATACCAAACCAAGCGGAGTGCCCTTAATCATTAATGATTACCCAGAAGTCGCGTACCATACAGGGGCCGATGGAGCGCATGTGGGGCAGGACGATATATCCGTTGCGGAAGTACGCCGACTGCTCGGGCCTGGAAAAATTGTTGGGAAAAGTACTCACTCCATCGAACAAGTACACGGGGCTGTCGCTGAACAACCTGATTATATTGGCGTAGGCCCGATATTTCCGACACTGACCAAGCCTGATTATTCCGCCGTGGGTTTGGAATTGATCCGCCAAGTGGCCGTCTCGAAACTAACATTGCCTTTTTTTTGCATTGGTGGAATAAAACATACCAATATAAACCAGGTGATCGAGGCAGGAGCGACTCGTGTCGTAGTCGTTTCGGGAATTCTTGAAGCGCCTGATATAGAATCTATGTGCCGACAGCTGAAATCAAAATTGGAACAGACTTAACCCGAACACATTATGTCATTACTCGTTGTTGGATCCATTGCTCTCGATACTGTTAAAACCCCGCTCGAAGAACATGCGGACATACTAGGGGGCTCTGCTTCGTATGCGGCCGTGAGTGCTAGTTTTTTCACGCCTGTTAATTTGGTTGGCGTTGTGGGGGACGATTTTCCAGCGGAATACCGGGATTTGTTTAATCGCCAGAACATAAATACCCAAGGATTGCAGGTTGAAAAGGGGAAAACCTTCCGATGGACAGGCGAGTACGAATGGGACATGAACAATAGACGGACTTTATTCGTAGCACTGAACGTCTTCGAAAATTTTAAACCGCAACTCCCTGAATCCTATAAAAAAACGCCCTATGTGTTATTGGCTAACATTCATCCGGCATTGCAATTAAGCGTATTGTCGCAAATAGAAGCACCCCGGTTTGTCGTAGCTGACACAATGGATTTATGGATTGAGGTGGCGCAGGAGGAGTTAAAACAAGTGTTGGCTAAGGTCGACATGCTCATTTTAAACGATAGCGAAGCACGGGAATTTATGAAGGAAACGAGCCTTGTGAAGGCCGGGGCAAAACTCATGAAGCTCGGGCCAAAGTATGTAGCCATTAAAAAAGGCGAGCATGGGTGTTTGTTATTTGGAGAAGGTAAGTTTTTCAGTGCTCCGGCTTTCCCGTTGGAAGACATTCATGACCCAACTGGCGCGGGAGACACTTTTGCAGGTGCCTTATTGGGATATGTCGCGAGTCAGGGCAATACGAGTTTTGAAAGTTTAAAGAAAGCTGTGGTTTATGGGAGTACCATGGCGTCATTTAACGTCGAAGCTTTTAGTTTGAACAAGCTTCAGACGCTCACACAGGACCAGATTCAACAACGTTACAGGCAGTTTAAGATGTTCAGTCATTTTGATGATCTCTAAGGAAGACTCAAACGCCCAAAAGTTTTTCTTTTCAATGGTGCGGAATTAAGGTTAATTGTCTGTTCGTTTGCCTAAAAAATGGGGTCTTAGCTCAGTTGGTAGAGCACCACAATGGCATTGTGGGGGTCAGGGGTTCGAACCCCCTAGGCTCCACCATTTTAGGAAAAAAGGTGGTCGATAAAGCAGTTTTTGTAAACAAACTGAAAAAAAGTCTTTTAAAAACCAAATGAATCGTATAGACACCTTTTTATGACTTTCTGCATAAAAACTCAATTCAGTCGATTTTGGCTGATCTTTTTATGCACTCTATCGGTAGTGTCTATGTCAGTTGAGGCAGAACCACTTAAGCTAGGGATCCTACGGATACGTCCGCATGCCGATGTGAAGACGACGTTCAGTGACAATATATTTATTGAAAGTAATAACGAGGATGCGGATCTTTTTACGACCATAAACCCTGGTGTTTCGATTGAAGCAGGTCAAACGGAAGCCCTGCATTTGTCGCTGAATTACAACACAGGTTTCAGTTTTTTCTCCCAACACACTAACCAAGATAATATTAGCCACGGTTTGTCACTTGGGGCAGGCGGCGAGTGGAACCGGTTCAGTGCCACGGCAACCATGGGGTTATCAATTTCCAGCGACGCGAATACGCTAATAGGTGACCGTGTTCAAGCGAGTAACTTGAGCACTGGACTTGGTGCCAACTATAAACTCACTGATAAAGTGGGAGTTGGAGCTAATTGGGGCCATAGTTTTAATCTTTTTGATGATGATCCCTACATGGAAAATGAAAGCAATTCATGGGTGGGTAATGTGAACTATCAATTAACTCAAAAGGTGTCTGTTTTTGTCGATGGCGGCTATAATATGACCGAAGTGGAGCGCTCGAACGATTCTGACGGGTATACCTTGGGCCTCGGTGTCAACGGTCAGTTGACTCCCAAGCTGGGGGCAAATATGCGGGTGGGTTACGGTCATACTGAAGTCGAAAACACGACTGTTGAGTCAGATAATTTTGTGGCTAGTGGGAATGTGAATTACGCGCTTTCGACAAAAACGTCTCTGAACTTAGGTTTGAGCCGCTCGATTGAAGTTTCCGTCACGGAAGGTAATAACTTGTTTGTGAATACTTCCCTCAATGCAAACTTAGCGCATAAATTTTACGACAAATGGTCTGGCACATTATCGTTCGCATACAACAATACGGACTTCGAAAATCCTATCGCCACAGCTGCTGGTGATATTGAACGAAATGACGATTTGTTTTTTGGAGGGATGGGGGTTGTTTACACGTTCAAGCCTTGGATGCGTTTTTACATGAATTACCATCATCGGGCGAATGAATCTAATATACCCGGCTTGAGTTTTAATGAAAATGCGGTAACGTTGGGTGTAGGTGCTTCTTTTTAAGGGAAGCATTTACGTCTTTAACGGAACTGTATCATGCGATTTATAAACTTTTTTGCGGGATTCGCCCTTTTTTTTATATTCCTCACTGACCATTCCTTTGGGCAAGGAAATTTCTCCTCGGATCCCAATGGGGTGAAAAATCCTACTGGGGCTAGTCCATCGATTCCATCCTCCTCCTCTCAATCTGGGCAAAAAGCTCAGCCTCGCACCGCGGAACCTTCCCAACCAAGGGAAGCGCAGAACCCTGCCTTTTCCCAGCCGCAAGTGGCCACTATCGTCCAACCGGGGATTCAGGTCTCTGACGACTATAAGATCTCTCCTTCGGACGTATTGTCAGTCACGGTTTATAATGAACCGGATATGTGTGTTCGTGGCGTGAGGGTCAACACGGAAGGAAAAGTTGAGTTGATTTACCTTGGAGCGGTACGCGTTTCGGGGTTTACGGTTAACCAAGTGAAAGAGAATATTCGGAAAATGTACGATGATGGTTATCTGGTGAATCCTCAGATCATTGTTACTATTGAATCTACTCCAGCGTCGGAATATTTTGTTGAAGGTGAAGTGGGACGACCGGGCAGTTTCCCTGTTCCAAGCGACGCCAAGTGGACCTTGCATCAAGCTCTTCTCACAGCAGGAGGACCGTCAAAAATTGCGGATATCAAAAATATTCGCATTACCAACAAATCGGGGCAATCTGAAGTTCATAATCTTGACAAAATCCGTAAGGGACAGAGCCCGGATCCTGAAATCAAAGCGGGCGACAAAATCTTTGTAAAAGAAAGTCTCTTCGGCAACATTAGCATGTAACAGGTGTTTATTTGTAATGGCAATTTTCAAAAGTAATATTAACCCCTCTCAAGCAGGCGCCAATGACGGACCGCCCCCCGGACAGGGGCAGGCCGGTGGGAATCCTAGTAACGGCGGATACGGCGGCGGTTATGGAGGGGGAGGCGGGTACGGAGGATATGGTGGGTACGGCCATGGTGCCTACGGATATTCACAATCATTCGATCCCGGTCCTCAAAGCATCCGTGATTACTTTTCCATTCTTTGGCGTCGTAAATGGCTTATTCTTTCCATTTTTATTCTCTTCACCTTCGGGTCTATTCAGTACGCCATAAATCAAATTCCATTTTTCCGTTCTACTGTTGTATTAAAAATGGACCCGCAAGGTTTTAAAATCCTCACGGGAATGGAGGGAATTAATAACGCTGCGGGTACAATGGAATACATCAACAGCGAAATACGTGTTTTGCGTTCACGGGCATTAGGCGAACGCGTGGTGCGCCAAGCTGGTTTGGAGAAAGATCCGGCCTTCGTCGAAAAATTAAATGCGCCTATGCCATGGGATTTTATTATCAAAAAAATTCCATTCTTTAAGCCCAAACGAATGCCGCTCTCTAACAAAGTCGATTTAGTCCTAGAACTTTCTACCGTTGAAGTGGTGCGCGGAAGTAGTCTTATTAATATTTCGGTAGAACACCCGAACAACCAAATGGCAGCTAAAGTCGCTAATTCTTTTGCCAATGAATATATCGTAAACTCTCAGGAAATAGCGGCCTCAACTTCTTTGGCGGCTATTCGTTGGCTCAAAGATCAAACTGAAGAACTTAAAATCAAAGCCGAACGTAGCGATCGAGCACTGCAGGAATATCGCGAGAAAAATGATGCGAGTTCTCTCGATGAACGACTCAACATCGTCTTGGAAAACCTAAAAACACAGAATGCGTATGTGAATGCAGCTAAGATGGAGCGTCAGGCTGCGGATAATCTTTGGGCCCAAATTGAACCTTTAATCGGCAAAAAAGACCTGCTCCTCGCGTCCTCAGTCATCCAAAATTATCCTGAAGTCATGCGATACAAAGCCTCAATTACGGAACATCAAATTGGCATGCAACAACTGGCTCGTAGGTACAAAAGTAAACATCCGTCCATGATCAATGCGAAAATTCAAATGACGGAGTACGGCAAAAACTTGGATCGCGCCCTTGAAGATGCTGTGAATATTGGGAAAACGCGCCGGATTCAATCCAAGATCAATGAGGAGCAACAACTTAAAAGTCTTGAAGAAATGGAGGGGCAACAGCTCAAAATTGATCGTCTTCGCGTTGAATATAATTCACTCCAGCGTGAAAATGGTGCCGACCGCGCTTTATATGACGCCATTATGCAGCGCATGAAAGAAATTCAGGTCATGGGGCATATTAACCAAAACAACACTCATGTCGTCGATTCTGCGGTGCCTTATTCTACCCCTTATCGTCCCAATAAATTGCAAATTGTTCTGGTGGGTATGGGGTTAGGCTTGGCCTTGGGTCTTGCACTTGCGATCGGTTTACATTTTCTTGATGACAAAATTAAAAGTCAGTTTGATGTCGAAACATTCCTTCAACAACCCCTCCTCGGCGTTGTGCCCAAAGCCAAAATTCCTAAAACTGCTTCTATCGACATGATCACCCTAGAGGACAAAAATTCTATCGCTTCCGAGGCGATCCGTGGACTCAGAGTGGCCTTGCGTCTGCGCCCTGATGGAGACAAATTGCGGTGTATCATGGTGACCAGCACTATTCCTTCTGAGGGAAAATCTTTTATCAGTTCCAACCTTTCCATTGCCTTAGCACAGAATAATTTAAAAACCATTCTTATCGACGCGGACTTGCGGCGTCCGAGTCAACATAGTGGGTTCAGGGTGCCTAATGGCACAGGCCTGAGCAATGTATTGAACGGCGAAGTGGAATGGCAGAAAGCCATTTGTGAAACAAAACAACCCGGTCTTCATCTTATGACTGCTGGAACAAGTCGGATGGACCCCGCTGAACTCTTGGGCCAAGTGCGCACAGGTGAGTTTATTACTGATCTCTTTAATTATTATGACCGAGTTATCATTGATTCCACTCCGCTCACATCCGTGAGCGACGCTCTCACACTTGTGCCGTGGGTTCAGGGGATCATTTACGTTGTTAAATCCGGCACGATTCGTCGAGGGATGGCAGCGAGTTCCTTGGGTCGACTCATGGCGGTTTCTGCCCCGGTGTTAGGTGTGGTGTTAAATCAGGTTCATAAGGCGGACGCAACCGACTACTATTACACCCAGAAATATTACACGGCTTACGCAAAATCGTCGTAATCATGGACGCCCCTATACAGCATAAGCCCGCGCCGCCCTTTTGGAAGTCTCTTCAAACGCGTGATTATTTCATGATCGGAGTTGCGCTCACTGTCTTTACTTATCTTTTTGCTATCCTTGATTACAGCACACTTAACGGAGGAATGTCCGTGTGCTCGTGGTTGGTGCACATGTGGAATACCCACGATGATTCAGGTCACGGATTTATGGTGCCCTTGATAGTGGTGGGGTTGGTCTATTGGCAAAAGGATCAATTAAATCGGCTCATTCCTGCGACTGAACCCAAGTACATCATCGTCCTCGTTTTAGGCACGCTCGTTTATTTAGTGGGGCGCGGTGGATCTCCTTTTCCGGGAGCTATTTCATTAATAATTTTTGTCTTTGGATTTGTGGGGTTTCTGTTTGGGCACAAGTTCGTCAAAGTTCTGTTGTTTCCTCTGTGTTTTTTACTTTTTATGGTGCCTTGGGCGGCAATGGAGTTGACCCAGTTTTTATTCAAATTGCGGCTCCTGATGGCCACAGTTTCGGTTCCCATCTTAAATGCTTTGGGCGTTCCCTGTCTTCGAGAGGGCACCATTATTTTGTCATTACCCGATGCTTTTTTAGGTCTCGGCGCAGGTCAGAAATTCAGCTTAAACGTGGATGGTCCTTGTAGCGGTATCCGATCACTCTTTGCATTGAATATGATGACGGCTCTGTATGGATACCTGACCCAGCCTACTCTTACAAAAAAATGGATTATTTTTCTCACAGCAGTGCCTCTAGCACTTGCCGGTAATGTGTTGAGGATTATTCTTCTTACTATAGGCTCTGACTGGGTGAGCGTGTCGTTTGCGGTCGGCACGCTTGAAAATCCTTCTTGGTTTCACAATATGGCTGGTTACGCGGTGTGGATTCTCGCGCTTTGTATTTTGTACGGGATAGATCGGCTTTTAAATCGAAAACCAGAGAAGCCTATCGACACCAATGTTGAGCCTCAGGCAACGATTGGCGAAAAAACTTCAGTAGAAAAAAGTTAATATTTTCTCTCGATCCTTTATTGTCCAGTCTTATGGTCCTGATGTTCCTCCAGCGTGGTTTAATAATTTGTCTCCTTCTTTTTCTGCCTTGGACCTTTTCATCGGTTGACCAATGGGCCATAGACCTGGCTGTAGCTCAGGTGATCCTCATTTTCCTTATCACTTTGACACAAGAACGGGACCATTGGCGCAATTGGTTTAAAGATTGGTTCTTTTACTTGGTGATCGCCGGATTTGCATTGTTGATAGTCCCTTACGTCTTCCTTGGAGCTTCAGTGAATCCACCTCTTATTTCAAAAGTCCCAAGTAAGATCAGCGAGGTGGCATGGTTGCCCTCTTCTATCAATAACGTGCTGGCTTTGAGAAAAATTTATTTCTGGGGATCCTGCGCACTTCTCTGTTGGTCGGTGAGCAGGAGTTTCAGGACCGAGAAGGCCAAAAAACTTTTACTCTGGGTTTTGTTCACAAGCGCTCTTGGAACTTTGTTGGTGGGCATTCTTCAGCGTATGACCAACACTTTTAAAATACTTTGGATACGCAAGATCGAGTTTGCTATGGAGTATCCCATTTTTTTTGGGCCTTTTTTTAATCGCAACCATTTCGCAGATTATATGAACATGATGATCCCTCTTGCCTTTCCATTGGCACGTTCGGTCATCAGGTCAAGGGACGGGGATGGTAATGACCTCAGGTTATTTATCGGAATATGTGTCGCCACATTCGCGTTTGGAATTATTTATGTAAAATCACGCGGAGCATTTGCAGTTATGGTGCTTGAACTATTGACGATCGTAGCTTTTTCAAAATCTGTGCGCTCAGGAATAAATTGGAAAGTTCTTGTCGGCTTTGGAATATTCATTGTCGTCACAGCGGCTCTCGGCGGTCAAGGGATCATAGACCGAGTCGCAACGAATCTAACCTCTACCGACCATGATAACTGGACTCGCGACAATCGATTTTTTATATGGCCCAACACATGGGAAATTATCAAAGCCAGTCCGGCCTGGGGCTGGGGACCTGGCTGTTTCGCCCCGGCCTTTATTTTTATGCTCCCAAAAGATTACCATTTTGTGCGGGAAGACCATGCGCACAATGATATTCTGCATACGTTGGTCGAGGTCGGGTTTATCGGCACAACCTTTTTTATTGTCGTTTTGTCAGTCCTATTTGTGAGACTCATTAGAGTCTACCGGAAAATGAACGACCCTTTTCACAGGTCACTGGTCAGGTCGGTTCTTATTATTTTTGGGGGAACCATGCTCACCGCCCAGTTCAGTTTCCCGTTTCAACTCGCAACCCCTCTATTAACTCTGTCTGCTCTTGTCGGGCTGGCCTTGTCCTCAAAACCTTTAAAGAAGTACTCCGTTGATTGAAAAAACTAACGATGAGGAAAGTAGCTTTGGGATTTGAGGAAAGTTCTCCCCTTGCGGACGTGTCTACTCTTGGACTAATTCGCCTATTGCCGGAGCCTTACTCGCCACAAATTTCTTGCGGACAAGATTTTTACCCGTCATCTCTGGGGGCTGTGGAATGTTCAACAGGTTGAGAAGAGTCGGGGCGACATCTGCAAGGATTCCGTTATCCACACTAAACTCTGAGGCATCTTCAGAAACGTAGTAGAAATGCACGAGGTTAGTTGTGTGTGCCGTGTGGATTGATTTGTCGGGATTCAACATGCGCTCACAGTTGCCGTGATCGGCAGTAATTAAGAGGTGCCCACCCAGCTTTAACACTCGCTCGACAATCTGTTTTACGCATGCATCGATAGTTTCCACCGCTTTTATGGCTGCTTTCAATACGCCCGTGTGCCCTACCATATCGGGATTCGCGAAGTTTAGGATAATCACATCAGGACAGATTTTAGCTGTCTTAAGTTTTTTTAAGAGAGCGCTGGTCACTTCCTCTGCGTTCATTTCAGGTTGAAGATCGTATGTGGCGACCTTAGGTGATTGCACCAACACTCGTTCTTCCTTCGAATAAGGTTGCTCCACACCGCCATTAAAAAAGAATGAAATATGCGGGTACTTCTCCGTCTCGGCGATTCGCAATTGGGAAAGTCCATGACTTGCAACGACTTCGCCAAAAATCTTGCTCATCGATTGAGGTGCGTAAAGAACCGGGAAAGTATACGCAGGGTCATACTGAGTCATGGTGTAGTAGTCTACGTTTGGGCGATAGGCCCGTTCAAAACCAGAGAACTCAGGCGACATCAGGGCCTGACTCAACTGACGGGCGCGGTCTGATCGAAAGTTGAAGAAGAGCACAACGTCGTTATCCTTAACCAGGGGGGCAGTGTGGTTACCCACCACAAGAGCGGGAATAAATTCATCAGTCTTACTTTCCACATACAAATTTTTAAGGGCTGTAACCGGGTCCCTAATGACCTCGCCTTTGCCGGAGACAATACAATCATAACCGGTGCGGGTCCGTTCCCACCGTTTATCTCGGTCCATCGCGAAATAGCGACCAACGACAGTGACTATTTTACCTGTTCCCGTTTTAACAATGTGCGCTTGAAGTTGTTCCAAGTAGGCAACACCTCCAAAGGGTGATGTATCGCGTCCATCAGTAATGACATGAATATAAACTGATTTAACCCCAGCCGCTTTTGCCGCATCAATTAAGGCCAAAAGGTGCATGATATGGCTGTGAACGCCACCATCAGAAACCAGTCCCACCAAGTGAAGCGTTTTTTTTCTCTCAATCACTTTAGAAAACGCCTCTTGAAGCACAGGGTTCAGCCCAAATTCCCCTTTTTTTATCGCAAGATCAATGCGGGTCAGGTCCTGGTAAACAATGCGTCCGGCACCCAGATTCAAATGCCCCACTTCGCTATTACCCATCTGCCCCGCGGGCAATCCAACATCCTCCCCGCTCGCGCTGAGTTTTGCGCCGGGATACGTTTTATACAAATGATCGTGAAAAGGAGTTTTTGCGAGCAATGTGGCGTTCCCTTCCTCGTGTGCACCGCGTAACCCATTTGGACTAATGCCCCAACCATCCCGGATCAAAAGAACTAAAGGTTTTTTCATGCGAGCACGGATTAAAACAGCCACCAGCGTTCACGGCAAGCTGGTTTCTGAAGTGTGTTTTGAGCAGACATCATGAATGGGATACCCTCACCGGCCCATGTCGACTTTCAGTCAGATGACTTGTATGAGCCTGTCGCTCTCCAGTCGATGTTCCCCTTGTTCTGGCTTTTCAACCTATGATTGAGACGTTACAAGTCATTGCGTGCTTTTGCGTTGTAAGGTCTTGATTCTGTTAATCACCGTCATCGGCGGCTTTTCGATGCAGGGCTCTGACACGTACGTGATAAAAAAAGGGGATAGCCTCTATAAAATCGCCCTTAAATATTCCGTGACAGTGCCTGAAATTCTAGCCGATAACCCAGGGCTTTCGCCTAAGCACCTCAAACAAGGGAGCATGATTCGGATCCCTACCCGCGGCGTACCAGAGTACACCCCAAAAATAAAAGCAACACAGACCATCGGTCCGGTTTACACGGTTAAACCAGGAGACACATTCACGTCAATCGCTCGGAAGATGGGAACCACGGTTACCTCATTAAAACGCGCCAACCCCGAGGTGAACCCCACTCGCCTAAAGCCGGGTCAACAACTGCGCCTTTCCCCCGTCATAGTCACTTCACCCGCTGTGGATACCGTCCATCCTTCACATTCAACCACACTTAGACCCCGAGTATTAGAAACCGCGGATAAACGCGTGTTCCTCTTTGTCGATCGGATAAAATCAACCCTCGATTCTGTTCCAGTTGAGCGAAGGCGCTGGAAATACATTGTGATTCATCATTCCGGCACCAAGGAGGGCAACGCGCGGTTATTCGATTATTATCACCGTAGGGTACGTGGAATGGAGAACGGATTGGCTTATCATTTTGTGATTGGCAATGGAGTTGATTCAGGTGACGGAGAAATTGAAGCCGGGCCACGTTGGATGCGGCAAATAAAAGGGGGGCATGTTAAGGAAGAAGCCATGAACAAGGTAGCCTTAGGGATATGTTTAGTTGGAAATTTTGAAGAAGGGCGCCCGAGCAAAAATCAAATTCTTTCGATCCTAGAGCTTATTCGTTATTTGAACTCACGCTGTGGAATGCCCTATCCAAAAGTGTACGTGCATCGTGAGATCAATGCCCGCCCGACGGCTTGTCCCGGGGAAAAGTTTCCGATTAAAGAAATACGCGAAATTTTGAAAGAGTCACCATTGTAACAATTCCAGATTACGCAAGGTTCCTCTTTCTTCAACAATCGCGTCGTGGTATACTAAAAACGGGGAATTTTTATGATGCAGGGATTACTGACACTTGATTTTTCAATCGGTCGATTTGCAAGGACCGACGTGCGGATTGATATCACTCTGATCATTTTTGGCCTCATGGTTGTCTTCGCTCCTGGTCAATCTTTTTTACTGAAGTTGGCCCTTTTTATACTCCTTTTTTTTACGATATTTCTACATGAAATGGGACATGTGATTGCGACGAGGCGCACAGGAGGAACCTCGGATACGATTGTTTTATGGCCCCTTGGCGGAATGGCATTGGGATCCGCAAGCGATCGGCCCTTACATCATTTTCTCGTGGCTGGTGCCGGTCCGTTGGTGACGTTGGTTATCATATGTTTTTCGTGGGTTTATCTCACTTTTTTGAGTCCGTCGACTTTACTTTTTGAGTGCTTAAATTATGTGTTTAGAACTAACACATACCTATTATTATTTAATTTATTACCCGCGTATCCCCTAGACGGAGGTCAAATGTTACAGGCGGGTTTATGGGCGAAATTCGGATATACTCAAGGGACACGAATAACTTGTTACGTCTCTATAGTGATCGCGGTTCTTGTAGCTATTTTTGCAATCGCAGCAAACCAATGGCTATTACTCACTTTGGCTATTATAATAGGGTTTGAGGCACGGCGAACGCTTTTACAGAATCCAGCGCTTTTTTAGGTGGCAAGACATACTTATATGCATCTCCAATGGAACCCATTAACTCTTAATCAGTCGAAGCGGCGAATGCCTTTTTATTCGTCATCGATGGTTCTTATATTTCTGAACGTTGGTTTTTTTGCATTCCAAGCCTTGTCCGGAAGTGGTCCATGGTTTGACCAAACATTCGCGCTTTCCATTACCGGGTTGCAGGAAGGGAAATTGTGGCAGCTCGTCACCTACGGGTTTGTGAATAGCAACCCCGTTTCTTTGGTGCTCGGTTGTCTCATGATATGGTTTTTTGCTCCAGCCGTTGAAGAAAATGTAGGGAGATTCCAATTCTGGATGTTATTGGGTGCATCACTTTTTTTTGCGGGGATTATTTTTGTGGGCTGCGCCTTTTTCTTTAAATGGGACCTGCTCGTGGCCGGTAACATGATGACTGCCCTGACGTGTTTTGCCGCATTTGTAGCACTTTATCCGGACCTCGATTTTTTCTTTGGAATTAACGCTAAATTCATTTTGTCCACATTCTTTTTGTTCACACTTTTTGTAATGGCTTTGCAGCGGAGTATGGGATTGATGCTCAGTTTTGTCGCTATGCCCACTGCGGTGTTATATATCAGGTTCATTGCAATGAGCCCTTATGGATTGCCTGTACCTGACATTTTTCGTAAGGCAAAATTAGGAAAGCCAAAGGCTATCAGAACTTCGCCTGTCATTGAGGAGCCGTCGGGTGATTTTATAAGCAAAGCTGTTGACCCGATCCTAGATAAAATTTCGAGGCAAGGGATGCACAGTCTCACCCCAGAGGAAAAAAAAATTCTAGATAAAGCCAGTCGTAAACTTAACCTCCGCAAATAACAAAGCCGTCGTTCACAGTATGGAGCCCCGGTTTTATTTTTATATCCTAACCCCCTTAACCTGCTCTCTTAGTAATTAACATTTACTTCCCTTCAATGACTTTACCCGCCTCACTCATAGAAGCCGCCACTTCTTCGTTAAACCCTCAACGTTCTGCGCTTTATATGACTCGCCTCGCGGACAA
This sequence comes from Verrucomicrobiota bacterium, assembly GCA_034440535.1. Taxonomy (GTDB): domain Bacteria; phylum Verrucomicrobiota; class Verrucomicrobiia; order JAWXBN01; family JAWXCD01; genus JAWXCD01. Next base: position 4,338 of record JAWXCD010000031.1, on the reverse strand, counting down.
TCGCGGGGATAAGCCGTGGCCAGAGGTGCTTTTAGCTAACGAAAAATATATCGCGGCTATCGCTCATCTTTTTGCTTACACCACGGCACTATCAGAATTTTTAGTTTCAAAGGAAAGTTACCTCGACTGGTTGTTTGCCCCTGATTTTATCGAACGTCCCAGAGTGTTTAGTGCCGTTCGGGCCGAGTACGTGGCATTGACGAAAAATCTGGAGGATCCTTCCTTTCGAATCGACATAGTCCGACGGCTCAAAGAGCGGGAAATGTTGCGGATTGCGTTTCGGGATATGGCAGGATTAGCTTCGGTTGAGGAAACAACCAGAGAATTATCGCTGCTCGCTGATCTATGTGTGCAAACAGTTCTGGATGTTGAAACAGAGGTTTTAATCCGGAAATACGCTAAGCCTGACTCTGGATTCTCAATTCTAGGCATGGGGAAGCTTGGTGGTTACGAATTAAACTATCATTCTGATATCGATATAATTTTTGTCTATTCGTGTGAAGGGCAAACAACCCCCCACATCACTCATCACGAGTTCTTTTCGCGCTTAGCTGAAGCAGTGACGAGGTCAATTAGTCGGAAGACGTCGGAGGGTCAACTGTTTCGGGTAGACCTACGCCTGCGTCCGGAAGGAGACACCGGGAACATCGCGCGTTCCTTGGAAAGTTATGAGAACTATTATGCCGAGTTCGGGGAAACTTGGGAGCGTATGGCCCTCATGAAAGCCCGGCATATCGCGGGAGATCAGGAGCTATCCTATGAGTTTATTCAAGCCTTCCAAAGCTTCACTTATCCTCGGCTCGTGTCCCCCGAGGTGCTGGATGAAATTGCACGTCTTAAAGCGCGGATAGAACGCGAAGTGGTGGGGAGCGATAAACTTAATCACCATGTGAAACTCGGTATGGGCGGAATTCGCGAAATCGAGTTCACTATCCAAACCCTACAGTTGCTTGAAGGTGCGAAAAATCCCATTCTTCAAACGGCGTCATCGATTAAGGGGCTCACTAACCTGTTAAACTTACAGATTCTCTCTCGCGAGGACGCCTATGATTTAAAAGAGTCATATTTTCTCCTGCGTAATGTGGAGCACCGGTTGCAGATGGTGAATAACCAACAAACCCACACGATCCCCGCCGATGAGCCCGCTCAAAAAGCGTTGGCGTTGAGTTTGGGTTTTGAGTCGGTGGCTCAATTTTGGGAGGTCCTCAACTCCAAAACCACGCGTGTGCGCGAAATTTATCAAAAGGTATTTCAACACCAAGCACCCCGTGAAGACGTAGCGCCAGACATTGCTGAGTTTGGATTCTGGAATCCGGACGACGCCCAAAAGACGATGGAAAGTCTGATGTGCGGAAAGTCGGATGCGCATGTGGGCCCCCGCGTCAGACAAAGTTTTTTTCGGATTGTGCCCACGCTTAAAGAGACTTTGCCCCGCCTTGGAAATCCGGACCTCGCCATCAGCAGTCTGGAGAGGTTTGTTGAAGCATACGGAACCCGCGCTTACCTGTATGAAACTTTTGCGACAAACCCAAAAGTGCTTGAGTTGTTGTTGCAACTTTTCGACGGGAGTCGCTTTCTAACGGATGTACTGACCCGACGCCCCGAACTCTTTGAAGAAGTGTCGCGTTCGGGAACGCTGGATTATTTAAAGCAAAGCGAGGCTTTCCTTAAAGAAGTTCAGGAGTTTTCGGGAGAAAAAGCAGGTGACAAATTAAGGGTTTACCGACGCGGTGAAATCCTGCGCATTGCTTTGCGAGATATGCTGAATCTTGCCACGTTGCCTGAGATCAATACAGAGTACTCCAGCTTGGCGGAGGCCTGCTTAAAAAGGGTCGTAGACTTAGTTTGGACCGACCACTCAATACCATTTGCGGTGATTGCTCTGGGTAAATTCGGTGGGCGTGAACTGACTTATGGTTCGGATCTAGATATCATTTTTGTTGGAGATAACCTCAAAGCAGCCCGCGATGTCATTGATTTGATGACGAAACAAACCGGCGAAGGCATTTTATTCCCAATCGATACGCGACTGAGACCTGAAGGTGACTCCGGTTTGTTGACGATCGGGATGGAGGCTTTTAAGCAGTATTATGTTTCGCGAGCCGAGACATGGGAACGACAGGCTTTGACCCGTGCGAGGTTCGTCGCCGGGGATGCACAGCTCGGCGAGGCATTCGAAACTTTTGCGGAATCTCAACGCAGCAAGCTTTTAGGTCAGTCTGAGATTGTTTTTAGAGAGTTCAGTGCAATGCGGGAAAAGATTAAGGCCACGCGCAGCAATACCAATCAACCTGAATACGAGTTCAAAACGGGAGAAGGCGGGTTGTTGGATATTGAATTTATCGTTCAAGCGCTGCAAATGATTCATGGCATCCACGAACCTAATACTCTTGTGCTACTTGAGACCCTTCGCGATCGGTCGATTTTGAGTAGGCAAGATTATGATGTGCTCTATCAGGGCTACATTTTTATACGTAAGACGGAATCTGTCCTACGCCGATTTCATAATTCCGCTGTCAGTACCCTTCCAAAACCAGGCAAGGAATTCACGATCATGTTGCGCCGACTAAACCTTCGAGAAACTGAGTTCTGGGATCTTTACCAGGCTCATCGGCTGGCGATTCATACGGTGTATAAAAAAACGGTGCTTTAGATGGGCTGGAATGACTACGCTGGGTCCGGGATTGACCTTTGTTTTTTATTATAAAAATAACGGCCCATGATGGCTTTAAGAGCGGCGGTCAGGGGAATAGCAAGGATACCGCCCAAAATACCGCCCATAAGGGTTGTGCCCACCATGACAGCGATGATAACAGTCAATGGATGAAGGCCGACTTTATCACCAATAATTTTTGGGGTGATGACAAAACCTTCAAGGAATTGAACGATCAAATACACCACTAAAACTAAGGCAGGCCCTTTCCATGATTGATAATGCAACCAAGCGATGATCATTGCCGGAATGATGCTACTGATGGCTCCGAGGTATGGAACAATTCCAAGAACGCCCGCGATCAGTCCAAGTAAAAGGGCGTATTCAATACCAATAGCCCAATAACCGATCGTGAGCAGCGTTCCAACAATCATGGCCACGATGACTTGACCCCTAAAAAACGCGACGAGGTAACCATTGATGGCCTCAATCACAAACACGATTTCTTTTTTCCAAGCAGGATTTTGAACCGGGATATAATCTTTCCAAGTGCCTTGGATACCATCTTTTTCAAGGAGAAAATAGAAGCTGTAAACGGGGACAAGTGACATCCCTAGGAGAAACCCGAGGAGTGAGGCCACATTCCCCATGCTGTTCATCAGAAACCCCGCGAGTGAACCGAAAATGGTGCCCGCGTAAGTATTGGCTTTAGCGGACATATCCTCGGTCCACAGACTCTGGGCTTGGGCGGCTAAGGGAGAAGTTGCAAACCACTTCATGAGGCGCTCTTTAAGGGCGCCGATGTAACTAGGAACGTTTTCGATAAGGTTTTTGAGTTCGCCCGCAACGCGAGGAACAAGCCAGCCTAAAAGCGCTATGGCGACTAAAGCGGCACAAATGAATACAACGAATATAGCAATGCGCCGATTCATTCTTTTCTGTTCGCTCAGCCAATCCACAACCGGGTCGAGGATGTAGGCAAAAATGGCGCCTGCGAAAAGTGGAATAAGAATAAACGAGCACTTATGCAAAACGAGGCCCATGAGCCCAAACAACTTAATGAATACCCACGCCACTGATGCCACGGCGAGGACGCAGAGTGAACTCCAAAGGAGTCGAGTTTGCCGGTCAGTAGGGGGTTGTATAGCCATGACATCGGTTTACCGATTTCGGGGTAAAAGAAAAGGCATTTACAACGGGGTGACGTGGCATACATTTAAGAATGCCCATGACCAAACCTGAGAGGATCATTCTTGTATTGGGCATCGCCATTTTTTTAGCGGGGCTAGGCATCTATTTGGCCTTCCTGGGTCCTTCTCATTTACTCAAGGTCGGCGGCAAGACGTACAGCGACTCCACCGATAAGACCATCGACTCGGGGAGGCGCATTCTTGATGGCGTCGCTCGGCGCGTATCAAAAGCGTTCAATTTAACCCCCACTCAACAAATTAATGGAAGGATCATTGTTGAATCAAGCGTCCCTATCCTCGAACTGGCTACCTTATCCCAAGAACTTACCGCAAGCTCAACTCATACCCAAACGTGGCTTTATTCATCCAAGGTTGTGGAGGTTCAGAACGGGTATCGGGTCAAGGCGGGTTTTAATATCAACCGCTCTTTCACCCTTAACTACGAGACGGATGGGAAACGCCTCCTCGTGCGACTCCCACCTCCCGAGATTCTTT
>JAWXCD010000030.1:0-19483 GCA_034440535.1 Verrucomicrobiota bacterium | reverse complement strand
GGGCCGGAGCCTTGGTAACCCCATCCGTAACCTGTGGGATTATGCATAACGACTTTTTGACTCTCGAACGGATAAAGTGGTTTTCCATCGAGGAACACAGCGCGCGTTTTAAAATCGCCCTTAATGATGACTGGCATACTCAAACGTAACCTTATTACGCCTTTATCAAAATAAAAATGTTCCTTAAATTAAATTTCAATTAATGTGGCGATCCTTAGATGTGAAAACCCGTCTCATTGTTTATTCCCTTCTCCTCCTCCTATGCCTTGCGGCATATGCAAATTCTTTTCATGGGCCATTCGTCTTTGATGATATTGTGACCATCGTCGAAAATGATTCTATCCGGCATCTTCCGGGCCTTGTCGGAATCCCTCCTGACACATCAACGACTGGAAGACCCATTGCAAATATGACCTTTGCGATCAATTTTGCCGTTCACGGTCTTCAGCTCCCCGGATACCACGTTGTGAATTTGGTTATCCATTTGGTTAATGTTCTTTTGTTATTTGAGACACTCTTGCTGATCTTATCGCTGACGGCAAAGAACCTTTCCGTTGACCGCCACCTCTGGGTCGCTTGTTCGGTCGCTCTTATCTGGGCAGTTCATCCGCTAAACACAGAATCGGTCACTTATTTCATTGGTCGCACGGAATCACTCATGGGATTTTTCTTCATTGCTGGGACATATTGCTATCTAAAGTTTCTGAGGGAACATGACCTTTCATATGCGCTTGGAACCCTTGTTCTCAGCGTCTGCGGAATGTTGACCAAAGAAGTTATGGTGGTCTTCCCGATCTTTATCGCTTGCTTGGATTGGATGATCGGTGAGCATCGACCTCAGGTGTCGAAGGGGCCTTATCAAAGAAAACTCTTTTTCGTGCTCCTTTTTGCAACCTGCTTAATACAGGTTGTTATCCAACTTTCATGGCCCCGCGGAACTTCTGTGGGCATTAACAACCCTGTTGGAGCCACGCCAGTGGATTATTTTTTGTCGCAAGGCCCCATTATTTTTGGATACCTCCGTAAAACCATTATTCCCACTCAGCTCCTTTTTGATTACGGCCCGGCCTTTAAAGTCACACTTTCGGATGTCCTGTGGCCCTGTTTAGCAGGTATCGGCGTTCTTATTTGGGCGACACGCACTATTTCAAAACGGCAGGTGGTCGCTTTCTGTATTTTAATGGCATTGCTCGTTTTATCCCCGAGCTCAAGTTTTGTCCCTCTATTCACCCAAGTAGGAGCAGAGCGGAGAATGTATTTGCCTCTCATATTTCTACTGATCCCGCCCCTTCATTTTCTCGCTTCCCATAAAACACGGTGGAACCCTGTTTACGCTTGGTCTTTGACACTCGTCATAGGGGTGGTTTTCACCATTCAAACTCATTTTAGAAATGAAGATTATCGGACTACCGATTCATTATGGCGGAGCGTACTTGATGTCACTCCTACCAACACGCGCGCGATGACCAACTTGGCGATTGCACTCGAGGAAAAAGGACGAACATCCGACGCGGTGTTTTGGTTGAATAAAGCTGTCTCATCACCATCGCCCTTTGAAGCCGGGGCGCACTACGCTCTTGGGAATATTTATTTAAGGAGAACAGCATGGGGTATCGCAGAAAAACACTACACCAAGTGCGTAAAACTCAAACCTGGTCATTATCAAGCTTGGTCAAACCTAGGCATTGCGTTGGCCGAACAAAATAAAATGGCAGCCGCTGAGCATGCCTTTAAGACAGCCATCACTCTTAATCCAAATTTCCATGCCGCCCAAGATAATCTAAAAGCGCTGAAGCTTCCCAGAGGACGTCATTGAAAACATGGAACCCCAAGCACCTAAATTAATAGGCTGGGGCATTTGCGTAGGGTTGAGTTGAATTTATACCGCTGCCAGTAAAGTTTCCATATGCGCCGCCATTATAATTTGGAACGTCCGTAAATACATTTGCGGCTGGACCGCTGATATTTACCGATTTACCACTGTCAATTTGAACTGTTTTAGCAGCGATATCAGCAGCCGAAGTACTACTTAAAGTTGCATCGCCGGTAAACCTGATCAAACCGCCAGTCGCATCGCCTGCATACAATTTCAGAACAGAATCAGCTGACATTGAACCACCACCAATAATCAAAGAACCATTGGGCCCCATCGCATTCATTTTGATGAGTTCAGCATTCATTTGGGACGTAGAAGCGATATTGATGGTCCCACCGTTATTATTGATGACCTCAAGTTTACTTCCAGAACCACTAGCTTTAAGTATACCAGCGAGGTTAATGTCGCCCCCTGCTGAGTTAATGTTAATTTGGCCGCCTGGCCCTCCTCCAATGGCGTCAACGAGTGCAAGCAGCTGAGAACTGTTTTGAATGGTTATAGCAGGCCCTGTCGTTTTACTACTAGACATGCTGATAGTTCCACCAACACTGCTCGAACGCGCAGGATCAACCACTCCGTCATCGGAAGCTTTGACAACAGCGGAGCTCTGTACAGTAATTCCACCTAATGCCGCATCTGCTGCGTTGATATTTATTGTACCACCATTTCCAGCGGTCACCCCGTTATTTCTGCCTGTAGTCGCTAAAACTTTACTAGAAACAACCAAGGGACCCGCAGTGGCATTAACCGTTACTGAACCCCCGTTTCCTCCTCCGAAACCAAAATCCCCGTCTCCTCCCGATGCATCGATTTCATTAATACCACCTGAACCGATTAAAATCGAATCAGCGTTTACTGTTATATTATGCCCAAAAGAACCTCCAAAACTAAAACCGTCATCGCCTTTAAAATCCATTCCGCCTCCAGCAACAATCGATTGGGCGGTAATGGTGTGCACACTAGAGGAATAGGCTTTGACAACGCCACCCACGTTTATAGTGCCATTAAATAACTCAACATTGTTTGCAATGGACAAATCTTGAGAAACATTCAAGTTTCCAAAAAGAACTTCAATCAAACCAGCCGAACCTAAATTACGCACTGTAGCCGCACTCCCCACGTGGAAACTGAGAGGAAAAGAAATTTCCACATCACGCGCTACAAGAGTGGAAGTCGATTCCTGAGTCAGGTCAATTGATTGCGCGTAGATATCCTTATTTGGTGCGTAAACACCAGTACCCCCAGCCCTAAGATTCAGTGCTTGCACATTCCAAACATCCGTTACGGTTGTTTTTTCAGTAAATGAATCAGCTGTAAAATTCACACCGGAAGCAGTGATTTTATCGGCAACAAGAGATTTGAGTTCAATGTCTCCCCAACCGGCTACTGTCAATACCGACGCATCGATGGCAAGACCAGGTTGGTTGATTGATCCGCCGAAAGAATTTAAAGCAAGTGTTCCGGCAAGTGTCCATGTGCCGCTGGCGGCGGAAAGTAAACCAAATGCGCTTCCGTTGTTCATGGTCAAGTTATTTACAGCAATTGAATTTGCCAACGTATTATATGAAGTCACATCATTAGCAATTATGGATGTGGCTTGAACATCCCCATTCGGGTTTAAAATATTATTGGCTACGATTGATTTTAGAGTAATGCTTCCGCTACCAGAAGTGTTGTCGATATTATTAACTGTCAGGTCGGTTCCACTCGCGTTAATTCCTCCACCTGATGATGTAAAAGTAATATCACCCGCCACATTCCAAGTCGCCGGACCTGAAAGATTGTTAAGACTCCGCGTATTGACGTTCCCTCCAATGGTCATATTCCCCGACACTTGAATGAAATCGGCATTAACATCGCCTGTGACATTTAAGGAGCTTGTTGTAAGGGTAAAAGTATTGAAAATGGAGCCTGCGGAAATTGAATTTGCCTGAAGGTTATAGCCCGCCATATCAATAAACCCACCCACGGTCAGAATAAGGCCTGCATCGTTCAGATTATTGAACAGATTAAGGTTTGCACCAATCGAATAAACGGGAGCACCACTCCATAAAGACTGTAGACGAGCGGCAGCTAAGTTCCCAGTCACATTAAGATTATCCACATAAAGATCACCAACAGTCACGTTGCCTCTGGCATTTAAGTTTTCAGCATAAATGATAGAACTAATGGATAATGGTGAATTTATATTATCGACGTCAATCGAGAGAAGAAAGATGTCGAGATTATTTCCAAGACTGTCAAGGTTTTGAGCTATATACAAATCAGTATTCCAAGAAGTTATTCTTGATCCAGGATAAGCATACATATTTCCAGACACATTCCAGTTAGGACTTACTGCACCATTGTCATATAGGTCACCAAAATAATAATCCCCCAAAACCGTAAGGTTATTCACTTGAATAGCATTCGCGTTCATGTCTCCATCCACATAAATGGTGTTGGCTATAATGAATTGACCTGAATTATTCAACAAAGTACCGGCATCAATTGAATTAACGAATATATCCCCTGAAATCGCATCGGCATTAAAAATGCCTCCTACATAAACATCCGCCCCGGATTCATTTATACCAGACCCGGAACCTGTGAAAGTAAGGTCACCGGTAAAATAGTAATACGGTGTCGGTGTAGAATAACTAACTAGATCATCTGTAATGAGTGTTTTTCCATAAATAAAATTCGCTTCAATGTAATTAATAACGGAATCACCACCGAAGCTTAAGTTTTCCACAACAACATTATTGGCTTGGAACACTCCAGTTACGGCGAGCGAAGTCATTGTAAAATTATCACTGCTTCTATACATGTCACCGGCGTAGCCCAAGGCACTGCTGGTTGCGTAGGTCGTTAAATCAACATTCCCAGCGGAAAACTGAGATACATCCAAACCTGATAGTGATAAATAATCCAGAAAAGCCCCGCCATTCATTAAGGCCGTTGGCGCGTTTACAATACCACCTGAGGAAATCGCCACTTGTCTTGAATTTATTTGTCCGGTCAAATTCACGTCTCCGCCAGCACTCACAGCCACTAACCCACCTGAAACGGATCCATCAATATCCACCTGACCGCCAGCCTCAATATGAGTAAACCCAGCTGCTTGCATGTCTCCATCCACAGAAACCCCACCTTCGGCATGCACAAAGAAATCTCCCGAAGAAGTACTTCTGCCGCCTATAAATACATTTTGGCCTTCCCCATAATTCAATTCAGTGGCTTGGATATTACCGTCTGCAAAAATAGAACTTTGAGGAGCGAGAAGAAATAGACCACCCGGCACACTCAAATTAGCTCCAGAAACCACAGAGACATCCCCTCTGTCGCTACCGAGCATCAGACCATTTATGCCGGTCCACGCATGCGAACCTGATTCCACGGAAAGTCCGTTAACGCCGATCAAAGCCATCTTGGATGGACCGCCCTCGGTAACAACTGATGCCGGGGCACCCGTAAGAACAATTTTCTCCGCCTTAAAAACAGCTATTTCCTCGCTAGGCTCTTTAATTGGCAGGTCTGCTCCACCAAAGGCAAAAGATGTAAAACTTCCATCACCGGGCTTCCAAATTGTTCCGTTCAAGGTCACTCCACCAGATTTAATTTCTGGGTCCGTGATGACCTGGGCATCAGATCCCATCGTAAACGTTCCTGCTGATACGGTAGGTTTTGCGAACTTGTTGGGCTGATTTGCGTTACTGGCAATTTGTTGAATAGCTTGGTCATTGAGAAGACTGACTTTATTTCCATCAACAAATAATGGCGTGGAGTTTAACTTCCCTTCCTCCTGCTTTTTTTCCTGTTGTGCGATAGCTTCCTCTATTTTTTTCATGTCGATTTCTTTATCACCGACATCGATCATTAAACGGGAAGTTTTTGTGATTGTTTTGATGTCCACATCAACGGGCAATGGAATCGTCTTTGCGTTTGGAGGCATAATGACCATGCGACCTGCGTCGATAATGGTTGATTCCCCCATACGATTTGAAAGTGACAACTTTAACGACCCCTCGAGAACGATGACTTTAGTGTAGCTGCCCGGGGTGTACTCAATCATGATTGTGGTACCCGTAATCGCAGCCGTCACGGCAGCTGTGCTGATTTTTGCTCCGCCGGCCCCTTTGGGAACTTGCAGGAGCATGGTTCCATTTTTAAGTTCCATGTCGCGAGTCCCTCCTTTAAAGCTGAACATGGAATTGGCGCCAATACGTGCCAACGTTTTATCCGTAAAAGTTAATTCAGCTCGAGACCCCTGCCCTGTTTTCACACTTTCCTGTCCGGCCACTATGTCCGTTACCTTGGCCGATTTTTGGCCAGAACTTGAAACAACTTTGACATCATTCACCACAGCTGTGACTTGAGCTGTTGTTAAAGGTCCCGCCAAAAGGGATATCCCAGTGATTGGCATGAGAACGATAGATATAATGACTGCGATTGTGCGGTTATTCATAATTAAAACCTGAGCTTAGCGCTCAGACCTCCACCGAAGTTCAAAACCTCATATTTAAACTGAGGCATATTTGAATCGTTCATACCGAATGATGTGTTTGCTGCTACTGAAAAATACTTGTTGGGATGAAACGTCAAACCCCCAGAAAACGAATGGTTCAAGTCTTCCCGGTCCCCGAAATTGTAAGTAATGTATGAAGCCCGATATCCCACTGAGGAATCAAGCATCCTTGTGATTTTAAGGTTATAACTCGTGAATACACTATATTCATCTCGCTGCGGCAAAACGGGATCACTCCAACCTAAAACGCTGGTATGCCCCACTGCCACATAATGCGCCTTGCTAATGGGAAATATTTTCTGAAGTCCAAAGGTAGCCGTGTTATTAAGAAAAAATTCTGTTCCTTCGGCTCCATCAGGATTCGCGTGTACATAAGTAAGGCGATTGTAATTATAACGCCCAAACACCACTAATCCGGGTAATTGCGGTACAAGATAACTTAACCCTCCACCGACGTTCATACTATCAAAGTCAAATGCAATAAGTTCGTCATAACGAAACCATTGCTGCCGGATGGTGGCTTCCGCAAATAGACCAGGTAAAATTTCCGGTGTTACGGAAAACCCTGTTTGACCTACCATAAAATTTTCTGGAACAGGCCTTGATCGAACGAGCGCGACGTTATCAGTGTGGTAAATGGAAACATCACCAAAAAGACTGAAGTTTAAAACTTCCTTCTTCCTTTTCATGACCCTTTGAACGCCGATATCAGAGTCACCGGGGGAAGAAGGTGCCATTTCTTGGCCATCCCGCACTTGCAAATCCCGCGGTCCTATGAGATTTTGTTGCCGAATAGGATCCGACCTTTGCTGGCGTTCCTGTTCAATTTGGGGTTGCTGCCCTTGAACCTGTACAGGTAAAAGAATTGCCAATATAAAAAACATTAAATTGCGAGCCATTGTGGGGTAGGTTTTACGGGTTAACCCGGACAATAAGCAATTAATCGCAAATTCCAAGTTCAAAGTTCTTAAAAACCAAGTAGTTATAATGATTCTGGTTAATCATTACTGTTAGTTTCCAAAATTTTTATCCCTCCATTTGTCCAAGACACCGGCTTAAGTGTTTTCTAGAGCTAAACCCGCATCTCATAGCCACTTCCGACAATGGCAACTCCCTTTTCTTGATGAGAATCCTTGCTTCTCTAAGTCTAAGCTCCCTAAGAAACTTTGCAGGACTGCTACCAGTTTTTTTGGTAAATAGCCGAGTAAAGTGCTCGCGAGACACCCCATATCGGTTCGCCAGTTCCTTAACAGGGATTGGACGTTGCCAATGCGCACGATAATACTCCTGGCCTAGTTCCACTGGATCCGCCATTCCTAGGTCTGGATGCGAGAGTTGTTGCCATAAATCCAAATAAAATGAATAGCTCGCTTTTGAGAGTTCGAATTCGTTCTGAAATGACTTAAGTTCCCCCCTCTCAATCAAATGCATCAAACTCCGTGCCGCGCGTGACTCCGGGCCAAGGGGAAAAATAGAACCAAATTTTTCACGTAACCGATCAAAAAGCATCACGGCTAAATCTCCATAAAAATTGACCCAACAAAATTCCCACTCCTCCCTGGCGTCAGGAGGATACCCATAAGACGCCTCTTCCGGCACAATCGTCATAAACCCCCATCCCTCAGGAACACGTTCGGTCACGGCTCCCTTTTTAAATTGACCAGAGCCCTTCAAGGAAACCTGTATAATCACAAATGGGTCTTCTCCACGGTGTCGACTATCCCAGTGATACCGCGCACTTGTTCGCACTTCTCTACTGTTACCAAAGGGGACTTGTATGATTGGTGAGTAATTCATGGGAATATCAATAATCCATTAATATCACAAATTAGCCCACTGTCATCACATAAACTTGGTGTACCTCCTGCCCAAGTTTGGCCTTAATACCCAATGCCAAAAATTACTTTTATAGGTGCCGGTTCTGTTGTTTTTGCCAAAAACTTAATCGGAGATATCCTTCAATTCCCTGAGCTCGCTGACTCCACGATTTGCCTGATGGACATTGATTCACAGCGATTAAAAGTGGCTGAAGTCATGGCCAAAAAAATGGTCGCCTGTCTTAATGGCAATGCACGTATCGAAGCGACCTTAGATCAACGGAAGGCCATTCAAGGAGCTGATTATGTCATTTGTACTATTCAAGTCGGTGGATACAAACCTGGAACCGTGATCGATTTTGAGATTCCAAAAAAATATGGTGTGCGTCAAACGATCGCTGACACTCTTGGTGTGGGTGGCGTGTTCCGAGCGTTGCGAACAATACCAGTCATCAACAGCATCGCTCGTAATATTGCTGATGTGGGCAATCCCGGATGTCTCCTCTTGAATTATACAAACCCCATGGCCATGAATTGTTGGGCAGTAGCGCGCGAAGTGGGAATTCCGCATGTCGGGTTGTGTCACTCGGTTCAAGGGACGTCCCAACAATTGGCCTCATTTCTTAACCTGCCCTACAAGGATATCACATACAAAGTCGCCGGAATCAACCACATGGCTTTTTTCATGGAATTTAAATATAAGGGACAAGACGCATACCCTTTACTTTTTAAACTTCTGGATAACCCAGATTTTAATCAGGAGAAAGTTCGATTTGAAATGATGCGTCGCCTGGGGTACTTCGTCACTGAGTCGAGCGAACATCAGAGTGAATACAGCCCCTATTTTATTCACCACGGCAAAAAATTGATCGAACGTTTTGATATTCCTTTGGACGAATATATTCGCCGCTGCGAATCCATCATAGGCACATGGGAGAAAGCGGAAGCCGATTTACTCGGGGGAGAAGGTAAAATTTCAATTTCCCCTCAGAGTCACGAGTACGGCTCGTTTATCATTCACTCAAAAGAAACGAATACCCCTCGGGTTATTTACGGGAACGTTCCTAACACCAACCTCATAACCAATCTACCTGTGGGTTCATGTGTTGAAGTCCCTTGCCTCGTTGACGCCATGGGTGTCCAGCCCACTGTCTTCGGCTCCCTTCCTCCCCAGTTGGCCGCGATGTGCCAGACAAATATCAACGTCCAAAGCCTGACGGTTGAAGCCGCGCTCACGAAGAAGCGCGAGCATATTTACCACGCTGTCATGCTCGATCCGCACACGTCGTCCGTTCTCACCCTCGACAAAATTTGGGAAATGTGTGACGAACTTATCAGCGCGCATCAGAAGCATGGTCTCTTAAGCTCCTTTCATCCAACAATCAAAAACACAGGTCGCACGGTCCCCGCTTCCGGAATTATTCTTGCCAGTCTTCATTCCACCTCGGCAATTCGACAAGGGGACACGGGTAAAAAAGAGATGCTCCTTAAAGTTGAAAATGAATCATCTGCGGCCTTCTCAGGCACCTTGAACTTTAAAACACAACCAGGGGTTAAGGCCACTGAAAGCTCCCTCAATTTCAAGGTTGCTGCGGGGAAAACTTTCCAGAAAAAAATGGCTTTTAATCTGATCGCCCCCTTGGAACAGGAATCGGTCATCACCATTACATGCCCAAATAATGGTGTGTTTTGTCGAAAAGGCTTCCTCTCTCCTCGCTCTGTTTACGATTTCAGTAAACAACCCGCATCCTTTGAATTAAAGCTTGGAGGAATTCCCGCAGTCATTGGCGAATATAGCATATTGGGATCATCCTTAACCTTTGACTTCTCGGTATTCGATTCCGACATTACACCGGTTAAAATTGCGCCATGGACGGGTTCGTGCGTAGAACTCTTTTTCGATAACAAGGAAAAATCAAACGTGATTCAACTGTTTTGCGTGCCGGACCCAAAAGGAAAAATGCCACATGTCTTAAAAAGGGACTTGTCGCGTATTGAATCCGCCAAAATACGTCAGTCATCGATTGCGGGAGGATATCGCATGCAGGTTCAACTTCCCTTATCAGTAGTCAGCGACAGGAAAGAAAATTCAATCCTGTTCAATTCTATCTTTAACCTGACTGCCCTAGGTGACGCACACAGCGGCGGCCGTGTTGAGCTCAACGTTCGTCAGGGCCTGGACGAGAATTCTAGACACTATTCCGAACTGATTTGGAAAGATTAAAGAGAGTTTGCTTAGGCGACCTAAAACCGAGCTTCACCAAAAAGGGACCCCTTGTTGAACACCTTCTGAGATGTTCTGCAAGGGATAGGTCACACTTGAACTGCTGATAAAAAAGCCCCCTCTACCCAGAGGCGGAAATTGATTTTAAATCTGCGCGTTTATTTTCGTATGTTTCGTTATAGGCGAGGATCGTGGGATCAGGCTGAGTGCCCCAACGTTCACAGGCTTCCGTGTAGACCTCGGGCCACCAGTTGCGGTGTTGGGTGAGCCCTTGAGTTTTCCATGCGTTCCAGTCGGATAACACTTTGCTCCAACATTTATCTCCAAACTCAATGGCCTCAGATGAATCTTTAAACTCCGACACGTACCAGTCGCGCCCCACTCGGGCATGCAACACTTCATCCGCCCAGTCGTAATCCTGAAACAATCCTGACAATGGGTTCCCCGATGCCAGCGCAACCTCCCATTCAAAGCGTTTACCAGTTTTGGGCATCAGGCCTTGTTCAATAAAATAAAGGACACCATGTCGTTCCATGGGTTTAAGCTGTGTATTAAGGTTCAACGACCAAGTGAAATTGACCATGACCTTGTGCCAATCAACTCCGCTATTTATAAACCCAACCTCGCCCATCATAGCATGGCGCGCTTCATCCCACAATTGACGTGTCATGTCCTGATAATATCCCCACGGTTTATTTTTGGTCTCGGCAATGATGCTCGCCATCATTTCTGGCACATCAATTTCCCGTAACCGCTTATAAAACATCATAAGTGTTTTGGGTTGAGGCGGATAATCCGGGTTATACAGGAAAGTCTCGGCGTTAACGCCCATGTTGTAGGGGTCAGGGAACCGCTCATCGCGCTTGGGCACAGGTTCAAATTTAAAGGGCAATTTAGAATTTTTACGCACAAGTTCTTTTGATGACTTATCATTGCGTCCATCAATCCCGCCTGAGTTCTCGAGACAATCGTCCAAAAGCTGAAACCATGTTCCCATGGACTTCTGCTGTTCGGCGCTCACCAAAGCCTCCACAGTTTTACGGCCATACTCGACCACCTCTTTTAACTCGAGCAAGGCGAACCTGAGGATTCGCACTGAAGGATGATCTACAAGAGTATTGGTTTGTTTAAGATGAACCTCCATGGCGTCTACTAAGGAAGGAACTGCTTTATGATATAATCCGGCGACCAATTCTTCCGTTGTAGTTGCGCTCAATATTTCGTCGAAAAAGATTTCCAAATGGGCGTCAGGTACCAACTCAAGACCCAGCGGGGGTTCGCGCATTTCGGACACCCGCTTGCGCATGGACGCGACGTGCTCAGCACAGATGTGCGAGTGCAGACTAAAACCCATCTTCAATTCGTATATGGGTTCGGACGTTATGTGTGCTGTAAAAATTTCATGCAACCGTTTGAGTGCATAATGATAATGCTTTAAACGTTTAACCGACTCTTCAACCGAAAGACCAGGGCGTGAAGCCTCTTCCAGCGTGCAGACTCCCCCAAGCATGGGCAGGCCTTTGTAGGGCTTATATGTTGTTTGATCCATAGTGCACTCTTCGTATTGTTGTGAACTTTTTTATGACTTCAAAATGACCGGATTTGATCATATGCCTTCATTTCACTAAAAACCAAGTTTTTTTACCTTTTCCGGCCGCGTCGATCTCTCCGTTTGGAGGGCAATTTAAAACATAAGCATTCAGGAGGGATTTTTATTTCCAATTGATGCCCAGCGGGATACCTTTCACGGTCATGCCGCTAGAAGCAATTTCTGGCCTTCTAGAAAGGGTCACCTTCTTTAATGAAGAATCGGGTTTTGCCGTGTTGAGGATCAAGGCTAAGGGCCATAAAGAACTCGTCACGGTCGTAGGCAATGTCCCAGCAGCAAACGAAGGCGAATGGGTCACTGCTGAAGGTGATTGGGTGCGCGACCGGGACCATGGGTTACAATTAAAAGCCGAGAAAATTTCCTGCACCCCTCCGACAACACGCGAAGGAATTGAGAAATACTTGGCGAGTGGTCTTATTAAAGGGATTGGGCCGGTTTACGCAAAAAAGATGGTGGCCTCATTCGGCGAAGGCATTTTTGACATCATCGAGCAATATTCAGCTAGGCTCCAAGAAATTGATGGTATCGGGGAAGGCCGCCGCAAAATCATAAAGGAGGCATGGGCCGAACAGAAGAAAATACGCGAGATTATGCTCTTCTTGCATTCGCATGGGGTCACCACAAGTAAAGCCGTACGGATCTACAAGACCTACGGAGACGAGGCGATAAATAAGGTCCGCGAAAACCCCTACATCCTCGCCCGAGATATCAATGGGATTGGATTTAAATCGGCAGATAAAATCGCCCTTAAAGTGGGGATTCCTGAGCATTCGGAAATCAGGGCAAGAGCAGCGCTCAGTTATATTTTAATGGAGGCGACGGGACAGGGCCATTGCGGGTTGCCGGAGGCCATTTTAACGGACAAAACAGGCCAGCTCACTGGCATCCCGGGGGATGTGATTCAATCAGGGTTGAAGGGACTGTTCGAAGCCCGTGATCTCATAAAAATTGAATCTGCGGATGACCCTGTAATTTATCCTTCGTTCCTTCGGCAAGCTGAACTCAACATCGCCGATCGACTCCTTAATCTCGCTTCTCTCCCAAGTGTGTATCCCGAAATCAACACAGAAAAAGCTTTAGCTTGGTGCGAGGAAAAAACAGGCAAAGTGTTATCCCCTTCCCAAAAAGCCGCGGTCATTCAAGCATTGAACCATCGCCTCATCGTCATCACGGGTGGGCCTGGCGTTGGAAAAACAACCATTCTCTCGACGTTTCTTAAGATATTAACGGCCAAAAAAGTGCGGTGCTTACTTGCGGCTCCCACGGGTCGAGCGGCGCGACGGTTATCGGATTCAACGGGTCATCCTGCTAAAACGATTCATCGCCTTCTCGAAACGCGGGCTGGACATGGTTTCGCAAAGAATGAACGGTCGCCTTTAAACACCGATTGTCTGATCGTCGACGAAGTGTCCATGGTGGATGTTCCCCTGATGTCCGCGGTCCTCCGAGGCCTCCCACAGAATGCGGCCTTGGTTCTTGTCGGGGATGCGGATCAACTTCCGTCTGTGGGTCCTGGGATGGTTCTGAGAAACTTAATTGATTCACATAAGATTCCTGTGATGAAGCTCACTGAGATTTTCCGACAAGCCGCCGAAAGCAAAATTATAACAGCTGCCCATGCCGTAAACCAAGGCACATGGCTAGAATCGGATGAAAGTCCTACTTCCGATTTCTTTTTTATTGAGCGGGAATCACCGGAGGAAATCCAGAAGACCATCCTCGAGCTGGTGACCAAACGTATCCCAGAAAAATTAAAAATTCCTTCCACTGACATCCAGATCCTCTGTCCCATGAACCGAGGAAACCTAGGAACCTATGAACTCAACAGGGTACTCCAACAGACCTTAAATCCGGTATCTGATGAATTTCAAACCGTGGTGAAATTTGGAACGGAATTCAGGCGCGGCGACCGGGTGATTCAAACTCAGAATAACTATGATAAGGATGTTTTTAATGGCGACTTGGGAACGGTTAGGAACATTGATAGCGAGGAAAATGAAATCACGGTCAGTTTTGATGGCAAAGAAGTGAAGTACGCCTTTGGTGACCTAGATGAACTCATATTAGCTTACGCCATGACCATTCATAAATCGCAGGGGTCCGAATTTCCGGCGGTGGTGATTCCCCTCTCCACCCAGCATTATTTGATGTTGCAGAGGAACCTCCTTTATACCGGAATGACCCGTGGCAAAAATTTGGTAATCATCGTGGGGCAAAAGAAAGCCTTACACATGTCCATACGACAGAATGAAAGTATGCGTCGTTATTCAGATTTACCGCACCTTCTAACTAGGGAGACGTCCCTTTGAGTGGCTGGAGTTCGAACATCACCTTTTCGACGATACTTCGACTAGGTCACATTTTGATCCATGTGCTTGTCTTCAGCGCTTTATTTCTCGGTTCATGTAAACAGAAGGAGATGCCCGAGCGCCCGAGCACTCAAGCGCCCACCCCTCCTCCTCCAAAACCCGTGCCTACTCCTGTGAAACCGCCGACGCCTGACCCCTACCCTGTGAAAGAAGGGCTTCAAAAGGACCAACTTTTCTTTTCAGAAAATAAAACCAACGTCACTCTTTCAACTCAAGTTGATCTGTCGGGAACGAACTTTCTTTTAACAGTTCAATCTGAGGAGGCACTTATATCCAGAGTGATAGTTATTCAGCCCAATATTATGTTGGAACCTCTTGATCAATCGCCACCTCTCTTATGGGGGCAGTCGGTTGAATTTCCCATGTACCAGGAGGCCACCATTACTTTGCCAGAAAAGCGGCTTGCCCGGTACCAAGGTAAAAAAGGGAATACGTTTACAAAGCGGGTTCTCTTTGAAGACCACGCCAGTGACGCGTCTTTTACAACTCGGATTTTGGAGATGCAAAATATCATCGCATCGTCCTCCGCCAGTGGCCGATTCTTAATAAATGCACGACCGACTTATAAAGAATCAGAGGACCACGGCACTTTTATTTTGTTTGATGTCACCGAGCTTCGATATCAGTTTCGTGTCCCCCCAGAGGCCAAACTTTATTTTTCCTTTCAACCTGCTTCCGACTCCCCTGTGAGCAGTCACTTATCCGTAAGCGTCAGTCCTACCCGTGCAGAGCTAAACTCCAAACAGGTGGAGCACACGGCGCCTGTCGTGTTTGTTCCTGAATCCTCTAGATACCTCAAAATGGACTTGGGCCCCTCGACTAACAGTTATCGGCTAAAATCATGGCAATTTTTTTATTGGAGCAGTCAAAAATCGACCTCCACTCAAATGCAACCAAGCCCAGATTTTATCGAGGCATCAACGCCGCAATCCGGCTTAGGAGATGGTCAGGAGTAAATGGCTTATCCATGTGATCACATGTCCCTGTAAAACTCTCACGATCTGCGTCTGAATATCCGGAGATAAATAATACACCAATATGTGGATGCTTGGCGCGGATTTCCTGAGCTAACATGGGACCACTTTTGCCGGGTAATCCAATATCGGTCACGAGTAACTGGACCACTTCCGAGGTCTTTTCAAATAATCCGAGTGCTTCTTCTGCGGAACGTGCGACCAAAACTGAATAACCTTGGGTCACTAAAACGCTTTACATGAGAATTTTTAAATGCACGTCATCCTCGACCACCATGATAGTACCAGTCACTTCGGTTGGATCACCCATGACAGAGGCCGCCCCTTTTTTCACTTCCACGGGATCGTATGAGCGAGAAAAATAAAGATGAAAAGTCGTGCCCTTCCCTTCCTCAGTCACCACTTCAATTTCCCCTTTGCTTTGTTGAACAATCCCAAGAACGGTGGCCAACCCTAATCCCGTGCCATGTCCAGATTCTTTCGTAGTGAAAAAGGGTTCAAACAGTCTTTCTTTAACGTCCTCTGACATCCCCGTGCCCGTGTCTGATATGGAGACTTTCACGCAATCCGTTTCATTAAGCGGAAACCCCGTCATTCCTTTGATTGAAACAGGTTTAACATTGGCTGTGGCAATGCGCAGTTCTCCGCCTTCCGGCATGGCATCACGAGCGTTAACAATGAGGTTCATTAACACTTGTTCAAATTGAGATGTGTCGACCCTGATATTTCCAACCGATTCTTCGAGGTTCGTCACGAAATTGATCTTTTCGCCCACTAATCGGATGAGAAGTTTTTTCACATCATTGATGGCGGTATTCGTATGCACCACTTGAAGGTGCTGGTTTTGTTTGCGGCTGAAGGTCAATAACTGTTTGGTAAGTCGCGACGCCCGCTCTGCCGCTCCGCGAATGCCTTCAAGTTGGTTTTTGTAGACGCACTCTTTATCCTTTCGGACGAGTATGTCGCTGTATCCCAAAATGATAGAGAGTAAGTTGTTAAAGTCGTGGGCAATTCCACCCGCCAATTTGCCGATCGCCTCAACTTTGGCGGCTTGTTCTAACTGAGACTCAAGCTCCTTTTGGTTGGTAATATCCTCTATAATGCCCACGGCAAATGCAGGTAATCCGTCCCCGCCCTTAACGAGTGAGACGAATACACGCCCCCACACAATCCGCCCTGACTTATGAATGAACCTTTTTTCAATTCTATAATTGGATATCGATCCGGCTATCAATTGATTGAAATTGGCAATGTCATCCAACGAGTCATCAGGATGCGAGATTTTTTGACATAACGAAATTTCTTCTTTGGTATACCCAACCATGGAAAGAAACGCCTGGTTCACTTCCAACGTTTCCCCGGCGAGACTTGTTCTCGACATCCCAATCGGAGCCGATTCGAACAAAGCTCGGAATCTAGCTTCAGAAGCACGGATTTCAATTTCCGCCTTCTTGCTTTCGGTGATGTCCTGACCAATGGCTATAATCCCATTATGTTTATCCCCCCTGAAACCCAGGGTCGACACGTTCCAAAGCATAATCCGTTCAACACCATCAGCACCAATAACCGGATTCTCATACCCTCTTGTCGGGACACCCGAAACAACCTTCTCAATATCTTTCCTGACCGCATCTTGTAAAGCAGGTGCAATAAAGAGTTCGATATAATTCTGACCCAAAACTTCGTCACGTTTTTTTCCGTAGATGCGTTCAGCTTCTGGGTTCCATTCAAGAATTTTGCCCTCCTTTGAAAGCCAAATAACCGACACACCGCACGTTTCAAAAAGGGACCGAAACCGTTGCTCGTTACGTTCCAGAGAGTCCTCAAACTGTTTCTGTTCGGCTATATTAAGAACAAGTCCCACTATCCGACCTTTATTATCAGGGGAGAAATCCAACAAGATCATGACAGGCGTTGTTAAACCGTCGGGGCGCACAAATTCCTGTTCGAATTTTTTAGTCCGCCCTGTCTGCTGAAGTTTTAATAAAATATCCGTCAAGCCTGGTTGAGATTCCTTGGAGGTCACAGATAATAAGTTCAGCCTCTGGGCATCTAAGTCAAACCGAGTCGCCCCAACCATTTCGAGAAAAGACCCATTTGCATCAAACAATTCGCCATCCAACCCAGCTTCGAAATAGCCCATGTTATTATGGTCCGCCAATGACAACATGACATTGAGCCGTTCTTGTTTTTTACCGAGGACAGACTCTACAAGCTGAGTCTTCTGTTGTTGCATTCGCAGCTTTTGATTTAACTCGATACGCTCAAAGCAAACGCTTGCATGACCTGCTAACACTTCGTAGGCACCCGTGTTCTCAACGATAGCCGCAACCTCGGACTCCGATGCCTCTATAGAAACCAGCACGGTCACTCGTTCACTGGAACGAATTAAAAGACTCGCGACGCGATCAGATTGATCCCAAGCCGATGCGGGCTTGGCTTCACTCACCTCAGCCGGGTCTGGCCCCACAAAAAGATGAAAGGTACGGTTTGATTGAGCAATTTGCTGAAAACGAGTCAGATGTTGGAAATCAGTTTCTATCTGCGCATCTTTGAGTAACCGAATTCCTAATCCGGACGCCTCCGCAACCCGGTAAAGAACACCTTCGCGCACATGATAAATCGAAACCTTCTTAACGGGTCTTAGCTTCCATACAGATGTGACCAGTGCCTCAAAAAAGCCCGATGCCGTGTCTGGCCTCATCATGGAATGAACCGCCTCCTGTAGTTCGGAAAAGCTCTGGGCGGAATATTTTGGTAGGGGCATCTGTGAATTATTAGCGATCAGTAGATTGTCGTTCTAATGTGACAAAATTCAAGTAGTTTTCAGTAAAACTTGCAAATAATTAAGTCTCGTTAATTAAGGATTTTAGGCGCTTCGTTCATCCCCATTTGGAGGACCTTCGAAAAATAAATGTTTTCCTTTGGTGCGCTTTTCACACCGGCACCAATTCCTTTGTACTAAGCAATGTCTTGCAGGTGCTTGGCAATAGTTCTGTAGGCTTGGCCTGGAAGGACGACAGAAGTTGCTGGTCATAGGATCAAACTCTGCAAGGGGGAGTTTATTCGGGTAATGGAACAACAAACGTAAGCGTTCGGTGAACTGCGTACTGCTCAGGTTTCAGGAAAACCTGCAAATTCCTCGGCATGGCAAAAAAAATGTTACGTACTGAGGGGTGGCCCGGCTTTATCGTACGGTGGCGGAAAAGCAAAGATTGGTGGATGGATTCTTGCACTCCGGCAAACCATTGGCTCAATATGCTGTTGAGGCGGGTGTGAATGCGCAAGTTCTTAACAGGTGGGTGCAAAAAATTGATCAGAGTGATCAAAAGAAAACCGGTTCAAACGGTTTTATTGAACTAACTTCAGGCGGATCCACAAATATTTTCTCACCTGTTTCTTGTCTCATTGAAATTGAAAGTCGTGCTGGTTTTGTGGTGCGCATAAATCAAGGGGCATCTTCTGGCGTGATTGCCCAAGTATTTTCGGAGGTTAAAAACTTATGATTTTGGGAGGATGTGCGACGCGTGTTTTTCTTACGTGTGGATTTACCGATATGCGCAAGGGGTTTGACGAAAAACTTAGGGACAGGCTATTAGTTGTAGACATTGACTTGACAAATCAGAATTCCGGGCGACTCTAATCGCGAATTTTGATATCAAATATGAATCCTATTAATCTTACATTATCGATGAATCCATTTCTTTCGGCGGCCACTGGGGATATGGTCTGGCTGGCATACGTTCTCTTCCTGTTATTGGTGATTGGTTTTCTGGCCTTGGATTTAGGTTTTTTCCATAAGGAAGCCCATGAGGTAAAGATGAAAGAGGCAATCGGGTGGAGTGTGGTGTGGCTTACTTGTGGAATTGCCTTTACCGGATTTGTTTATCTGGCCTATGAAAATCATTGGCTCGGACTTGGTGCCTCGGCGCGGATGTTTAACCCTGCAGCAGCCTTTGATCCGTTAGCCCCGTTGATTATCTATGGGGAAGTCATGGGATCAACGGCGGCTATCCAGTATTTGACCGGTTATGTGGTCGAGAAGTCACTGGCGATGGATAATATTTTTGTGATTGCCATGATTTTTGGTTATTTTGCCATTCCGGC
>JAWXCD010000029.1:0-8655 GCA_034440535.1 Verrucomicrobiota bacterium | reverse complement strand
TTAATGAATTGAAGGAAGAACGTTCGCTTGTGGGCGAGCTATTGCAAAAATAAGTAAATACGATTGATTTTCTTCATTGGCATTTGTGATAAACGAGTTTATACTTGACTCGAGAGTGGCCATTTTTACGCGATAATATGTTGAATCCTTTGCTCAATTCCTCCGACGTGAGATTCAAGAAGAATACGGTGCAAATATCTCTGGCTACGCATGATAAGGCAATTGCCATAGCATTTGTTGAGGACATTTTACAAGAAGGTGCGCTTCGTGGAGCAAGGGCCGTACGCATCGTGCCGCCCATGCAAAATGAAACGCATTTTCAAGTTAAGGTCGAGCGACTTGAAGGATGGTCCAGTTTGCTGGAGGTTGATACTCACCATTACAAATTAATTGTTTCTCATCTCCAAGAGCTTTTCCAGTTCCCTGATATATACGAACCCCCCTATTATCTACCGATTCGCATCCCAATGGGCGAGTCGGGGGAGCTTCGCATAGATATCTTTCACGAGCCCCATTATTGGCAAATCGACTTTTTGGCGGAAAATGAGGAACGCAATTCCCGCAGAAAGAATAATAGCCAACAGTCCGGAGGGGTTAAAGGGTCCTTACAAGATATGGGGGTCGGTGAAGTCCTCCAAATCATGGGCATGGGCCGCAAACGGCAGATGTTGTTGCTTCATCATAACGAAGGAGATGCTAAGGTCTATATCGACCGTGGGATTGTGATGCACGCTGAACTCCCCCCCTACACAGGTTTTGAGGTCATTCCAGCTATTCTAAAATGGCACGTGGGAACTTTTGAGATTCACCCCATGGATAAAGAACCTGCGGCAACGATTAACCTACCCATTGACCAAGTTTTACTTGAAGCAAGTCGCCAGCTTGACGAAAGCTAAAAATAGTGGATCCTTGTCCACCATGATCAATCGCTTTTCTCTCACCTTTCTTTTCACGTGTATCTTTTCTGCACTGACCTACGCAGGAGGGGGAGCCACAGCGTACGACGCCATTCACACCGCACAAAAAAACGTCAGGCCGGATCTTGTCAACCATGTTATAGAAGTCCGCGGGTCTAACGGAAACCCTAACCCACGCAAATGGGAAGTGGTCTTTTTTGATCCAAAAATCTCAGGAAAAAAACTCGTCATTGAGGTTAATAATAACCAAATGACCAAGGAACGCCGACCATCAGATCTGTTAAAAGATCTTAGTGTAAACAATGTCATCGAAGTGAACCGGCTTAAAGTGGATTCAGACGGCGCATTTAAAATCGCACAGAAGGTCGCGCAGGAAGAAAATAAACTGATGATCGCGCGCGCTCATTACGTGCTACGAAAACTTGAACCTAAAAAAGGATCCAGCGCGGCATGGTTTATAAAGGTTTACGATTCTCAGGGCCACGATCTTGGAGAACTCGTGATCTCCGCCTACACCGGCAAAATTCTACGCACCAAGAAATTGTATCACGATGGCGAACGGGCTAAGAATTTTGGAGAAAAAGTTGAAGAAACATTCCTTGGAATTGGTGGAGAACTCGAAGAAACCTTCACCGGAAAACGCACGGTCGATAAACCTGCTACCAAATAACCATCCCCAGACCGCCAATGGAAGCGCTGGAATATTCTTTTGAGGTGGAAGTCATGTTTTATGATACTGACGTGGGGGGCGTTGTTCATAACATCGCTTACCTGAGGTTCATTGAGTATGCTCGCACGAAATTGGCAGTTCAGCTTGGAATGAAATTCGAGAAAATGGCAGAGCAATCGGAATTTCCCGTCGTGGTGCGGACGGAAATTGATTATCTAAAACCTGCTAAACTCGGAGACACTCTTGTTGTCACGTCGCGATTAGTAAGCATGGAACGAGTTCGATTTTATATAGACACTGTCATCACTAGGAAAAACGAAAGTGCGAAATTGATTCAATGTCATCAGACCTTGGCCATAGTGAGAATGCCTCAAGGTAAAGTGTTGCCTGCTCCTGCGTCCTGGAGGGAATGTATTCCTCCAACGGAGACAGGTAAAGCGGGGTAACGAGATTTATGAATCTTGAATTTTCAACAACGATAACTCCAGAGGATTTGAAACATTTTGAATATGCCCTTGGTTATCATGAGCTTGGCATGTCACAGGATGCGCTTGACGAAATAAATCTCATTTCCAGCTCCTACGAGACGGAGCTGCCGGTGCTCCTTCATAAAGCCCAGGTACTTAACTCACTCCAACGATATACTGAAACAGTTTTACTCTTCGGCCCGGTCATAAAAATCGTCGGACAACATCCCCAGTTTTTGATTCTCCTTGCCTACGCGACAAGACGGGCAGAGTCGATTGATGCGGCTTACGCCATCCTTGCACGCGCGGTGGAAAGTTTCCCGAAGGAACCATTAATTCAATACAATTTTGCCTGTTATTGTGCCCAAAAAGGGGATGTCGAGTCTGCGATTATATATTTAAAGCGGTCCATCGTTCTAGATAAAACGTTTGCGTTGATGGCTCTGACGGACCACGACTTCGACCCGATAAGACTCGCGGAATCTTTTGTAACGCTAATTACAACAAATCACAAATAACTGGGTTGAAGTGTAAAACCCATCGGCACTCGAAACGGATCTTCTGTTAAGCTTCGTTTATGAAGTGAAAGAGCCTGGGCTGATTAAAAGTGAACGCCGAGACCCACGCGAAACTGGTGCGCGTAGTCGTCTTGGATTTCCTTATGAGTTCCAGGGCCGTTTCCAGAAAACTCTTGCAGGTATAAGAAAGCGTATTCGCTGAAAATGGAGAAGTTAGGGGAGAAAAAGTATTCCGCTCCAATCTTAGCTGTGAGACCGACCAGTGTATGGTCAAAGCGAAAGTTGCCACCGCTAAAGCTATTTTCATTTTCGTATCTGACAAAACCTAAAGAAGGACCCGCTCCAATGTACCCCCGGGCTCGGTTGTTAAAAAAGGGTTCCGATAACATCGGGAGAAACGAAAAAACCATTGTTTCGAGTTTGCCACCATCAGGAGCGTCATTTTTAAAACCTGTTCCTTCCAGTTCGAGGGCGAAATTCGGTTCACCAGGAAATGAAGTAATAGCATGAGGAAATATAAAACCGACTTTTCCAAAGGGAGCAGGAACAAAATCAGACGCTGAAGAGGAAAAATTTCCACCCCCAGGACGCGTATCGGTCGTACGGATTTTATTGTCTGTTAAAACTCCACTAATACCAACCCCGATGTAAAAACCAGTTTTAGTATCACGTACTGAGGTTGTGTGCGTCCGAGCGTTATAATAATAACCATCAGTAGAGTTATATTTGTAATCGCGTGCGTTTGGGCCAGCTTCGACTGTACTACTCGTTTCGACAACAGGTCGTCCGCTATCATCGCCTATAACGTGAAGAGGCGCGAAGCCTAAAAGCCCAATGATCAAGCACGCTGAGGTTTTTACATGTAAGTACTTCATAATATTTAAGTGTCTTAGGGAAGGCCGATTATGCAAGTTTTTCCGTGATTAGCAAGCGGAATATAATTACAGAAATTACAACATAAGCATTCATGAGAACCGCTCCCAAAACAAGCTTGTCAGCTGTCTCAAATAGATTACTGGTTACCTATGTTAAAATTGCAGGTCGTGGTTCTACTAATTTTTCTCGTTACCTCACTCAGCGCATGGGGAGTCCCTAAAAAAAAGACACCCCAAAAATCTGAAAAATCTCAAAAAACTGAATCAGTTGTCATTAAACCCGTCCTACCACAACCACCCCTAGAAGTAATCCTACCCGATGGTGTGAAATACAAAAATGTCACTGAAGGTATCGGCCAACCCATTGTGGTTGGTCAAAAAGCGCAGGTTTCTTTTGTCATCAGTTCGTTGGAAGGAAAAAAAATTCTGAACACCACTGAATTTGGGCGCGGTTTAAACGTTCAAGTAGGTGATAACCGTTTTATTCCAGGATTTCATTCGGTGTTACGTGGAATGAAACCTGGTAGTAAACGTACGGCGTTCCTACCCGCAGACTCTTCTTTCGGCGAGGCGGGGGTACCTCCGCTTATCCCAGCAGGTGTACCATTGACTCTGCAAATCGAACTTATTTCTGTCCAATAGATTGAAGCGGAACCGGGTTGAGCCTTTTGCGTTTTATTTCGGGAGACTGATCTCAAAACATACGCCCTCAGGCTTGATCTGCAGGAACTGAACTCAAGAAGGCAGGGGCTCGCGCCAAAAAGTCGCTGTATATTCCCTTTCCTTTTTTACCCATAAAACTATAATCATAATTTGTTTTTATGGATAAACAGGCATTTTTTGACATTTTATCATTTTATTCACGACCTTCCCAAACCTGCTCTCTGGTTGATTTACGTTATTCGGTATCAACGAGCCTTTACGCGCAGATATGACGCTGACTCGGGTTCGTCAATCTCTTAATCGTGTTGCAGCCACGTTTTCGGCTGATAAATCCTTTCTCTTTAAAATTTGGTTAGGTCCACTCATTGGAGTTCTTTCGATTATTATTCTGACGGGGAATGTGGTCTTTGTTTTGCGGGAAGATGCTCGGCGCGAACAACAAGCCCAAAGGTCAGTGCGCGTGCTTGAGCAGGTTCGAAAACTAAACGAATTAGTAACCAAAATTGAGCTCCTCCAGCAACGCTATCTGTCCGATCCAAAAGAAGACATCAAGAAAACATTTGAGGCGGCCGTGGAAACAGTGCAGGCCGAGACCGCGAAAACATATGACCTCTTTGATTCACGATCACCGCAGCGCAGCTTTTTTGTGCTTTTTGACAAGTCTTTTGCAGACTGGGTCTCCATCGCACGAAGTGAAATCAAGGTTCGAGAAATGAGCTCAGGGCTTCCATTCGCTCCAGATCTTTCACAATCAGTTGTGGGGTCCATGCATTTAAAAAAGCTTCTTGAAAAATCTAAAAACAATCTGTGGAATGTGGCGGCACAAGAGGAAGTGGTCTTGCGTGGGTCTATGAACCAACAAGAGTCTGTAGGCCGGTCGCTCGACATTCTAAGTACCTGCGTCAAAGTAGAAAAAAATATTGATTCTCTGGAACGAAATTTCGAGTTGTGGCGTCAAAATGCCGATCCAGGTCATTGGGAATCTTATCGCCAAGCACAAGGCGATTTTAAAACCAATGTGAGTTATTTGAATATGCTCGTCGGTGGAAATGAAAGTGAAATGAAAGAGGTTTTTAACCTCCGCCAAATCATCAATAGATGGATGTCAAAAGTCGATGCGAACCGAAAAGTGGGATCTCCACCGGCACTGAATTCATTGCCCCTGTCCCAAGCTCGTACAATTGTCACTGGTTTGTTTGATTCAGAAAAGATTGAGTATTTGCAGCACCTTGAAAAACAAAGAAGCAAGGCGGCTATAAAAATTCCTAGCCTCGTGGCTCTTGGCTCGGGTGTGACCCTCCTTCTCCTTCTGGCCAGTTGGTACAGTTTTTATGCTTACCACAAGCATTTGCAGTTAATCAAAGAATCTCGGGATTATGCCGGCAACATCATCAGCAGTTCCATTGACATGATCATTTCGGTGGATCTCGATAGAAGGATCACCGAATTTAACCGGGCGGCAGAGAAGCAATTTGGATATAAACGATCGCAGGTGATTGGCCGGAGAGTGGACGTCCTTTATGCAAATGAAGACCAAGGGAAGGACATCAACGCGGAAGCTTTTGAATATGGTCAAGCAGAAGCCGAAGTTTTGAACGTGAGAAGTGACGGATCCATTTTCAATTCAGTGCTGACCGTTTCCACCATAAACGACGCCACGGGCAAAGTGATTGGCCTGATGGGTATTTCACGTGATGTCACTGAGCGTCGGCAAATGGACGAGGCCTTACGCAAATCCCAAGAGATGTTGCAACTGGTGATGGACAACATTCCCCAGTTTATTTTTTGGAAAGATCGCGATTTACGTTATCTGGGCTGTAACAAGAACTTTGCGAACGCAGCCGGGTTATCTTCACCGGAAGAAATTGTAGGGCTGACTGATTTTAACTTACCATGGCATAAGGAAGTCGCTCCCGTTTTACAGAAGCTAGAGGAACAGGTTATTAAAACGGATATGCCCGTATTCCATATCTTCCATCGTCTGGATGCGGCATCTAAAGAAAGTTGGCTGGATGTTGTAGAAGTGCCTATGCACGATGACAAGGGAGTGGTGGTAGGTATTCTCGGTACGTATGAGGACATCACACAGAAGAAAAAAGCTGAAGAAGCCCTGAAGTTGAGCCAGCAACGATTGAAAACGATTGTCGATAATGCTCCGATCGTTCTGTATTCAATTGATGTAGATGGAATCTTCACTCTTTCACAAGGAAGAGGGTTAAGCGTACTTGGATTGCAACCAGGCGAAGTGGTGGGGAAATCTGTTTTCGACTTATATAAAGATGTTCCTCAAATTCTGGGAAACTTCAAAAAAGCGTTGGGCGGTATAGAATTGCGAGATGAAGTCTGGTTGGGTTCGCGCGTTTTTGAATCTTGGTACAAGCCTCTAACAGACGATGAAGGAAAAGTTTTAGGAGTGGTCGGTGTGGCCAACGATATAACTGCACGGAAACAAGCAGAATCCTCATTTGCAGCGGAAAAAGAAAGGTTGTCCGTCACTTTGCGCTCAATCGCAGACGGGGTTGTTAGCACGGATACCTCTGGCCGGATTATTCTCATCAACAAGGCCGCCGAACAAATCTTGGGTTACTCCGCTCACTCTGCTGAAGGCCAAATATTTACTGACCTTGTTAAACTTTCAAAAATCAAGTCAGGTGAAAACGAGGCGGATCCTATTGCCGAGGTATTTGCAAAGGAGGAAGGAGTTTCGTTGAGCCAATCGGCTCGATTAAAAGATCCTCAGGGCTTGGAGCGAACAGTATTTTATAACGCGGCACCCGTTAAGGATTCGGCTGGGCACATTTTAGGTGCGGTCGTTGTCATTAGGGATATTACAGAACAACTCAAGCGTGAGGAAGAAAGTCGGAAAAAGGAAAAACTGGAATCTATTGGAGTGCTTGCAGGTGGGATTGCCCATGACTTTAATAACATTCTCACGGCGGTGATTGGCAACATTTCCCTAGCAGCGCTTTCAGCTCAGGATAAGGCGCTCAAACGCCTTCAGGATGCTGAAAAGGCGTGCATGCGCGCGCGGGATTTGAGTCATCAACTCTTAACCTTTGCCAAAGGGGGAGCGCCTGTAAAACGGACATCGTCTATTGGAGAGTTGATCCGGGAAACAGCACTGTTTGCGGTGCGCGGATCCAAGTCGAAATGTGAATTTTCCATTCCTCTGAACCTTCGCGCAGTGGATATCGATCGAACTCAGGTGAGTCAAGTGATCGAAAACCTAACGATTAATGCCGACCAAGCTATGCCCAATGGGGGTCAGGTATTTATCAACTGTGAGAACGTTGCTCTAAGTGGCGATCAAAAAACGGTACCTTTACCGATAGGCGATTACGTTAGGATTATTTTTCGCGACACCGGTGTTGGGATTTCCCCGGAAAATCTTAAGAAAATTTTCGACCCGTATTTCACAACAAAAACAACCGGCAACGGACTAGGCCTCGCCACTACTTATTCAATTATAAAAAATCATGAAGGATTTATTTCCGTCGAATCCTCATTGGGTAAAGGCACCTCTTTTATTATCTATTTACCAGCTTCAAAAAAACCAATTGTTACGAGCTTAAATGAGAACCAAGTTCCCATGGTTTCCCGTGGTGAAGGGCGCGTTTTGGTCATGGACGATGAGGACGCAATTCGTGATTTGCTTGATAACATTCTCACTGAATTGGGGTATCAAGTCACTGGGGTAAAAGATGGTGATCAAGCTATTGCCATGTACCAATCAGCGTTGCTGAAAAAAACACCTTTCGATGTCGTTATCATGGACCTTACGATCCCCGGAGGTATGGGCGGCGAAGAAGCCATAAAAAAATTGACTGGGATTGACCCAAAAGTCAAAGCTATCGTTTCGAGTGGATATGCCACAAACCCTGTGATGTCAAAACATCGTGACTATGGGTTCAAAGGGGTCATCGCCAAACCTTACAAACTCGAAGAGTTAAGCCGCGTTCTCAGCGCTGTCGTCAACGGTACCGCAGTTTAAGTTAATTCTCTCATGCTCCTTATTTCGGACAAAATTAAATAAGAGGTTATTAGAATGGGGAATAATCATATCCTTGCAGAATTTGTTGGTAGCCCTCATAGCGTTGTCGTGAGGGACCAGAGATAATTAGTTTGGCCCTCCCCTTTGACTCCTTAATTAACTGTGATAACTTTGTTCTAAGTGGAGAACAAAAAAATACTATTGCCGGTGGGCGATTACGTCAGGATTATTTTTCGGAGCTGGCCCATAAGCCATAAATCCTCTTTCGTAAATAGCGTGAAATGCGTGTAAACGCATGGGGTTCCTGATTTTTGTATTTAAGACTTTTTGCCCCTCCTTCGGCCAGCCATTGTGCCCGTGCTATCCCACAGCTTTAACCGCCTAGTAAGAAAGCCTCGGCCACGTTGCATTGCATCGACAGTGGAGGTTCCAATTGGCCTCCTGCTGTCCCACAGCTTTCCAATAAATCCATCAGGTCCAGCTCCTTCCAACAAGCTGATCGAATGAGCGCAAACAATCGGGCAAAGGAATGATTCCAAGCGCTTACATATGCC
>JAWXCD010000028.1:0-34528 GCA_034440535.1 Verrucomicrobiota bacterium | reverse complement strand
TCAGAATTAGCCCGGCAAGGTTTACTTTGCCGGGTTTTTTTATTTTTTTTACACGTCATCACTCTAGGGAGTCGTTTTGCATTGTCATTGGCCTTTATCGTTTTGTGGCTTTTATATCAAAGCCGCATGGTTGATCATGTTTGCCTTGATGACTACTAATATATTTGGGCTATTGAGCCGTAAAAGTAATAACTTGGATTCTTTTCAAATGGGCTCTCATCAGGGTTTGGGACATATAATTAGCGCCCTAGGAAGCGTGGATTGGCCATGCAAAATCTTCGAAAATCCTTGGATTTGGTCCCGCAGGTTAACATAAGCCTTCAAGTCGCAAGCTCGGTGATCTTTAATCGAGAAGGGAAATGTGAAGGATTTTACGAGTCCAGCACAAGGGAGCAAGTGCCCAGCAAGTGAAATTTTTGAATAAATGCATTTTTTAGCATGCTAAAACACAGACAAAACTAGGAGTTAAGAGATTTTATTTGCTTTTTTTTAAAAATTCATATAAGAACCTAACACTGTGAAAGTTAAAAAGCTTTCGATATTTACTGGTTTAGATTTTGGTTCCGACTCGATTAAGGTGGTTTCACTGAAAAGAGGTCGTGAAACATTTTCTGTTATTGGCTACAGCGTAGTACGTTACAATAGCGGGGATGTGGCAGATACGGCTCTATTGTCGGGGCTATTGAAAAAGTCATTGATTCAGTCTGGCAAATACTCAAAAGACCTTTTTATTACGCTTTCTTCAAAGTCTCCACTCATACGTTATCAGCAATTAAGTAATATGCCTGCAGATGAAATGCGTATTGCATTGAAATTAAATTCATCTGCATATTTAAACCAAGATTATTCCGATTATTACATAGATTGCACTCCTCTGCCTACACCTCAACAACCAGACGGAAAACGCCAAGAAAAAATTAAATTTTTAGTGGCAGGAGCTCCAAAGATTGAAGTGGACCAGCTTTATGCTGCACTTAAGAAGGTGGGGGTTAACCCGATTTCGTTTCAGGTGTCGGCGGTTTCCTTGTTAAATGCTTTTGAATTTGCGCGGGCCGAGGAATTTTTTAAACAACCCGCTCTTTTGGTTGATATTGGGCATTCGCTCTCAACAATTAGCATGTTGAACAAAGGGGTGCCTGAATTGACACGTGTTCTTGATTTCGGGGGTAAAAACCTTACCGAAGCCATTGCATCCGACCTATCCTGCGATATAGGCACCGCCGAACAGCAAAAAATATCTCCAAACGACCAGGTTAAACAGGTTTTAGCTCAAAATCTCAATGACTTGATCCGAGAGATTCGGGCGTCTATTAACTTTTTTGAGGGTCAATCTAACGATGAAATCAAAAAGCTATTCATATCCGGAGGTTCGGCAAAATCGGAGACTATCCGGCAATCCATAAATGAAGTAGTTTCAATTCCAGTGGAATTATGGAATCCATTAACAGGAATCGACATTGACTTAAAGGGTGGGGCAAAGGACGGAATTACCGCCGACGAAACGATATTAGGAAGTGCTTTAGGGGCTGCAGTCGAAGGAATTTACCAGCAATAATACTATGCCATTTCGCATTAATCTTATTTACGAACAACAGGGAATCGAGCTTGAAAAGAGCAGAGATCCTGTAAAATTTGCCTTAATAGGATCTATTGCCATTGTAGTTTTGCTTGGGGCGGTGTCTTATTACTTTTGGAGTCAAGGTAAGGCTGCGGAATCCGCTAAAATTGCAGTTGAAGGTGATTTCGCTAAAGAAGCTGCAATTCTAAAGAGCGTAGAGCCCATTGAGCAAAAGCAATCTCAAGATATAGCAAGGGGAACCGCATTGGAGTCTGCTATTGAGCAGAAAGTGATAAGGGCTAATCTTTTAGATGAATTTCGTAAAATCGTTCCCGAAAATGTTCAGGTTAATAGCATTCAGTTTGCCCGTACTGCTCAAGAGGTCGTTATTAACTTTTCAGCTACTTATAAGGTTGAACCGCCACGTAAGGCGCAGGAGGAAGTGGGTAAGTTTATCAATAAGTTTAAAGAAAAAAGAATTAGACTTAAGGGATACGAGCCTGTCGATGGTTCACTTGAGTTTACGATCGCCAACGTTGTTGATCCATTAAGTGTCAACTTTACTATAAAGAGCCGTTACAAGCCGGTGCCCAATGAATAAGTTGACTTCTGATCAGTTTAAAAACCTTTTCCTAATGGGACTTGGTGTTGTGGGTGTCAGTGTTGTTCTTGTCATGTACATGATTTCGCCTTCGATAAAGACGAAAAAAGAGAGCATTACGATTCGTGAAGCAAAAGAAAAAGAAATCAAAACTCTCAAGGTAAAGATTGAAACTATTAAAAACGCCAAGGGACCTTCAGAGGTAAAGGAGAAATATTATCGGGCATTTGAAACGATGATGTTAGAAAATCCACCAGAGGCGTTTTACCCACCAAAAATCGATGAGGTGTTCCATCAAATATATCCGAACATAAAGCTTTCCCCAGCGTCTAAATTTCAATTGGATCCAACACTGGCTAACGTGGGAGATATTTATACTCGTACGGGTTGGAAGTTTACTGTTGAAGGATTGTCCTACCACGAGTTGGGTCAATTAATGGCCAAGATTGAAAATGAAAATCCACTTTGGGAATTTATTTCAATCGATATGAGTGCGAAAGCGGCACCTCAATTTACTAACCATAATGTGAGCATAACCCTCGGAACCATCCATAAGAAACCATGAAATTAGGATTGGCAATTTTATTAGCTATAGTGGGGATTTTTGTGAGCCCTTGCGTGGCAGAAGAGCCTATTGAGACTCCAAGTTTAAAGATTAAATCGTATTATACGAACCCATTGGAAGCGCGTGATCCTTTATGGCCAGTTGGCTTTGATCCAAGTAAAAACACTGTCCCAACAGTTGACGCAAGAGTGGAACCCATGCCTCCGGCTTCTGCTTTTTCCGTTCAAAGTGTGCTTATGGATTCCAAAGGGGCTACCGTTTATTTAAGCGGAGGTCAAATTGTTGATTTAAATGAAGAATTTGAATTTGATTATGGTGGGAAGACTTATTTTTTAAAAATCTCCGAAATAAGAGATAAAGAAGTCGTTATTTCTCCTGCGCAAGGCAAAGGGGAACTCGTGGTCCCTCGAAGGGTGAATGAAGTAAATCCTGATGCAGAACAATAAATAATGACAACTTTCTGTTTTTCTGTTAAAACATGTAAAAATATAAGCTCCCTATTGCATATGAAACACTTATCATTAATTTTTTATTGCTGCCTTTTTGTGGCAACAAGTTTTGCACAAGATGCCTCAACATCTACAACCACCACTACTACAACCACTACCACACCTGACTTAGTACCCCCTGTTACAGGCGATGCTGCAGCGACGAGTACAGCTACCGGTTCTTCAGATCGGCGTAATCATATTGTCATTGAGTACGTCGACCAAGATCTTAATGCAGTCTTACGAGGATTGGCGCGTCGCGCAGGATTAAATCTCGTCATAGGTCAAAATGTGACTGGTACGGTAACTATTCGATTGGTCGACGTTTCTTATGAAGACGCTATCAAAATTATTACACAATCACACAATCTTATTTTTACAAAAGACGAAGTTCTAAACGTTGCCTACGTAAAAAATAGTGCCGACCGCCAACAGGAGCAAACCGAGCCAGACTCTTACACATTTAATTATGCAAGTGTGACAGATCCTAACCTTCTTTCTTTGGTTCAACGAATCCTGAAAAGTGGTCAGACACCAGTAGCTGATACGCGTACCAATAGGATATTTTATAACGAAAGTGTTTCAAATAAAGAAGCCGCTAAACAGAAAATCGCGGAACTAGATACTCCCATCAAACAGGTAATGATTGAAACCAGAGTTGCGAGTATGAGTTTAAATCGCCAACAAGATTATGGAATTGATTGGTCAGGGGTGTTTTCAAGCTTTACAATTTCAAGTGGATTTGGGAACCGTGTCGGACCAGGCAACATAGGCGGAAATCCGTTTTCTGCAGGGGACGTATTTAATATCTTTAAACCCATTAATCCTGCTCAAGCTTTTGCTATCTTAACGCCTAGTCAATTTTCTGTCACTTTGAGTTTCTTTAACACCGACTCTGATGCAAAATTAATAGCTTCTCCGAGGGTTGTGGTATTGGATAATCAAACGGCAACTATTGACATTAATACACGGCAGAACATCACATTTGCTGTGGCCTCAACAGCCTCAGCTGCCACGACATCAGCCCCACCGGCCTTCGATGCCATTTCTGGGAGCAGACTTCAAATCACTCCTTCCATTAACAATCGTAATTTTATCCGGTTACGGGTCATTCCAACAATTTCATCATTTACTGCTGCACCAGGCGCCAATACGGCAGGTTTGATCAATCTGACAACATCTGGTGCATTCCAGACGATCATCAATCCAACAGTCAGTATAAGCACGATGGAGACAAGTGTGTATTTGAAGTCTGGAAATACGTTAGCTGTCGGCGGTTTGACACGGGACGCTGTTGACAAATCTTTTGGTAAGGTGCCAGTGATCGGGGATCTTCCTGGGATTGGATATTTATTTCAAAACAGGTCCAACCGCCGTGTGAAACAAGACGTCTTAATCTTTGTAACACCTACAGTGATCTGGGATCCGACCGATACAACTCCTGGACTTGAAATGGCCAACACCACTTTTGAAAGCCAGTATACAAAAATGAAGACGGAAAAAGTTTCTGATACATTTGTGGCTGATGAAAAAGGTTGGAAAAATAACGCTAAAGGAGCTTTTAAAGTATTGCCGGACCCTTCTGACGAAGACGATCAAAAAGTGACTCGACGCGTTCGCACCACGCGTACAATGCGCCCAGCTCCTGTGTCTGAACTCACTGATGTGCCTCCTTCTGGAACAACTTCCAACTCTCGTAGAAGCCGTACCACAAGGTCGTCAAATACACGTTCGACAGGATCAACATCACCTTCTTCGTTAATGCGCATTACGCCGTCTTTATCGGGAACTCCAGAGGCTGAAGGAACAACGACCACTACAACAACAATCGTTGAACCATCAACAGATTCTTCAACAACAGAACCTCAGGCTGAGCCAACTCCTGGGGAGAAGATTAGTCCAAGTGAGGCGTCAGATGCCGCAGGTGGAATTGATACGACAACAGAGAAAACGACAACGACCACAATAATTGAAACTCCAGCGACAGCTGTTGAGTCAACTACGACGACAGAAACTACAACAGTTGAGAGCGATCCTTCAGATAGCAGTTCCACAAACACAACGACAGTGATTACGCCTCCTTAAGGCGTCGGATTCACTCGTTCACTCCACTTTTTTAGATTGGCTTGGTAATCCCAAGCCCATTTTATACAGCGGGAAATCGAAGAGAGAAGAAGAATAGCTCGTTTAAGTCTTACGAAATGTTCAGTTCTTTTTTAATTCCAAATTTGTCTATTCGTTTCCTTAGAGTCGCGCGAGTGATGCCAAGGAGAATTGCAGCGCGAACTTGATTTCCTTCTTCTTCGGCAAGAGCAGCAATAATAAGGGCACGCTCAACGGCGGGGAGGAGTCCTAGCGTTTTATCCTTTCGGGCGGTTGCAAATAAAACTTTCAATGCCTCTGCCATGTTCAGTTCAGGGGGTTGAACTTCTGATGGAGCAGTTTGCCTAGTTTCGGTTCCTAAAAGAGCGGTCGGTAAAGATTGAGGAAGTAAGGTGTCCCCTCCACTTATCACCGTTGCTCTGTGCATACAATTTTCAAGCTCACGGATATTGCCCGGCCATGGGTGCGCGGTTAAAATAAGTATTGTTTCTTTTGAAACACTTTGAGGTTTTACATTGGGATAATGTTTCCTCAGCTTTTGAAGAAAATACTCAATGAGTAATGGAATATCCTCAGGTCGCTCCCTTAGTGGGGGAAGGTGAATTTTGACTACATTTAGCCGATAAAATAAATCTTCACGAAAGGTTTTTAGTGCGACTTCCTGTTCGAGTTGTTTGTTGGAAGCCGCCAGAATGCGAACATTTATCTTAATTGTTTCGTTACTGCCCACACGCGTTATTTCTGATTCCTGTAGTACTCTTAGGATTTTTGTTTGGGTTTGAAGAGGCATATCTCCAATTTCATCAAGAAATAATGTGCCCCCGTTACACTGCTCAAATTTCCCGATTCTTTGTAATGTCGCACCAGTAAAAGCGCCTTTTTCATGGCCGAACAATTCACTTTCAAGCAGGTTTTCGGGTATCGCAGCGCAATTTATGGAGATATAGGGTTTCTGATTACGTAAACTATGATGATATATAGCTTTTGCGACCAACTCCTTACCTGTGCCACTTTCGCCCGTAATAAGGACCGTGGCATCTGATTCAGAAACTTGGCCTATAAGTTTGTACACTTGTTGCATGGCGTGCGACCGGCCGATGATACTTTGGTTATATTCCTCTTTTTGTAAAAGCGGCTGATAGGAAACCACTTCTTTCATGTCACGAGCCACTTTAAGGGCTTTTGCTATAAGACCTTTTATAACCGGAACTTCGAATGGCTTTAAAATGTAATCAAAAGCCCCTAGTTTCATCGCCTCAATCGCAGTTTGAGTGGTGCCGTATGCGGTCATCATAATCACAAGCACTTTGGAATCGATTTTGCGTATTTCCTGCAGAGTTTCTAAGCCAGTCATTCCACCCATTCTAATATCCATCACAATGAGATCTGGATGTGATTTCTGAACAATTTTTAAACCTTCTTCTCCACTGTCAGCGGATAAAATGGTATATGGGTCTGACTCCAAGATTCGGCGAAATGAATATTGCACATCTTTTTCATCATCAATGATGAGAATTTTTTCCATACGGTATATTCATTAAATGAAGACTTGCAGGTTGTGACAAGCTTAATAACTTTAAAAGATTGTAATTACATATGACTGATCAGGAAGCGGTTGCCCGGTATGCAGTTCTTAAAGAAGAAATAGAGAGGCATAACCATGCCTACTATCTGGAGGCGTTTTCAACGATTTCAGATCAGGTATATGACGCGCTTTTTGGGGAACTTCGCGATTTGGAACTCAATTTTCCGGCGCTATGCACGCCTGATTCGCCTACCCAAAAGGTAGGTGGAGCGCCTCAAAAATCTTTTCAATCGGTTGCTCATCGTGTTCCTATGATGAGCCTCGACAATACATACTCTCAAGAGGAAGTTCGGGCCTTTCATCAAAAACTACTACGTTTGGTTGATGCCAGTAAGCTGAGCTACACCGTGGAGGCAAAAATTGATGGAGTTGCTGTCTCATTGCGTTATGAGGACGGGGTTTTCATTCAAGGTACCACGCGCGGTGATGGGATAACCGGAGATGACATAACTGCAAACATAAAAACAATCAGGTCCCTGCCGCTTAATATTACTCGCTCGACGTATTATCAGAAAAATCGTCCTAAGGTTTTTGAAGTGCGAGGGGAAGTATTCATGGGACGTGCCGATTTTTCGAAGCTGAACATGGAAAGAGAAAAGGTGGGTGATCCACCATTCGCTAATCCAAGAAACGCCGCAGCAGGATCTATAAAGCAGCTTGATTCACGTATTGTGGCCACACGCAACTTAGATGGAATTTGGTATGGGGTAGGGGAAGTCATCATGGGTGAAAATCGCCCAGTTTTAACAAGCCAACAGGAAATATATGAGGCATTAAAAGACTGTGGCTTAAAACGAAACGACTTTTTTAGAACCTGTTCATCGATCGAATTGGTATTAGAGGCACTGGAAGAGCTGGATAAAATCCGCAGTAATTTCCCTTATGAGACTGATGGTGCCGTGATTAAAGTTGATAGCTTATCTTTAAGACAACAGTTGGGAGTTACCGGAAAAGCACCTCGCTGGGCCATGGCATACAAATACACCTCTGAGAAGGCTCTCACTCAAATGCGAGGTATTACGATTCAAGTCGGAAGAACAGGTCATTTGACCCCTGTGGCCGAGCTGGAGCCCGTTCTTCTGAATGGAAGTGTCATTCGACGCGCAACGCTCCATAATGAAGATGAAATTAAAAGGAAAGATATCAAGATAGGTGACCATGTTTGGATTGAAAAGGCGGGGGAGGTTATCCCTGCTGTTTTATCCGTCGAAACATCGCGTAGAACGGGTAGTGAGTCAGCGTTCCTGATGCCCTCTATCTGCCCAGAATGTCAAACCCCTGTGCAACGAAAACAAGGTGAAGCGGCTTGGGTCTGTGTAAATCGTGATGCCTGTCCCGCACAGGTCAAAGGGCGCCTCGTCCATTTTGTCGCAAGAGGCGCCATGGATATTGAAGGGTTTGGTGAAGCTATTATTGATCAGTTGGTAAACGCGCAGTTAGTGAAATCTCCGGCGGATTTTTATAGCCTCCAAAAAACCAGCCTTTTGACAATGGATAGGATGGCTGAAAAGTCTGCCGACAACCTTATGAAGGCGGTGCAGGAATCAAAAAATCGAGACTTATGGAGGTTAATCTTCGGACTGGGAATTTTGCATATTGGCTCAAGTGCCGCAAAAATTTTGGACGCCGAGTTCGGAAGCATGGATAATTTAATGCACTCAAAAAAGGACGATTTTTTAAAGATAAACGATATTGGGGAAGCGATGTCTGAAAGTCTTGAGCTCTATTTTGCGACCCCCGCTTATAGGGACATAGTTCAGAAGCTTTCAGAGGCAGGCGTGAATATGCAGTCACGTTATGTAAGGACAAAAGAGGGTCAGCTTGGTGGTAAAATCTTCGTAATAACAGGGACAATGTCAAAACCGAGGGAAGAAATAAGTCTTCGGATAGAAAGTGCTGGAGGGAAGGTCAGTAGCAGTATTAGTCGTAAAACCCACTTTCTTGTCGCAGGAGAGGACGCAGGGTCTAAACTAGAAAAAGCAAAAACTTTAGGTGTTCAAATTATTTCGGAAGGAGAATTAGAATCACTGTTCGAAGAAGCGTGAAAGCTTGCGTATGTCTTTGCGAACGACTAAGTTGAGGGTTCTGAGATGAGAAAACATTTTTTTAACTGGGTGCTGCTAAGTTTGTGTGTCCTTTCATTGTTCACTCTGCGATTTTCATATGGGGATGATGGTGAGCGGCAGAAGTTGCTTACCGCTATTGATACCATTGACCAGATGCGAGCACAGGCTGAACAAATGCAGCAGGATATTGATACACTTAAAATTGAATTATCAGCGGCGCGTGCGCTTCAGGATCAAGTTGTCGCACAATCCGCAAAGCTTACTGAGGCCGTTAAAAAAATCGATGCGGCCCGACTCCAAGATGTTGAAGCTATAAATAAGGATTTAAAATTTTTAGCGGCTGAAATAGCGGCCCGTAAATCAAAGGCGACATCTTCACCCACCGTTGATAAAGCCAAAAAAAGTGTGGGCGATACAGCCCCGATACCTCCGGCTAAAGAGGAAGTAGGATTTGAGCATATTGTTGAGAAAGGCCATACTTTATCTGCAATTG
Organism: Verrucomicrobiota bacterium; assembly: GCA_034440535.1. GTDB lineage: Bacteria > Verrucomicrobiota > Verrucomicrobiia > JAWXBN01 > JAWXCD01 > JAWXCD01. The sequence continues at coordinate 25,069 of JAWXCD010000028.1, read as the reverse complement.
CCGGTGCGTATGGAGTTACTGTGGATGAAATTCGGAAGGCAAATAACCTGAAGACTAACGTGCTTAAGGTTGGACAAAAACTCTTTATCCCCAAGAAAAAATAAGTATGTGGCGGTTACGTCGAGCAGAGACGGGTGACGAGTTCGGCCCGGTAGAATTTGGGACACTTCTTCAGTGGTCACGAGGTGCCCAGATTTCTCCAAGCGATGAGGTTTATAATGAAGAAGCAGGCGGACAGGCTTGGGTCCCAGCGGCATCTATCGACGCGTTCGAAATGTTTTTCATGGTGAAGCTCGATAACGGAACCACTTATGGTCCGACGAACGCATACACGCTCCAAGAGTTTTTGCGGAGTAAAGAAATTCGACTGACTAACCAGGTCTCGGATTTGCGAACCAATATGGATTATAATGTAGCTACTGTGGCATTAAATCCATCAGAGGCAGCATCACTTGCGAATCCTCTTTTGAAAAAGCGTGGGCAGGTGAGTTTTCCTGAGGGCACCGTTCCTATAAGCGAGATGATCATCAAGCAGAGAGCTTTAAACGAGGGGGCAACTCTTTCAGGCGGGCCTACTGATATACACGGGACCGATGCGGAGAAAAGATTATTCTCACTGGAAGCCGAACTTAAAAAAATAAAGTCGCGCTGTGATGATTTGACCCAGCTATACAACCAGATTCAGAAGCAAATAAGTTCGCAACGTTGAACATTTGCACGTTTGTTGAAAGGCTTAGGATTTAATCCTATTTTATGGTAAGCAGAGATCCGCCGCCGGTGCGTTCATTAACAATCTCTTTCCAAGGCCCCTCTGGAACTTCGTGATCGTCCACAAACCTCCAAGCGGTGCTGGCTTGACCCTTAAATTCAAGGTAATCCCGAACCGCAGGAGAAACGTCGAGGCCAGCTGCTTTATTGCGGTTTGGCATAGGTTTTTCGTTGCCGAATACGTACCCCGCGTGATCGTGACGAAAAGGCCCGACGTCTTCCCATTGGGCGTAACATGTTTTTCCATTGTGTTCGATTGCGATCCATCGGCCTTTGCAGACGGAATTTCGTTGAGAAGTGTATTCATCTTTATACCAAGGAATAATCCGGTTCGTCTCAGGTTTTAAGCGGCCTTGCCTCATGTCATTATAGGGAAGTGCAAAATAAAACGGATTTTGACGGGGTTTAAAGCGCGCAGGCCAGAAACCTTTCCTGCGGACGGGATCATCGAAACCACCGTAATTTTTTACCCAGGCAGTATCCCAAGCACTGGCAGTATTACAGCTAGGACTTACCGATTTATTTGCAGGTTCGCCTACCCAGAAGACTGTAGTTGTGATCTGTTTCTTCCAAGAATAACGGGGGCTTCCTTTTTCGGCTATCGCGTTTGAAGATGCGTTCTTTCTCGCTGTGAAAATTTCCGGCGGAGGTTCACTTGATGCCGGTTTATTAACGACTGGTGTGGGGGCTTGATTTACTTCGTGTTTCGATGATCGAGCTTGAGTCGTTGTAGGTTCCTTCTTGGAAATGACTTCTTTTGTTTGGGGAGTCGTGACAATCTCAGGAGTTTTGGTTGGTTCTGCGGGTTTGGTTGGTGGAGAAATTTTAGCAGGTTTTGACGCGGTAGTTTTCACGTCGGAATCAGAGCCTAACAAGTCGTCGATGGATACAACGCCTTCTTGTATAGATTCCGGTGCTTCAAGGACTTCTGTAGGCAATGCAACATGCGTCGTCGTTTCCGAGGCGACCAAAAGAGGGCCTGAAATACAACCGGCAAAAACTGAGATTAAAAATAAATACTTCAGCCTCATAGATAAGGAGGATAAACCCTGATAATATTCTCCGGACTTCGAGCATTTATGTCAAGACCATATTTTGGAAGATGTTGTGATAATTGAAGTTATGAATTATAAAAGCAAAAGGTTCTAAATTTTGCTCAATAGAAAAGGACGATGGAGCCTAGCCTCTATAAATAAGACTTGATTACCCCCCGCTGGCCCGTAGTGTAGCCGACTCATTTCTTTACCAGAGAAATGATCCCTTACCGGTCACCGGTAAGGACAACGCGGCATGCCGCATCAAAACAAAAAATTATTCGGTAGAAACCGAACCCTGCAAAAATTCAGGGGATAAAATGAAAAATAGAAGTTTATGGCTAAAATAGATGTTAAGGACCTGCTTGAAGCAGGAGTACATTTTGGACACCAGACCCGCCGTTGGCATCCTAAAATGAAACCGTACATTTTTGAAGAACGTAACGGTATTTATATTATCAACTTAGAGCAAACTACCCAGCAACTTGATGCTGCGTGTCAATTTTTAAAGAGTATTGTTAAAGACGGAGGAGAAGTTCTTTTCGTCGGCACTAAAAAGCAGGCGCAAGAGGCTGTCCGCGAAGCGGCCGCTAAAGCTAATGCGTTCTACGTGGTCGAACGCTGGCTCGGCGGAATGCTGACTAACTTGCCTACCATCCGCAAGAGCGTCAAACGTATGGAATACATTGATGCCATGGAAAAAGATGGAACGATCAATTACATCAACAAAAAAGAACAATCAGCTTTTCGTCGCGAAAATGAGAAGTTGCATCGTAACCTTGATGGTATTCGCCAGATGGAAAAGTTCCCGCAGGCGGTTGTCATTGTTGACCTGAATAAGGAAGACATCGCCGTTAAAGAAGCTCGGCGTTTAAAGATTCCTGTTGTCGCCATTGCTGATACCAATGTGGATCCTGAGTTAGTTGATTTTCCTGTGGCTGGTAATGATGACGCAATCCGCGCTATTAAAATCGTCATTAACGCTTTGGCAGACGCTATGGCGGAAGCCCGTGCGATGTATCCGAAAGCCAGCGGTGGCAGAAACAAGGAAAAGAACGAAGCCCCTAAGGAAACTTCATACGCCACCGAAGGTGATGCGGTTGGGGTGTCGGCTTAAAAGTTTTAATAGAAGCAAATTATTTTATGGATACTCCAATTGTTGAAATTTCAGCAAAACTGGTTGCGGAACTTCGTGCGAAAACAAATGCGAGCATGATGGACTGCAAAAAAGCTTTGCAGACCACTGCCGGAGACCTTGAAAAGGCAATCGATGAATTGCGTAAACGGGGTCAGGCTATTTCGGTCAAAAAATCAGGTCGCGAAACAAAAGAAGGCGTCATCGCTGGTCTCGTTAAATCGGGTGGCGATGCAGGTGTTCTTGTTGAAGTGGCTTGTGAAACTGACTTTGTAGCGCGTAACATCGATTTCCAGAACTTTGTAAAAGAAGTTTCTGAATTAGCTCTTTCTTCTGAATCACCTGATTTTAAAGACCAAACGGTTACAGCTATCTCCAAACTTGGTGAAAACATAGTTGTGCGACGCACTCTACGTTATTCCCTGCAGGGTAAAGGTTTGATCGGAACTTACATTCACCTTGGTGCCAAAGTCGGGGTCATTCTCGAAGTGGGTGCTGATTCCGATAAAGCTGCGACCAACGAAGCTTTTAGGATTTTTGTGAAGGACATAATGCTTCATATTGCGGCGCTTTCTCCTGCTGTCGTTTCACGGGAACAAATTTCTCAGGATCTGATCAAAAGAGAGCGGGAAATTTTTGCCGCTCAAATTACTGATAAACCGGCCAATGTTCTTGAGAAGATAGTTGAGGGTAAGATGAACAAGCGTTTGGCTGAACTTACATTGATGGATCAAGGGTTCGTTAAAAATCCTGAGGTCACTGTCAAAGAACACGCTTCAAATCTGAGCAAGACGATAGGAGAAACAGTTGTTATCCGTCGTTTTTCCCGCTTTTTGGTGGGGGAAGAAACCTCGGCGTAAAGTATCGAGTTTGTTATATTAAAGCCCCGGTCCTTGAGACCGGGTTTTTTTTGCCCTAATTTCCTTAGATGTCGGTAGCTTAACTATTTGGTCTTCTTGACCAGTCGATAGTTGTCTGTTAGACCACCAGCATGCCTTCCTTGCAGCCCAAATATAAGCGGATCATTTTAAAACTCAGCGGCGAGGCCCTTGGTGGAAAAGGGGGAGACCCTATTTCTCCCGAAATTCTCGAGAGCCTAGCTTTACAGGTCAAAGACCTTGTAAAATTAAAAATCCAACTCGGGATTGTCATTGGAGGTGGAAATATATTTCGGGGCCTTACGGGGACACAACAAGGCATAGATCGCACGACGGGCGATTATATGGGAATGCTTGCAACCGTGATCAATGGACTCGCACTTCAAAATACTCTTGAACAGGCGGGGGTTCATACACGGGTCATGACCGCTATTGAAATGAAAAACGTAGCGGAACCCTTCATTAGGCGACGGGCCATGCTTCATCTTGAAAAAGGATTGGTTGTCATTTTTGTTGCAGGCACAGGGAATCCTTATTTTTCGACGGACACCACTGCCGCCCTGCGTGCGAGCGAGGTGAATGCAGAGATCATTTTTAAGGCTACAAAAGTAGACGGGATCTATGACAGTGATCCGATGAAAAACAAAAACGCTAAAAGATATTCTACCTTGACCTTTTCTGAAGCCCTTCGTCAGCGACTTAAGGTAATGGACTCTACCGCCTTTTCCCTGTGCATGGATAATAATGTGCCCATCCTCGTGTTTGATCTTTTCAAGAGGTCAAATATCATTGATGCGGTGATGGGGAAGAAGATCGGGACACTCGTTACCAATTAACGAAACTGGAAACGGTTTAATTTGTCACTCGTTTGGTTCAGTCCGCTGGGGCTGGTGCGACCTCAGATGGGGGAAGTGTTAACGTGACCTGTATTTGGTTCTCTTTGTCGCCAAGGCCACCCGGAAGGATTATCGTTCCTTCTGTTTCGCAAATCAGCAGCCAACCGTAGTTGGGAAAAAGATTTCCCTTAAATCCTATCATATCTTGGGTAATGTCAAAACGGTATCCCCCTGGGTTTTCGTCTTTGATCACAACACTCGAAGTAGGAGCCAATTCCCTGTCGCTGGGGCCATCTGCACCAGGCAGTTCCCAGTCGGCCTTTCCTGTGGCAATTGAATTCCATGTTGGTTTTCCCATTAACCAATCTCGCTTAATGCGGTAAAGGGAAAGTCTGATTGGTTCGCCTGTGGAAACAACTTTGGGGTAGATCACTAATTCGCATTTAGTGACGGCGGGTTTTCCTTCGGGATTGTCAAAATCAGGTGGGTCAAATCGAATGAATAATCGTGTTCCTTTGGAGATCTCCAGTGGATCCGTTAAAGTTTGAGGTCCATCAGGTTTTGTTTCCTGAATGGCTGCGGCGCTGAGAAATTCTTCTCCTGAAAACCTGACAGGCTGACCTTGTTTTAATGCCTTCAACTTCTGGGCAATGAGTTTATCATGACGGACATTAACAGGGAGACCCGTCAAAGATTCCTCGACCTCCGGTGCTTTTTTGACGGGAAGAACAACCGGTGTTATAGGTGCAGGTGGCGGATCATTTTTCGGAACAGGCACGGTAATAGTAGGACCGGGGGAGGAGATTTCTGCGATCTTATTTGGTTTGGCAAAACGAGACTTATAAATCGAATAGCCAAACCACCCCACCGCAGCAAAGAGCAGTATAACAAAAGCGTAGGCGCACAAGGATACTAAAACATTGTTTTCTGGACGCTTGCGCGTTTTTCCTAATGGCATCGATGACTTTGAGGGAGGAGTATGCGTTTCTGAGGGTTGTTCGCTTTTAAATCCTATACTTTTTGAAGTGCCTCCTCGTAGACTTGTTTTCCCTTTTGAAGGTTGAGGTTGAACCGTGTTTGTGGTGGTGTTTTCAGTGGTCGCATTGAGTGGGGATTCGGAGGAATGTGGCGCGATGGGGTCCTCCTGGTGCGGAGGGGATGAGATATTGCCGCTTCGTGCGGGAGAAGGAGCGCTGTCAGCTTTAACAACAAGCTTTCTCGCGCTTGGCGCCTGCATGGCTTTGAGTGAGGATGAATCGTGACCAATGGGCTTGCCTTCCAAAATCAAATTCAAATCGTGTGCAATGTCTTCGGCTTTTAAATACCTGTTAGCCGGCAGCTTCTGCATCATTTTCTTGATCACATAGCTTAGGCTTTCCGAAATCACAGGTTCAATATTTCTAGGATCTTCAACTTCATCGTTGAGATGCCGCGACATAATTGCCGCCGCAGTATTTGCTTCAAAGGGAATACGCCCGGTGACCAAGTGAAACAAAGTGGCTCCAAGGGAGTAAAGGTCTGTACGACCATCTATTTCCTTATCGCCACGCACTTGTTCGGGGGAAATGTAATAAGGAGTTCCCATGGCGGTTCCCGTTTGAGTCAGGGATGCCTCTTCGTTTGTCTGTTTGGCAAGGCCGAGATCGCCGAGTTTGATGTCCCCTGTTTTTGTGAGCAGGAGATTGTCCGGTTTTATATCTCGATGAATGATCCCTACATTATGAGCAAAGGCGAGAGCGTCACAGGTTTGCAGAATCACACTTATTCCGTTTCGCTCATCGAATTTGCCGTGTTCTTTAATATAATCTCCAATGGAACATCCTTCGATGAATTCCATGACGAAATAGAATAACATGTCGACATTGCCGAAGTCGTAGACCTGAATAATGTTTGGATGATTCAGCCGCGCGGCAGCTTTGGCTTCTCTGTTAAAGCGCAGGATAAAGTCGGGTTCTTGGGTAAATTGAGCAGGAAGAACTTTAAGTGCTACAATTCGATCCAAGGAGTTTTGCCTAGCTTTATAGACGACCCCCATTCCACCCTTGCCGATTGTGCCGAGAATTTCGTATCCGTTAATCACGGTTCCGATAATGGGATCTTCAGTCATGGTGAGGTTTCTTGGAAGGTGCGAATGTCTTGGACAGACGCTGGGCTAGGCGAAGGCCATTCTGAACGAAGATACTTTTTAAAACGGGTATCAAAGTTTTGAGTGAATGGGGAGCATGCACAAGTTCAACCCGGTGGGCTTTAATAGCTTCAAAAATCGAAATGGTGTCCAGCTGATCGCACTCTACGTAAGTAAAGTTGCGTCCAAACCCTTCAAGAATATGTGCGTCCGAGGTGGCAACCATCGGTTTATTCAGGCGTTGGGCAAGGCCTTGAGCTGGTGAATTAAAATTTATATACGAGGTGTAAGCATGTGAATACTCGAGGGCATCAAATAGATCGGGATGCTTTTCAATTGTTCTTCCCGCGCAAGCTTGGGTGGGGAAAAAGGGGTGAGGTGCTATGGTGTAAACATCGCTGCGGCGATTGCGGAGTGCGCCCAGATCTGAAAAGGACATTTTCCCAGCGACCTCTTCTGGACTCACATTGTAAATAAGCACCTCTTTGCCATTCACAAACTTCTCAATGCCAGGAATTAATAAAACCCCTTTCGATTTGGCATACTCAAAGACATCTTCGCGCGCCAATCTTTTACCATGAAGTGTAATAGCTATTGCATGAAAACCTTGAGCCGCCGCTAAATCAAGAAGGTCAAAGGAGGAATAGGAAATATAATCGTGCGGATCGTCGTTGGTGTGTGTGTGGAGATCAATTTTGAACCGCGCCATGGCTACTCCAGGTCAGTTTCAAGTACACTGGTTCGATCGCGAGCTCCTAAGATGGCGGCCTGCTCGATCACCCTTGCATTTGCATCGTCGAACCGATACCCATGGCAGCTGGGACAACGAAGTGATGTGGACTTTACGATTGATTCGCATCCTTCGCACACTTTGTAATCTCCTGGGGCAGCAATTATTTTTGCCGCTTGGGCCGCTCTGTCCTGGTCCACCATAATAAAGTAAGCTAAGCTAAGGTATTGGTTTTGGCAATCCTGTCTTCCTTGGGTCCTTTTTAGGGTATAAACGCAAAGTTAAAGGGTAATAATGGTGAAAAATGCCGTTTATTTGTCCGATCTAACACAAAAAACAATTGGCAAAAACCATGGCCACCGCTTAATTGCCGCATGCAGCAACCGTTCAAATCAATTCATTTTATTGGGATCTGTGGTACGGCAATGGGCGCAGTCGCGGCCGCTTTAAAAGATTCGGGTTTCGTGGTCACCGGGTCTGACGAAAATGTTTACCCACCCATGTCTACTTTTCTTGAGTCCAAGGGCGTAAAACTTATGTCAGGTTTCAGTCCTGATAATCTAAGTCACAAACCCGATTTAATTGTGGTGGGCAATGCGGTGTCCCGTGGGAATGAAGAAGTGGAAGCCGTTCTTGAACAAAAACTTTATTACCTTTCCTTGCCCGAAACACTCAAACAGTTTTTCCTGCGGGGTCGTCATAATCTCGTTGTCACTGGTACGCACGGGAAAACAACGACCACTTCGCTTTTGGCGTGGATTTTTGAGTACGCAAAAAAAGAACCCAGCTTCATGATCGGCGGTATTCCGAATAACTTGCCTCAAGGATGCGTGATTCGGCCAAGTCCGCATTTTATTTTGGAAGGTGACGAATACGACACAGCTTTCTTTGATAAACGCTCAAAATTTATTCATTACATGCCTGAGTTGGTGATTATTAATAATATTGAGTTTGATCACGCCGATATTTTTGATTCCATTGACGACATCCTTCTTTCCTTCTCTCGGCTTGTTCGGATAGTGCCGAGGAACGGGATGATCGTGGTGAATGCGGATGACATCAACGCCATGTCGGTGGTGGCCACTTCCCCGGCGCCGCTTGTCACAGTTGGTTTTTCACCAAACGCAGCCATTCGGATAGAACAGGTAAGGTATACCGGTAGCAGTTCATCTTTTGTATTGGGAGACCTTGGACATTATGAGCTGCATATGCTCGGCGAATTTAATATCCGCAATGCCGCTATGGCTATTGCCGCTGCGCACTTTTATCAAATTCCACTTGCCACGATTCAGGAAGCGGTTCGTTTTTTTAAAGGAGTAAAAAGGCGTCAGGAAGTGCGTGGAGAGGTTAATGGGATAACTGTGATCGATGATTTTGGGCATCATCCTAGCGCCATCAAACAAACCTTTATCGGTCTTAAACACATGTACCCAGGTCGTCGAATTTGGGGCATATTTGAACCGCGATCCAATACAACTCGCCGTAATATTTTCCAAAAAGAATTGCCAGACGCATTTTCTGAAGCCTACGGAGTGTTCATTTCTCAAATTCATGCCCTGCAAAAATTGAAAGAGGAAGATCGGCTGAACCCGGAAAAAGTCATCGCGGATATACAGGCAAAGGGAATAAAAGCGTATTACGAACCCGATGCGGACGCCATTGTGAGCAAACTCGCTCCTTTAACGCAAAAGAATGACGTTATTGTGATCTTCTCCAATGGAGGTTTCGGTAACATTCACGAAAAACTTCTGGAAGCTATAAAATAACCCATCTTTCCGGAGCCACGCGTTTCCATAGATAGCTCGCCATGTTGTGGGCCTATGGGATCCCTTATGCTTTTTTGTGTCCTTGGAAACATAAGGCGAGCCATCCGACGATAAGAAGCAAACCACCGATGGGGGTGATAGCTCCCAGCCAACGCGCATTAGTGACCGCCATTATATAAAGGGAACCTGAAAAAACGATTATTCCGCACGCCCAACACCACTTGGTCACAGTGGCATTGCTGATATTTGAAAGGGCTAAAAGAGCCACGGCATGAGCCAGATGATAAAGCACGGCAGTTTCAAAAATGGCCGTCGTACCGAGGCTTTGGAGGTGGCTTTTAAGAGCGTGAGCTCCAAAAGCACCGATCATAATAGCGATGGCCCCAAAAATACCTGACATTTTTATCATTTTATGCTCCACAAAATTAAAAAGCTTTATAGAAACAATTGTAACCAAGTGTTCCCCCCAGACGTCTTTACCTCTGAGCCGGGGAATGCCGGTTAAATCATTAACACTATAAAAAACAAAAACAGGATAAACCAAATGAAAAAAATCGGGAAATATTTATTGGCTCTAGGCATGGCGGCAGTGGTATTGCCGCACTCAACTTTTGCTGAGTCAAAGGCGGAAGGCAGTGACAATAAACGCCAAGATTATATGTTAAAGCGTTTTGACAAAAACGGAGACGGTACGCTTGATGATACTGAGAAGACTGCCGCAGATAAGTTTCGTGCTGAAAAGCGGAAACAGCTTCTAGGTAAGTTTGATAAAGACGGAGATGGAAAATTAAATGATTCCGAAAAAGCTGCTTTTCAACAGCATCGCAACGAAAGAAAAGCTGAGAAATTAGCTAAATTCGATGCGAACAAAGATGGCAAACTCGATAAAGAGGAACGTGCCACAGCCAAAGCTTCACGTAAGGCTGAAAAGAAATCATAATTTCTTCTGGTTTTATAATACCTCAAAAAAGCACTGGAATCTATCCGGTGCTTTTTTGTTTTAGGGTAGCCCCAGGTTTAACCCGCTAATATTTTAACCCATCTTTGCGTAGATGAATGTGGGGTTTTTCACTCTTGCCTAATAACTTTCCAGTCAGCACTTCAGCGATGACGATAGAATGATCCCCGCTCTCGGTGTGGCGCACATATTTACATTGCAGATAGCCATGGGCGTCTTTGAGCACTTCCAGATCAAGGGCGGCAGATATCCCGGGGGCGTCGCTACTAAAAAATGGTTTGGCGAGTTTCATTCCATTTTCTGGCAGGATCGAGAGATGAAATGGAGAGCCGGCCATGATTTTTTCTCCCACACCCCGCCCGTGCTTAAGCGCGAGGGAAATCATGGGTGGAACAAATCCCGCCTGTTGTACCCAACTGACAATGGCGTATTCACCTTCACACGTAAGCACGTAAAGACTCGCTGGCAGGGCGCCAATCGCTTGTGCTAGTTCTTTTAACTTTAAGTCAGGTGCGTCATTCATAGTGCGTTCTTTTTTCCAAGGTATATGTGCACAGCTAAGAGGGGTAAATAGAGCAGTCCAGAAATTAAGTGGGATTGGCTTGTGAAATTGCGAAGTGCTTCATTAGCAAAATAATACAACCCTAGCCCTGTCAGGATGAGGACAATGTTCAATAGGATAACAAGTAATCCCGTGGGCACGTTTTTTCGAATGGTCCATGCCCGTTTAATATGGATGGGAATGAGAGTGCCCAATATGACCAGCACAAGATAGGCGGCAGCTCCATGTATTTGAAGAGCTAATGGCTCAGAAGGATGGGGTAACTCTTCCATTCCTTCTGGTCTTTTGGCGAAATAATGTAGAAAGGCCCAAAAGAGTCCCGAGAGGTACAGCACCGCCAGTGTTGAGTAGAGCCAGGCTTTATGACGGAAGGAGAGTCGTATGCCTTTGTGGTACATGTGTTGAGTGATTATAGGTGAGATGAGGGTCGAAGATCAAGGGCATGATCTTTTCGCTTCACAACTTGCTCATTCGCAGGTGTTAAAGTCAGAGGAAACAATGTAAGCCTTTGAGTTAAAATGTTTGAGTAATGGAGTTGAACTTTTTAGTTCCATCGAAACGACTTTTGTCAGGGCATCTGCCATCCAACATTCAGGTGATTCAATGGTCACTGAACAAAGCCCTTCAACTGACTCGCCTGTCTGGGGATTAACAATGGGGTGGGTCACTTTTCCGGAAATGGTTTTTTGCGAAAAATAGGAGCCGGATGTAGCCAGAGCGCGATTTTTAATTGTAATGGAATGAATGGGTTGAGTGGGCTGAAAAGGGGATCGAATTTTAAATTGGACTTTTCTTGGCCCAAACACGCGTAGGTCCCCTCCTGCATTCACGACGCCCTCCGTTATCCCGTTGCGCATGAGAACATCAACGGCCCTGTCGACCGCGTAACCCTTTGCAATACCGCCGAGATCAAGTTGTGCACTTGAATGGGTGCGTTGAACTGACCCAGTGTGCCGGTCGAGAGAGTATCCAATTCCCATAGGCTGGGGAGTGGGTTTTGGGGAGAGTTTTGACCGCCGGAAGTCTGGAATAAAACCTTTGCTCTGTAGGTGCTGACCTACGGCAGGATTAAATAAACCCTGAGTTTTCTCATACATCATCATCGCCCGCTCTAATACTTCAAAAGTATCCTTGTGAACCCGTGTTTTTAAACCCGGCTTCGTCCGGTTGATGGTCGTAATATCGCTTTTTTGACTGTGAACAGACATGAGGCGATCGATTCGATTGATGCAGTTGTAGGCTAATTCGATGGCAGTTATACCGAATTGTTCTGAGTCATTCGCAATGGAGATGCACACAAACGTCCCAAGAGCAGGGCGGCATCTGTTTAAATTAATTTTTGCCAAATTTTTCATGGATGGTCAGGAGATTCTTGATGCCTTTCGTTAAATGCCGACAAGACAAGGTTGCCCCACTGATGTTGTAAATATCGGAGTTCAGGAGGAGGAGAGAAGAAGCTTTTTTGCCTTTGAACTGTTTTCGCCATCCTGCATTTCGGATTTCGCCTCCGTAACTTTCACGGTATTCGAGGATTTCAACTTGTTTAACGGTCCCATCCGCATTGAGTGCCAGGGCGTAATCTATAAGGAGATGTTTTCCGATCACATAATCCATGTAAACGAAACCAACCGTTTTACCGCCAGCGGTCGCCTTCCATCCCTTGATCACTGAGAAGGAGGGGGTATTGCCAGTTATGGCCTTTATTTTGGCCTTATCGTCATTTGTTAATTTAATCGAAGCGGGGAGGAAAGAGGCATCAGCGAACATCTGTTTTTGGGCCTCCTCAATGGTCAGAAAGCGAGTGGCAAAAACTTGCGCCGGGAAAACAAGAGCAGAAGCTGCCGTGATACCGGTGATTGTTAAGTGCTTGTTCATGTTAATGAGATGGGTGATCGTTCCTTTTTATTTAATAAAAAGCCTTCCCCGATCATTTGATCGAGAAAGGCTTAGAAATGAAAATACGTTAGTTTAGAAAAAGAATCCAACTGCAAATTGGACTTGATCAGACTGTGGTCCCGATATGGATTCGTCTAAAGCCAAGCGATAATCAGCTTTTAAGACAAGTTCCGGAGTGGGAAATGCCGCTAACCCAAAGGTGTGGAATTCGCGATCACCTTGGCCAGTGGGGGCGTGTGCATCGGTACCGCTATAACCGCCGGATTGTAAATCCATTGTGGAATAACGATAAAAGGGTACGAGTTCCCATCCGTTTTTGATTTTGGGTTGGAGGTTCCAGTGGTAAGCCACTTCGGCCGAGACGCCGTACATGCCGCTACCTACGTTGTCAGTGGAGACCCCATTATTGTTCGCAGCAAAGTTCCTGACGCCTTCCAAAAAGATTTGAACGTACTCCGCGCGAATCTCAAACCCAGTTTTCGGTATGCGGTATCGTGCTTCGATGTCGTAAATGATGACATCATGATTGCCCACGACCGCTGGGTTATCCGCGTTGCGCTGCGGGGTGACATCGGAATAATGGGCGCTCGTGCTCATACCCAATCCCGGTACGTAATCAGGGGTGTAACCCAGTCTAAAGGTGTATCCCAGTTCGTTATTGGCTTGTGCGAAATCCCCAATAGCCGGGCGCGCGTTTCGAATGCCATTGGCGCCTGTGATGCCTGATGATGTTCCTGCCGTACTAGAGTTGTCGCCATCGTCGTCTAGACCAGCACTGACCATTAATTGATAATTCAAACCATCAACAACTTTTCCATAAATACTTGTGCCCATTTCAAACCAAGTAGATGGAATAAGTTCACGATATAACTCAGGTCGTTCGGTGCTATAGAATAAAGTGGGTTCGTGGTGTAGATTGAAAAAACCGAGGGGGATCAAATCGATACCAGGCGCGCGCCAGTTGATGTGTTCGTTAAACTTAAAATCAACGAATAGTTGCTCAACCTCAATGTTCCCGCCTTCGAACAATTTTGAACCATTGCTTGTTGAAGCGCCGCCATGCTCAAACTCAATTTCCGAGTTGAATACGATGGTGTCCGAAAATTGATAAGTCGGAAGTAGAACGATCCGATGGGGATCCGACTTTAATTGTCTTCCCGCTGCGCTATCCCGTGAACGTACCTTTGTTTCTCCATAAACCCCGATGGAAAGTTGACCGTGACTGAGGATTCCCTTTTCTTTCAGGGCTCTAGCTGTTTCAGGATTGACCTCACCTTGAGCTTCATACTCTTTTAGTTGAGTTTGAAGATTATTAATTTCAACCTGCATAGTTTCCATGCGTTTGATGACATCGGCCATGGTGGAATCGGATGGGGTGGTTGAAGCGCTTATTTTTTTAGTAGCCGCAGTACCCGATATGGGTAGCGAGATGGCGCACGCGATAAGTGAAATAAATAGGATTTTCATATTACTAAGGTTTTGGATTTAATTTTAGTGGTTTACTCTATTGAGACAGGGTCTCATTAGAGTTGAGACTAAGTCTCAAATAAATAAAATCCTGTCAACTCTCTTTTTATGGGTCATTTCCCGTAAAGAGCGTTGGTGACCAGAAAATGACTCTGGAAATAGCATTTGGTTTTTATTCTTAAAGGCTTAGGCTGCGCCTTAATGAAGGTTTTATTTATTGGGGATATTGTCGGAGAACCCGGTCGCCGGGCGGTTAAGGAACTTGTACCTAAACTTCGGCAGACGCACAAAATTGATATTGTTGTCGCTAACGGGGAAAACTGCGCTCCTTCTGGTGGTGGGTACAAACCAGCCCATGTCCGTGAACTCCTTAATGACGTCGATTGTTTGACCTCCGGTGATCATGTGTGGGATCAACGCGACGTGTACGACATTATCAATCAAGAGCCACGTTTATTGAGACCGTTGAATTATCCGTCGGGTGTATCCGGTAAGGGTTCTTATATTGTGCATAAAGATGGAAAGACTTTGGCCGTCTTAAATTTGCAGGGCCGGGTTTTTATGCAGATGAATTTGGAGAATCCGTTCATCGCGGGTAGACAGGAAGTAGACCGCCTGCGCAAAGAAACTAAATGTATCCTCGTCGATATACATGCTGAAACAACTTCAGAAAAGATCGCCATGGGCCGTTTTCTGGATGGGCATGTTTCGGCTGTAGTGGGGACTCATACGCATGTGGCTACGGCTGACGAACATGTCATGGCCCATGGAACGGCTTTTATTTGCGATACGGGAATGACCGGGCCTCATGAATCAATTCTTGGACGTGAAGCAGACCCTATTATAAAGCGGTTCCTGACAAGCATGCCCCAGCGGTTTCCTGTGGCCGTCGAGGATATCCGGCTCAACGCTGTGCTCATTGATATTGACGAAATCACGGGCTTGGCTACGTCCATTGTCCGGATTTGCGAAAAATTAACTTCGGTTCAGCCAGAGGTCGGAGAAGCTTTCAAAAAAGCTTTTAATTTGGATGCTTAAGTCGTGATTTATAACCCATGGAAAAAGCCTTTTCCGTTTCTGAGTTAACGCGTCGCATCAAAACTCTTCTCGAAAGAGAAGTCGGCGATGTTTGGGTCGAGGGGGAAATTTCAAACTTCCGAAATCAAGCTTCCGGACACTGTTATTTCACGCTGAAGGACTCTGAAGCTCAGATTTCAATCGTCATGTTCCGTGGGGTGGCTTCTAAACAAGGTTTTGCCTTGCGGGACGGACTTCAAGTTAAAATTAACGGGGCACTCTCGGTTTATGAGGCGCGTGGGCAGTATCAAATTGTCGCTAAAAAAATTCTGCAAGCTGGGTTAGGTGATCTCCAAGCGCGTTTTGAAGAGTTAAAAAGGAAGCTCCAAGCCGAGGGGCTTTTTGATCCAGCGCGAAAAAAACCGATTCCAAAGCACGCACGTACGATTGGCATTGTAACATCACCCACGGGTGCTGCGTTACAGGACATCATCAATATCACTCGGCGTCGATTTCCGGGGCAACATATCATTATTAACC
The DNA here is from genome assembly GCA_034440535.1 of Verrucomicrobiota bacterium. Classification (GTDB taxonomy): domain Bacteria; phylum Verrucomicrobiota; class Verrucomicrobiia; order JAWXBN01; family JAWXCD01; genus JAWXCD01. The sequence goes on along the minus strand of JAWXCD010000028.1, from coordinate 9,357 downwards.
CAGTCAAAGTGCAGGGCCCCGGTTCTGCACAGGAAATTGCTGCGGCCATTGATGAGTTTAATGCCCTCGATATTGTCGATGTGATCATCATTGCAAGAGGAGGGGGATCTTTGGAAGATTTGTGGGCTTTTAACGAGGAAGTGGTAGCCCGCGCACTCTTTAGATCAGGCTTGCCGGTTGTTTCTGGAGTTGGGCACGAAATTGATTTCACCATTGCCGATTTTGTTGCGGATCTGCGCGCGCCCACTCCGAGTGCAGCGGCAGAGATCGTGGTGCCGCTCGCCGCTGAAGAAATTGCAGGAGTCAAAAAATGTCACGCGGCTTTGACTCGAGAGGTCAGGAATCAGATTCAGCATTTGAAAATTCGTATTGAGCGACTGGGTGAAAGTTATGTTTTCCGCGAACCGGTTCGCATGATTGAGCAATACCAGCAACGGCTAGACGATTATTTGCTCACGTTACATAGGAACGTTCAGGCCATTCTTGAACGTCATCGGAGGAACATTGGCGAGCTGCGGGAGCATCTCAATAGGCGTAGTCCGGCTGCGGCCCTCGCTGGGTATCGCCAGAGGTTTGTTGTCGCACAAATGCATTTGGGTAAATTAAAACAACAATTGATTCTGAGAAAAAAAAGTCAGTTGGACACTCTCAAAGTGAAGTTGATCTTATTAAGTCCGCAAGGCGCTCTTGAACGTGGATATAGCATTACGCGCGATGCAACGGGTCATGTCATCAGGTCAACCCTTTCTGTGAAGAGCGGACAGGTTTTGAAAACCCTACTCTGTGATGGAACGATCGAAAGTGTTGTTTCTCAAGTGCCCAATTCTCAAAAACAGTCTTGAGATTCCTTCAAGCGTACCGTTTTTCAGAAATTTTCGCCGCAGAATAGTCTTATCCTTTCGGAGCATTCTTTTCTGTTTTCTCACGGCGGTAAGCTTGAGCAAGGAGTGTAATAGGATGAATCACTTTAATGTCGGACTGATTTTGGCGCATGCCCGCTTCTAATTGAACCATACATCCAGGATTAGCCGTAGCGACGATGTCTGCCTTGGTCCCCGTAATATGCTTCATCTTCCGGACCAGCAATTTTGCCGACATTTCTGGTTGGGTAATGTTGTAAACCCCGGCACTCCCACAGCACCAAGTGGATTCCGCCATTTCCCTGAGCTCAAGCCCCGGGATCGCTTTTAATACCTGTCTGGGCTGATGCGTAATTTTCTGACCGTGACATAAGTGACAGGCTTCATGATAAGTCACATCCAATTTTTCTGAGGCGCAATTCGGTGGACGAATACCAATCTCTGCGAGCCATTCATGGATGTCCTTTAGCTTCCGAGACCAATCCTTGGCCTTCGCAGAATAAATGGGGTCATCATAGAGTAAATGATCATAATGTTTCAGATGTGAACCACACCCTGCTGCATTTGTAATGATCGCGTCGAGTTCTTCGATCGGAAACATATCGATATTTTTACGGGCAAGTTCCTTTGCAAGTTCCCATTCGCCATTGTGACCATGGAGCGATCCGCAACAGTATTGCCCGCGCGGAGTCACAACTTCGCAATTGTTCGCCAATAGGACGTCAGCGGTATCCCGATTGACATCCGGATAAACTAAATCCTGAACGCATCCGGTGAGCAGTCCGACTCGGTAACTTTTGACTTCAGGCTTTTCGGTTTGTTTAATGAGGTCCGCAGAAAATCGAGCGTGTACTTTTGGAGTCAGGGGTTCCAAATCGCGCAATTGTTTTGGGGCGAAGTTAAGTAAACCTGATTTGCGGACGAAAGCTTGGAGGCCGGATGCTTGGTACACGTACATCATTTTCCCCAAGCGGTGTAACAACGAGGGATAACGAAAAATGGTTTTAATGGTTATCCCCCTAATGAAAGATCGTTTCGGGTTATCCAAAACCTTGGAACGTTCGATCTCAGCCCGGGACATTTCAAAAAGCTCCGTGTAATTGACACCTGCAGGACATGCGGTCTGGCACGCGAGACAACCCAAACAGAAATAAAGTTCTTCGGCAAATTCGCGTGTCACACCCAAGTTACCGTCTGCAATACTCCGCATGAGTGCAATCCGCCCGCGTGGACTATTGCGTTCCAGTAAGGTGTCATCATAGGTGGGGCAGGTGGGAAGGCACATCCCACAATGCATGCATTGTTGAACGACGGAGTAGTCTAAATCCTTAATATAACTGCCCGTGCCCGTAGGCCGCAGTAATCCCGGTTCGTCTGGAACCAGGGGGAGATTCATCGCAGCATTTTTGGAAGGGGTAGCGTCCATTATTTATCAAAAATTTTACCGGGATTTAAAATATGGTTTGGGTCAAAGGCCTTTTTAAGCTGCCGCATGACCTCCACGTTCAGTTTACCTATAGCGTTTTCCAAATACGGTTTTTTGGCAAGGCCCACACCGTGTTCGCCAGTGATTGTCCCACCTAACTTAACCGCGAATTCAAAAATTTCCACCATGGCCTTTTCGACCCGCTCCATTTCTTCATGATTTTTTTCATCCGTGAGAAAAGTAGGATGCAGATTACCATCCCCCATATGGCCAAAGGTGCCTATTTTCAATTTATAACGAACACCCACATCTTGAATAAAGTTTACCATCTTTGCTAACTCACTCCGCGGGACAGTTGCGTCCTCTAGAATGGTTGTAGGATTCACGCGGGCCAATGCACTGAATGCCGTCCGTCGGGCTGAGGCGAGCTTTAAGGCTTCCTCATTGGATTGGGCCACACTTACCGCCCGCGCCCCATGTTGACGTGCGATTTGTTCCATTTGCTTGGCTTCCTCTTCAACGACAGCAGGATGACCGTCGGTCTCCATGAGAAGCACCGCTTCAGCATCGAGGGGAAGTCCAATCTTGGCGTAATCCTCTACACACTTAATGGTGATCTTGTCCAAGAACTCAAGGGTGCAAGGAATGATTTTGTTTTCAATAATGGCAGAAACCGTTTCAGCGGCGGCATCCATACGATCAAACACGGCGAGCAAAGTCTTTTTTGTTTTTGGTTTTGGAATGAGTTTAAGCAGGACTTTGGTGATGACCGCTAATGTTCCTTCGCTTCCAATAAAAACGTCTTTTAAGGAATATCCTGCGACATCTTTGACGCACTTGTTGCCCATCCAAATGATATCCCCAGTTGCCGTCACAATTTCCAAACCCATGACATAATCGCGGGTAACTCCGTATTTAAGACCCCGCAATCCTCCTGAGTTCTCTGCGATGTTCCCGCCTATGGTAGAGATGCGCATGGAACCGGGGTCTGGTGGGTAAAATAATCCCACGGCTTCTGCTGACTCAGCGATTTTGAGTGTTATCACACCTGGCTCGGCCATGAGAGTGAGATTTTTTGCATCAACTTCTAGGATTTGGTTAAACCTGACAGTGCACAGTACGATGCAATCGAGATCTGGCACACTGCCGCCGCTGAGACCAGTGCCTGAACCCCGAGTGATCACCGGGATTTTTTGTTCATTTGCGTATTTGAGAATAGCCGCGACTTGTGCAGTGGTCCGGGGGAATACCACACACCCCGGAAGTGTGTTTAAAACCGCTGTTCCGTCAAACGCATAGGTCAGTAGATCCTCTTTTTTGGTCAAAACCTCATTTGGACCAACAATAAGCGATAATGTATCAAGAACAGCTTTGGAGGGCATGGTTCCCGACATTATACATTTTCCTTCCTGAGGCAAGAGGCGACTCTATGTGCGAGGGCTTTAGTTTTAATTCCTCATTTAAGTGAACGACGGTATCTCCAAAATGAACGGTTTCTGATCGCTTCATTATATTTCTGATACCATTATTAAATTTCACGCTAAAACATAAAAAATAAGATTGAATCCAGATGTTTAGGTCATAGAGTCCGCACGTTGGATGAGTTCAAGATCTTAATTAAACACCTATGATGAGTGCCTCAAACCCGGGACCTTTTTATCTAAATCTGCCTTTAACGGAAACCATTCGCTCCGTTGACCTCAAATATTTGCTCATCAAGCCCGGAGCTCTTCTCAAAATTAATAGGGCAGGTATCGTTAATGTAGGTCAATTCCATGATTTTCCTCCCGCAAGGCTGTTTGATCTCGAGGGAATTGGCAGCCGAACCATGACTGCGGTTATTGAGGAGGTGAAAAAATTGCACGAACAGGGCACCCTGCCACGTTATCACTTTGAAAATGGCGAAATCTCTTCTGACCCGGCTGTCATTGCCAAATGGTTGCTCAGTAAGCTCGATAAGGAAGAGAGGGAAGTGATGATCTTTCGTTTCGGTCTGGGTATAGATCGAAAACATACCTTAAAGGCCATCGGCGAAATCAAGGAAATTACTCGTGAACGTGTAAGGCAACGTGAATCCAAAAACTTGTTATTTCTATATCGAATTTTTGGGGAATATCTTGCCAATTATATTGAGAACATGCGCCGCATTCCGCCCACGATCCCTCTGGTCAGAGATGAGCAACGAGAACGCAATTTGAGTTTACTCTTCTCTATCGTTGATATTGGGGAATAAAGCGCACTTCTTTCCCGAACAATCTTGCTGTTTAAACCCATCACGGCTTATGCCCCGTATGGATCTTTAGCACCCCACTCGGTCCCACAAGGCCCGCCATCAGTAGATTCAGCAATGGCTACTTCCTCATCTTCAAAGGTAACGAAGGGTTTGTAATATTTTGAAGCAAACTGTGTGGTCCGTGGAATGTAATGGCATATAAAGGCGCGACGCCATTGGGTTGCATGCCTGTTTGGGCCGGATCCGTGGATAACGTTTCCATTGAAAAAGAGGGTGTCACCGGGTTGTAAATGAACGGGAATCGCCTTTTTCCCGGGCGGTGGTTTTACGAAATGGCTCACAAAACTTTCAGCCTCATCCGCTTTTTCAGGACAGGTGATTGCAAGGTCTCCTGTGTTCGGGACTACATATAACCCACCGTTTTCCGGGGTTGCTGGATCAATGGCCGTCCATGCCGCAATGCAGGTTCCTGGTTTAACAGAAAGGTAAAAGTTATCTTGATGAAGTGCCTGCCCACGAGATCCAGGGGGCTTGAAATAAAACATGCTCTGGGCTGATAAGGGTTCTTCATTAAAAAATTGCCACAGGAGATCCCTGATTTTTAATTCCAGCATCATCTTCCGTGATTGATCATTAAATCGGTGTGGCATCATCACTCGTGGATACCGGGCGAGTGGATCTTTTTTGAAGTTTTCAGGATTCAGATCAGGGACCCAATGGTTGTCAGGAGCGGGAACACCTTTTTCAGCTAAGTCATCAAAATATGCTTTTAAGGTTACGACTTGGTCCAAATTAAAAACGTTTCTCTGAATATGATACCCATGAACGTGGAACTGTTCAATTTCTGAAGGAGTCAGCTTAATGGAGTATTCAATCGTTTGCATAGGCCCATAATAGAGTGGCCAACCTTAGATTGGAATGAACAAAAGTATCTTAAAAATGCATTATCCTGTCATGGGTAACCGTGCAATGAAACCATGGCTTGAGGTCATTTTTTAAGAAAAACTTCTATTTTGGATTTTGTATTCGCTCGGGTCTGCAACGTTTGAGGTAGTTCAGCGCATGGACTTGCCCAGTCATTTCTAGGTCGCCTGCGTAAACATTGTCGTGCCATCCTTCGATATCAATGCTGCCACGAAATCCTGCCATGATTAATTCACTGATGATATCAGTCCAGTTACTGTCCCCAAACCCTGGGGACCGGTGATGAAACCATGGACGTTTACCACCACCACCGATGCCTTCGGCGTTGAGAATATCGTGGTAAATAGAGGAATCTTTTCCATGAACGTGAACGATTTTTGAAACCCACTTACGTAACTGCGCCATGGGATCAATCATTTGCCCCATTTGATGACATGGCTCCCATTCAAGGCCCACTGCGGCACTCGGGACTGCATCGAACATAAGTTCCCAGGCCATTGGATTATGCGCGATATTCCAGTCACCCCTGGTCCAGTCGCCGCCCATTGGACAGTTTTCAAATCCGATTTTAATTCCTTTGTCTTCCGCGCGTTTTGCTAGAGGAGTAAATACTTCCTTAAAGCGGGGAATAGATTCCGGCAAAGGCTTATCGGTCAAACGCCCGGCAAATCCGCACACGGTTGTCGCTCCAAAATGATGGGCGTTATCGATGGCTAACTCGAAGGCATTGATCGTTTTGTCATTTGTAAGTGGGTTTCCAAATACTCCGAGAGAATCCACAATGGCGTCCTGATCGCCAATGGCTTTCTTAACATCATCTGCCATGGCCGCAAGATTGTTGTCTTTCCATGCTTCCCAACATGTTATTTGGAAGGATTCAAAACCGTGGGGTAGGATCTGCTTAATATAATTCCCAGTGTTTTCGCCGGGGACAAGCGTGCCTATGCGGATCAGGTGTTCTTTCATGATTTTCAAGTAATGCTATTAGGTCGTTTCGTCAAAACTATTATTAATAAACGAATGGGGACAGGCGTTTGGCTCAGCCTTTATTATGTTAAAAATATATCTCAACCAAAAAAACTGATAATTACCGCCTTAATAGGCTGCTATCACTTCAATTTCCACTAAAGAATCTTTAGGAAGACGTGAAACTTGAATTGTGGTCCTTGCTGGTGGGGCTTTATCGAAATAGTTTCCATATATTTCGTTCATTATGGCGAAATTTGAGAGATCAGTCAGAAAAACAGTCGTTTTAACAACGTTTTCCAGCGACAACCCTTGGGAAGAAACAAGCCCTTTAACATTTTCGAGCACTTGTCTGACTTGACCCCTGATTTCAGGTGATGCCAGTTCGCCCGTCTTAGGGTCCAAAGGGATTTGCCCTGAACAAAACAGAAAGTCCCCAGATCGCACGGCTTGTGAATATGGCCCAATGGCCTTTGGTGCTAAATCGGTACTGATAATACTCTTCATTTCTTAACTTCCTCGTACCAAGCCATTTGAATTGATTCAAGGACCCCTTCATTTGAAGCGTTTGCGTCGCCTGTGAACCCTTCAAGCTCACAGATCATTTTATGTAATTTAGGAAAACTAAGTTTTAATGGATCTTGACCTGGGTATTTATCAACCAATGCCCAAGCAATTTCCTCGGTATCTTTCCACGATAGATTCATTATTTACCACTGCCAATTTTAGCCTAAAAAGTCAAGGTCTTACTTTTGATGGATTTCAGCACTTATTCTCATGAATTCCTCCTTTATCGTTATCTGAAATGTTCAAAAGTCTACCTTGACGAGATTATTTAGCACTGTATTATGCCCCCCTAATTCTAAACCGAGGAGCCTGTGTGGACCTAAAAGAGATCAAGTTGATCGTCGATTTAATGACAAAGAATAATTTGTCGGAGTTTCAATTGGAACGGGAAGGTTTCAAAATACATTTAAAGAAAGAGGGCTTGAAATCTTCAATGGTTCCTGCGCATCTAGCTCAGGCACCATTAATTGCCGTTGAACACTTAAACGCCCCTATCACTTCATCCTCCCCAATCGCAATGCCTGCCGCCGCAGCTCTGGCTGCTGCGCCTTCAACACCTATCAAAGAAATTGTTTCCCCTATGGTCGGTACTTTCTATAGGTCTGCCTCCCCTGAGGCGGCTTCCTACATCGAAGTTGGCCAAGAGGTTAACGAAGATACGGTCGTCTGTATCATCGAGGCCATGAAGGTCATGAACGAAATCAAAGCTGAGGTCAGAGGAACGATCTCAGAAGCGCTCATCGAAAACGGTAAGTCTGTGGAATTTGGCAAGCCCCTGTTTCGACTTAAATCTCCCTAAGGTATCGCATGTTTGATAAAATTCTTATCGCCAACCGTGGCGAAATTGCCCTCCGTATTGTTCGTGCCTGTAAAGAAATGGGGATCCGAACTCTTGCTGTCTATTCCGAAGCCGATGTCGATAGTTTACATGTTCAATTAGCCGATGAGGCGATTTGTATTGGTCGCGGACCGAGTCAGGAAAGTTATCTTAAAATTGATCGGATCATCAGCGCGGCAGAAGTCGGCGATGTGGATGCCATCCATCCGGGATATGGATTTCTAGCTGAAAACGCCCACTTTGCTGAGGTTTGTGAGAGTTGTAATATTCGGTTTATTGGTCCTAAAGCCTCTGCAATTAGGTCGATGGGCGATAAAGCTGTGGCTCGGGAAACCGCAAAAAAAGCCGGTATTCCCACAACGCCAGGCAGTGACGGAATCATTGAAACCGAACAGGAGGCCCTTAAGGTCGCCAAAAAAATTGGTTATCCCGTTATGATCAAAGCCGTGGCGGGCGGCGGCGGCAGGGGAATGCGCGCGGCCCACAACGACGTGAGTTTGGTGAAATCGTTTCATACGGCGCGTAACGAAGCTGAAAAATGTTTTAACAATTCCAGCGTTTACATAGAAAAACTCATTGAAAATCCGCATCATATTGAATTTCAGATCTTAGCGGATAAAAAAGGGAAAGTAGTTCATCTTGGCGAACGTGACTGCAGTATGCAGCGTCGTAATCAAAAAATCATTGAGGAGTGTCCATCCCCAATGATGATGACCAAAGAAGGAATCAAACTTCGGGAAAAAATGGGGCGCGCCGCAATTAAACTGTGTGAATCAGTGGGTTATGAAAATGCCGGAACCATCGAGTTCCTTGTGGATGACGAATACAATTTCTTTTTCATGGAAATGAACACCCGCATTCAGGTCGAACATCCGGTCACTGAAGAAGTTTATGGGATCGACTTGATTAAGGAGCAGATCCGCATTGCCATGGGCGAACCGCTCTCATTTAATCAAGCTGACTTAGTTCCTCACGGACATTCGATCGAATGTCGGATCAACGCTGAAGACCCGTTCAACAACTTCATGCCTTCGCCTGGGCGCATTGGTTTGTATTATGCCCCAGGTGGATACGGCGTCCGAGTGGACTCTCATGCGTACGGTGGGTATGTTATTCCTTCCCATTACGATTCGATGATTGGCAAATTAATCACCAGCGGTAGCGACAGGAAAACAGCCATCGACCGCATGCAACGTGCTTTGGGAGAGTTCATTATTAAAGACATTAAGACAACGATACCTCTCCAGCAGGTCATTCTTAATGATCCCAATTTCCGGCGCGGTCGTTACACGACGCACTTTGTCGAAGGCCTTCTTCAAACGAAGTTTCCTTTGATTGAGCGTAACAAGTAGTCTTAACGGCTCCGATAAAGTCACACAGCCGGTGCCCCAACTGTGTGGATGCAGATTTAATTCTTTTGACCTAGTGTAGGTCGTCATAAATCGAGTAACTTATATGGAACCAGTTAAAAAGTTTGACGGTCTACATTTGGGGTAGCTCGGCAACTCTAAGATTGGGGTGGAATCCCTCTGGTATTCGTCGC
>JAWXCD010000027.1:0-32455 GCA_034440535.1 Verrucomicrobiota bacterium | reverse complement strand
CTGCTTTTTTGTTCGGGGCGGTGGGGGTTGCCAGGAATTTAAGCTCATTTAAAGTGCGGGCTTCAACCCACGAATTGATCAAGTCCGACCAAACCAATGTCGTGGCCATTAGTAATCCGTTACGGGCAAAATCGATTATTTGCCCCAAGTCATAAGGCCCGTGCGTACTATTCTTGGCACCTAAAATATAAAACATGTTCTGCCTCCTTAAGTTTACAAAAATTTAAACAAGGTCGGTTTCAATCTAGTAAATAACCTGATAAAAATCAAGGTAATCTCTTAAAGTTTTTAATTGTTCTGGCTAATTCAAGCAAGCGCACCTAAAGTCGCTAGCAGATTTAACTTTATGGCAAAAATAAAGATTTGTCCCGGCTGCCAATACCAAAACTCTCGTCTCGACTTATTCTGTCTTAAATGCGGGGCGAGTATAAACAAGGTTGAAGCGATCGATGATGCTTCAGAAGTTTCATTGCCCTCCCCTGCGCCAGAACAAGATTCAGTACCTGAAACGCCTCCGACTCTTTCCCTCGGTAAAGAGGGCATTCCTTCGCCCCCCCCGACTTTGCCTGAATATTCACGCCTGCGGAACTGGCGCCCCAATGTGGAGCAACCCGGGGTAGAGGCCAAAAAAGTTTTGAATGATCGGCTTGAAGCAGTCATAGGAGAGAACATTTACATGTGTAAAGACGGCGACGTCTTAGGTAGAGGCGGATCGATTGCGCCTGAGTTTTTCCAGCAATTTGGGACCGTTTCAAGGCATCATGTGTTTATCCATTTCATACAGAACAAATGGTTTGTTTCTGTTCCCGCATCTGTTGAAAACATGACGAGGGTTAATGGCGAGGAGATCGACCGTGACAAACCTTTCCCCCTAGTGGATGAACAAGTCGTCATGCTTTCAGAGCAGTGCATGGTATTACTTCGATCAGTTTAATATATTTCTCATTGTTCTTTCGATCGGCAGCCTTTTTCCTTGTGACTTGTGACCGGGCCTAACAAAACATTGGAATATAGCGCATCCGCATTAGCGGCGGTCTTATGCCTGCTGTGGACATTTACATCAGGCACAATGACTCTCCGAATGGTGGTCATGTGTGCCATTATCCTTTTGGCACTATTTTATTCTTTCAAGAATACCTCGTGGGATCATTGGTACGATGCCCTCTGGAAAAAGTTAGTTCTCTTACTTATCGCACACACCGCACTTTCGGCAGCGTTTGGAATAAATCCTAAACAATGGGAGGTCTGGACGAATGATTACCTCTTCGGTTTAGTTTTGGCGCTTTCTGTCGCTGTATTAAGGCCAGTCCTTAAACTCACTTGGGTCGTGATGTCCGTTTTTATCGGATTGATTCTAAACGGGGCCATCGATTTGTTTCAGGTCGTCAGATACGATGACTTTTTAATGTGGAAAGGACCTTTTTCCGATTACGCATGGCAAAACGGGTATCTACTGCTCAATGTCCCGATTTTTTGGGGAATCATTCCCGCTCTTCGCGATAACAAACCTAATGATCACACAAAACTCTTAGTGGCACTTGCTGTGATCGCTGGGGTGCTGAGTCACCTTGCGTTATTTTCGTCGTGGTCCCGTGCTGTGGTGATGGGTCTTTGGGGAGCGGCTTTGGTCATGATGATACCCACCGTGCTTTTCGGGAGTTGGGATTTCCGAAAGACCATACAAGCCTTTGGGTGCGCGGCACTGGTTTTTGCAGCCAACGTGGCTTATTTTTTCCTACCGTCTAACGTGTGGAAATACAGCGTTATTCGCCCCATTGACACTTTATTTGGGGCCGTGTTTTTCTGGCTTCTGCTTTTACTCATTCCCGAGAAGTGGCGATTCAAAGCGGGCGTGATTATTATTTGCATCGGTTTTGCAGGATGCATTTTTGCTGGATCTGCCATGTACAAGTTTGGGCTTAAAAGTTCACATTCTGAACTCGTTCGCAGTTTTGCCTATCGGGAGGTTGTATCTGATCCTAGCGCTGTGCCCGTTCTTGGATACGGACCAGGCCGTGATACCGTATTGATGGGAAAAACAAATTATGTATCTCGAATGGAGGCGGAAATCATGTCTAAATTAAAGCCTGAGTCTCCTTTGGACCATTCACTTCTCCCGCGTGAAGGTAATGGCCACACTCACGTACAATGGATTAATTGGCGTTATGAACTCGGATGGCTTGGATTGCTCCTCATTGCTTCCCTTCTTGGCATCGCGGGTGTCCATTTTGTGCGGGGTCTCCTGTCGGGTTTTGCCCTTCCATGGTTGGCTGGGTTTGGGGCGGCGCTGGTGGGATTTACCCTTGTGGCGCTCCTCAATATTTTTCACTCAGGCAATTTGGCTCAACAACAATGGTTTTTTTACGGCCTTTTTATGTCATACCCTTTAGGCATTAAGATTAAAGGTTCACAGTGACGGTTCGCATTGTTCGGAAACTCATTCGAATTCGAAACCCTTTGAGTCACTTAGTCCACCGAAGCTCGTGGATGTTATTTTTTTAGTTGTGGCCCAGACAACGTCAAGGTTCCGTACCGATCGACTTTGTGATTCCACCCATAAGTGGGACTCCATTGACTCCACTCTGAAGAATTTTGTTTTCGGAGCCGTGCAAATTCAAATCCAAAAGTTAAGTTGGTGGAAACGTTAGTCACGCCTATTGTTTTCCATGGAATCCCTATTTCGCATGTCCAGTAGTTTGAGCCCTGTGTGGTGGCTGATTGCCATTCTCCATTAAAGGCCCAAATGCCTTTGAGCCATTCCGAGAAGGGGGTAAGTTTTTGTATTTCAGGGGTATCATACGCATCCAACCTTGTCCCCACTGCATTAACCGCAAATTGGTAATACGTTGATTTAGTTTGGCCGGGATCAATGAACAATTCTACGCAATCATCGTCATAGACAGGGCCATCGTGTTTGACGGTGTTTGTAACTATCCCTGCCATATTTTTTTCATAAGCTTTTACAAAGCAATAGAGGTGTGTGTCTGTGTAAGCCAAATGTACTTCTGTAGGATGGCTGCTCGTTCCTTGGGCATGGGGCAGAACCAAAGCTGAAAGGGGAGCAATGTCTTTCCAGCAGACGGGTTCTGCAAAACCATCGATTTTTGGATTCTTGGGTATCCAACGCGCCTGGTGGGTTGGCGGCGAATTGGTCTGAGCCATGCCCGGGTTGGAACTTAGAGTTGTCGCTACTAAAAGAATTAAAAAAGGCCTTACCCAGACCGAAGAACTGAAATAACCAGTTAAGTTAGGCCTCATGATTTGTATCCAAAAATTATAAACACCTAGGGCTAAGTTGTCCTGGCTTTGGTTGCCTTATCGCGCAAATCAGAGATTGCTTCGGGCACCCTTTTTTTAAATACCGCTGTGCCGGCCACAAAAACGTTAGAACCCGCAGCGGAACAGGCGGCGATCGTTTCGGCGTTGACACCTCCATCAACCTCAAGTTCGACGGGGATCATTTCCTGTTCTATGACAGATCGAAAAGTTTTAACCTTTTCGAGTACGTCGTGAATGAAAGGTTGACCACCAAACCCTGGGTTGACGGTCATGCAAAGCATAAGATCGATATCATTGAGATAGGGTATCGCGGCGCTCGCGAGTGTAGGAGGATTGATAGCTAGGCCGCACTTGCAGCCCATGTCACGAATCATTTTTAATGTCTTACCGACGTTGTGCGAGGCTTCCAAATGAACCGTCAGGATATCTGCTCCAGCTTCAATAAAAGCGCGCGCGTGGCGGTCAGGTTGGGAAATCATCAGGTGCACATCCAAGGGCAATGTTGTGTTCTTTCGTAACATGGCAACCATTTCAGGACCGAAAGTAATGTTCGGAACGAAATGCCCGTCCATTATGTCTATGTGCAGGTAATCGCCTCCGCCTTGTTCAGCGGCCTTTGCTTCTTCAGCGAGGCGCCCAAAGTCGGCCGCTAATATAGATGGAGCAATTTTAAGATTTCTCGTGCCTTCTAAACGTTCAACCTTAGATCGATTAAAACTTTGTCCCAGATTATTCACCCTTTATTCGCCTTTATTGAAATCAACATACGCTTCGGTGAGGTCGGTCGTGAAGACCGTATGTTCTCCGTTTCCGAGATGCAGATTTACTGTAATGGTAAATGAATCTTTAGCCACGATCTTCTTGATCTTTGGTTCCGGTATTTTAGTGCGCATGCCGTTTTGAACCAAACAAATCCCGTCATAAAAAATATCAACGTGCTCTTCTCGCACCTTTGCGCCGGAATACCCAATGGCATCCATCAATCTCCCCCAGTTGGCGTCACCTCCGAACCACGAACATTTGACCAAGGTTGAGTTGGCAATGGCTTCCGCCGCTTTTTTCGCATCTCGCTGTGTTCCCGCACCCCGCACGACGACTTCCACAAACTTGGTCACCCCTTCTCCATCTCGCACGATCATATGCGCCAACTTCCGGGTCAAGTAATTGAGCGCCTGTTGAAATTTCTCCAATTCAGGGTGTTCGCGAGAAAGGGGTTCGTTTTGAGCGAGTCCATTGGCGAGCATAAGGACGGTGTCGTTTGTGCTCATGTCGCCATCAATCGTGATTGAGTTAAACGATTGGTCAACGGCGGTGCTTAACACTCGCTGTAAAGTGACCCGGTCTATGGCCACGTCGGTCGTAATAAAAGCCAGCATGGTCGCCATGTTGGGATCAATCATCCCAGCGCCTTTGGCAATGCCACCAATAGTCACGCGTTTATTATTGATTTTAAGGCGGATGGCGAATTCCTTACGTACGGTGTCTGAAGTCATGATCGCTTCAGCAGCTCCCTTACTTCCGACGGGTGAGAGTTTTTTTAGGGCCTTTTTGATGCCGCGAATCATTTTTGGCATAGGTAAAGGCACTCCGATCCGGCCCGTTGAGCAGACGAGAATCTGATGTTCCTTAGCGCCTAATTCCTCTGCGACGGCTTGAACCATAGCTTGGGCATCATGAACGCCCTGAACACCGGTGCAGGCGTTTGCATTTCCACTATTGGCAATAATAGCGTAGGCCTCTCCGCATTTTATATTCCGTTGAGAAACCCGGACAGGCGCTGCTTTGACTTGGTTGGTTGTAAAAGTACCTGCGGCCACGGCTAACTGCTCACTAAAAATAATGGCTACGTCTTTTTTCGTGGTGTTGCGGGGTTTAATACCGGCAATGACCCCTGAAGCACTAAAGCCCCGGGGTGCAGTGATCCCTCCTTTTATTTTTTCAATACGTTCGAGAACAGACATAGGATTCTTTTCTTTTAATGGAGTCCAGTGGTTTCGTCCCACCCGTACATGATGTTAAGTGCTTGAATGGCTTGGCCAGAGGCGCCTTTGACGATGTTATCGATGGCTGACAGAACGATGAGGCGGTTCGTGCGCGCATCGAATCTCCAGGCAATTTCTATAAAGTTTGAGCCCATCACATTTTTTGTGTCAGGAAGTTTGCCGTTCGTTAAAAGCCGAACGAATGGTTCGTTGGCATAGGTTTCCTGATAAATCGCAGAAATGGCTTTTTCGCAGCCAGTTAACTTCGATCGCTCGATGAACATGGGGTCGAGATCAAAATAAAGGGTGGTGTGGATCCCGCGATTTACGGGGACCAGATGAGGGGTGAAACTGATTTTGATTGATGCATCAGAGGGGGAGGAATACGTTCCCGAGAGTCTAAAGTTTAATTCCTGTTCGATCTCAGAAAGGTGTCTGTGTTTGGGGACGCTATAAGCACGGAGACTCTCGTTGCACTCCACAAAAAGAAAGTCGATGTCTGCCTTTCGACCTGCCCCCGAAACTCCACTCATCGAATCGGCAATAATGCGATCATGGACGATGACTCCAGCTTTAATGAGGGGCAGAGTCGGGAGCAGAATGCTAGTTGGGTAACATCCTGGACAAGCCACTAACTGAGCCGATTTAATTTCAGCTTTGTGCCATTCTGGGCTTCCGTAAACGGCCTTTTCTAATAGGGCGGGGGCCGGGTGATCTTGACCGTAAAACTCCTTGTAGACATCGGCGGACCTCAACCTGAAATCAGCACTCAGATCGAAGACTTTTTTACCTGCAGCAACCAGCGGTTCTGCAAACCCTGCCGCGACACCATGAGGAAGTGCCAACATAAACACGTCCGCGGTTTTGATGAGGTCTGGAATTTCTGGGCTTGTAAAGACAAGGTCCGTTTTACGAGGGAGCGCCTGAAAAACATCATTTAACTTTTGACCAGCTGTCTGCCGAGATGTGACCGCCGCGAGTTCAAGCTCAGGGTGCCGCAATACGAGGCGTGTGAGTTCCTCCCCCGAGTAGCCTGAGGCGCCTACGATGGTGACATTTACTTTTGTGGGTCTGGGCATGATAAAGGGGAAATAGAGTTAAACCTGTTGGGCGAAAAGTGAAGAACATTTTGGAGTCACCATCGAAATTGTCTCCCATTCGTACTATAGCCATTTATGCGTCTATAAAGTTCTTGAAAGTTCACAAATTCAATCTTTTTTATGAGCATGCATTTTTAAAGATTGACTGATCATGGTTTTTCACGAATCTTTCCCGATTTTCCGCAAGGAAAAGGAAGCTGCACTAGACCATTGGAAGGGGGCTGTGCTATCGTACATACGTTATGGCTATTAAAAAGAGACCCGAAGAGGGACTGAAATTCGAGGAGGCCTTAGGTCGGCTCGAGAAAATAGTCAATGAGATGGAGGCTGCTGAGTTGCCGTTGGAGGAAATCCTCAAACAGTATGAAGATGGAACTCAGTTGGTCGCTTATTGTACGCAAAAACTTAGTGAAGCGGAGCAGAAGATAGAAATTCTGGCCCGCAAGAAGGATGGTACCCGGGAAGTGAAACCGTTCGGAACGACCGTTTCGGCTGAGGAAACGCAGGTGGACGAAATATCCACTGAAGCAAACCTTAGCCCTCGTCCGAAACCTAAACAAATACCGGATACCAAAGATGGAGAAATCAGCCTCTTTTAAGGCAGAAACAATACAGGGTAACTATGGCTCGTTTTTTGGACCGCATTAATTCGCCGGATGATGTAAAGAAACTCAATCTCGACGAACTGGAAATTCTTTGTGAAGAAATACGTCAGGAACTGATCGTGACCCTGTCGAAAACCGGCGGACATCTGGGTCCTAACTTGGGAGTAGTGGAATTAACTGTCGCTCTTCATTACATTTTTAATTCACCTGTAGACAAAATTTTGATGGACGTGAGTCATCAAGCCTACGTTCATAAAATATTGACGGGTCGTGTTAAACAATTGCATACCATCCGCCAGTACAAGGGGTTAAACGGGTTCATGCTGCGCACGGAAAGTCCCCACGATTGCTACGGAGCTGGACACGCAGGAACCGCGCTTTCAGCGGCTCTCGGAATGGCGACCGCCCGCGATCTTAAACGATCGGGAGAACATATCATTTGTCTAGCCGGTGACGCAGCATTTACGTGTGGTGTTACTTTCGAGGCGCTCAATAACATCACTGTTTCAACCAAACGTTTGATCGTCATCCTTAACGATAACGAATGGTCTATCGCAAAAAATGTGGGAGCGATTGCCAACTACTTCAACAAGATCGTTACAAATCCGCATTACGAACATCTTCACGATAAGGCAAAGCAATTTCTTGAACGTGTCGGCGGAAAAGGTTTGGTCAATTTAGCGAATAAAGCCGAAGAAGCCGTGAAGAGTGTAATCCTTCCAAGCGTCATTTTCGAAGAGCTTGGGCTTCGGTATTACGGGCCGATGGATGGGCATGATCTTCCGCAATTAGTGAAGACCTTAGAGTTTTTGAAACATCAAGATGAGCCTGTTCTCCTTCACGTCTTGACGAAAAAAGGGAAGGGTTACCAACCGGCTATCGATAGGCCCGACAAGTTCCATGGTCTGGGTGCTTATAACCTCGAAACGGGTGAAACAAAGTCATCCCCGACGCCGACTTATTCGGAGTTGTTCGGGAATTATCTGGCAAAGTTCGCCGCCGAAAATCCAAAGATTTGCGCAATAACGGGGGCCATGCCTACGGGGACAGGACTAGTGAGTTACCAAAAGGTAATCGCTGAAAGGTATTTTGACGTGGGTATAGCTGAAGAACACGCGGTGCTTTTCGCTGCGGGTTTGGCGACTCAAGGATTCCGCCCTGTCGTTGGGATTTATTCAACTTTCTTGCAACGTGCATTCGACATGATCGTTCACGATGTCGCTTTGCAGAATCTTAACGTTATTTTTTGTATGGACCGTGCAGGTCTTTCCGGAGACGACGGCCCTACGCATCATGGGTTGTTCGATATTGCATACATGCGGTGTATACCCAATATGATCGTTATGGCTCCCAAGGATGAGGATGAATTTGTCGATATGCTTTATACTTCGACTGAGTACGCGGTCGGTCCTCTTGCCATGCGGTATCCACGCGGTTCGGGTACCGGAGTTTTGCCCAAGGATAAACCGAGCCTTATCCCGATTGGTAAGGCAGAAGTGCTTCAAGGATTTAAACCCGAAAATAAGGGTAAAAAAGTGGCTATCTTCGGGTACGGACATCTTGTTTCCATGGCTGAAGAAGCGGCCGGATTGCTGGAGAAATCCGGATTTTCTTGTGCGGTGATCAATGGGCGGTTTGTTAAACCCCTTGATAAAGAAAACCTTGAACAGTTCGCGGGCCAGGCTGACGCCGTCCTCACATTGGAGGATCACGTTTTACCAGGTGGTTACGGCAGTGCGGTTATGGAAGGTCTTCAGGAATTGGGAATTAACGTTCCTGTGTTCCGCGTGGGATGGCCTGATGAATTTATCGAACACGGAAATATACCTGTTCTACGTGAGAAACACGGAATCTCCGCCGAGCACGGGGTGAAACTGGTGTGCGCTTACTTTGAAGCTTCGCCCATTGCGACCCGCAAGGTTCATGTTAACGTATAGATCATGGCTGTTAAACCGCGTCTCGATATTTACCTTGTTGAATTAGGGCTTATCGAAACGCGGGAAAAAGCGAAGCGCGCTGTAATGGCAGGGCAAGTTCTCGTTAATAATATTCCCGCAACAAAAGCGTCTCAAGGTATTCCAGAGGGCGCCGTAGTCACCTTAAAAGCCCGCGATAAATATGTGGGCCGGGGCGGTCTTAAACTCGAAGCGGCGCTTTCCCATTTTAACGTGAAGCCAGAGGGTCTTATCTGCTTGGATGTTGGAGCTTCGACAGGTGGATTTACCGATTGTCTGCTGCAGCATGGAGCTCAACTTGTTTACGCGGTTGATGTGGGTCAAGGTCAACTCGCTTGGAAACTTCGCAATGACCCGCGGGTGATCATTCGAGAAAAAGTGAATGCGCGCGAATTGCAATTGTCGCACTTTTCTCCACCGCCTGCTTTTGTATGTATAGATGTATCGTTTATTTCTTTGACCAAAATCATTCCTGTGGTCTATAAACTTCTGCCCTTAAATGGTCAATTGGTTGCCCTTATCAAACCACAGTTTGAAGCAGGTAAAGCAGTTGTCGATAAAGGAGCAGGTGTTGTTCGTGACCCGAGTGTTCATGCTCAAGTGGTCGAACAAATCACTCAGCACTGTCAGGACAACGGGTTTCGCGCGCAGGGGGTTATACCGTCCCCTCTTCTCGGAGCTGAAGGAAATAAAGAATTTTTGATATACGCAATTAAGAGCGATTAATGAAAAACATCGGACTGGTGGTAAACACCGAAAAACCGAAAAACCAACAGGTCCTAGATGTCTGTTGCGAGACGGCACGTGTGCGTCGTATCACCCTCTGGCCGGATCGAGCAACAGCGGCATGGGTTGGACGGGGCAAAGGGCGCTCGGTTAAAAGTCTGTCGGAGACTTGTGATGCGCTGATTGTTCTTGGTGGCGATGGAACGATACTGCGGGTCGCCCGCGAATTAAACGGTTCGCAAATTCCTATTTTTGGGGTTAATTTGGGGAACCTCGGTTTTTTAACAGCGGCCCCGGTGTCTGCTTTGGGACAAGCCTTGGAATGTCTGTTTGATGGGAATTTTAAATTAAGCCCTCGAAGTCTAGTCGATGTAAAAGTAACTAGGAAAAACAAGGTGGTCTATAAACGGATTGGGCTGAATGAGGCTGTGATAAATCGGGGAGAGGTATCCCGCAACGTAAAAATTAGTGTGACCATAAATAAAGAATTTTTATCGGTTTATTCCTGTGATGGAATGATTTTTGCCACCCCGACCGGCTCAACCGCGTATTCATTAGCTGCGGGCGGTCCGCTTGTGAGCCCGGAATCAAAGGTGATCGTGGTCACTCCTATCTGTCCGCATGCTCTTTCGAACCGTTCTGTTGTCGTATCTGACACGAGTTTAATTGAGGCGTCGATTGTTCAACAAACGCAAAAGGTTAACCTCAACATTGATGGTCAGGATATTTTTTTGTTGAAGACGGGCGATTTAGTTGGGGTTTCGATTGCGAAGGCAAATATTCAACTGGCGAAAATGCCGGATTATTCTTATTACGGAGTGCTCCGACAAAAGCTGAACTGGAGTGGCTCAAACGTGTAGTATGAAAATCGTCGAACTTTTGAAACCGGAACTTGTAGCCCTTGACCTTCATTCGACGAGCAAGTGCCCGGCTATTCGTGAAGTCGCAGACCTCCTTCAAAAAGACGCGCGCGTCTTGGATTTTAAGAAGTTTTATGAAGAACTTCTGGCGCGCGAACGGGCCTACACAACAAGTCTGGGATTCGAATTGGCTTTTCCTCATGCCCGGATTGATCAGCTGACCGATATGGTAGTAGCGGTGGGGCGCAGCCTCAAGGGGGTCGACTTTGAGGAAAAAGGGAACCCAGAAGTGAAACTCATTTTTGTCATCGGTACTCCCAAACGTATGGCTCAAGATTATTTAAGATTGGTGGGAAGTCTTGCCCGAATTCTGAAAAATGAAGATACGCGGACCCGCCTCATTTCTGCTGTGGACGTGTCTGAGTTCCTGAAAGTGCTTGCTGAGGCCGAAAGCCGGATCTGAGCTCATGGCTTCTATCATAACTATTAAAGACGTCGCAGCCAAAGGCGGCGTTTCGGTCATGACTGTCTCTAAAGTCATGAACGATGCTTCCGATATTTCGGAAGGAACAAAAATACGCATCCAATCTCTTGCCAAGGAAATGGGGTATCGGACAAATCCTATCGCTCGGGGGTTGCGCCTTAAATCGACTCGAATGATCGGGCTGGTGGTGCCATCCATAAACGAAGAACATATTTCTGAGGTTGTGTCTGGGGTTGAAGATCAGTTGTTGGAAAAAAATTACAGTTTGTTAATGGCACAATCACGGGGAAGAGTTGATCGGGAGATTAATGTGCTCAAGCGGATGCTCGATCAGCGTGTCGACGGGCTTATTGTTTGCCCTGCCACTCGTCTCACTAATTATTATGAAATGTTCGAAACGATTCAGGGATATAACACTCCTTTGGTGTTAATCGACCGGTACCCTCCTGTCGCGCCTCTCCTTCAGGTACCTTTGGTCGTTTCGGATGATCGTATGGGCGGAATGATTGCCACGCAGCATTTGTTGGATCAGGGACATCAACGAATATTGTTCATTGCCGGACCAACGGGCGCTTCCTCTGCCGAAGAACGGTTTGAAGGATACCGCAAAGCCATGACCGCAGCAGGTTGCGGTAACGTCGATGAGTTTGTATTTGCAGCCGGATTTGATATTGCTTCGGGCAGAACAGCCGCCTTACAAGCTCTTCAAGAGGGTGTGAATTTTACAGCTGTCTTTGCGGTCAACGATCTTGTCGCAATTGGAGTGGCTGAGGTTTTATTAAAACAGGGATTACGCATCCCAGAAGATGTTTCAATTGTCGGATATGGTGATTTAAAAGTAGGGGAGGTTTTTAAGGTGCCTTTAACTACAGTGCACCAACCTAAAATCGAACTTGGCCAAGCTGCCGTAAAAATTCTCTGTGAGCTTATAGAAACTAAAAAATCAGAAATGCGGCGCCTTCCAGTCCAGCTGATTATCCGTGAAAGCACAGCGCCTAAAGGGAAATGATCTTCGTCGGCCTAGTGCCGGATATTGTATGTTCCCGATGGCAGTCCTTCTCTTTTTGGGGGAACGGGAGAAGGCACCGAGAGTTCATCCTTTATATATGGCCTGATCTTTGGAAGATAGCAGGCATGGCCGATTTTAATGATAAACAAGAAGAACCGTTTCTATGGCGGATGCTTGAGTTTATCAAATTCTCGCACACCATTTTTGCCATGCCCTTTGCATTGGCGGCCTGCCTACTTGGAATGGCGGAAGTTCGAGATCGTTCCATTTCAATTGTGGCCCAGTTTTGGGTCGTTTTGTTGGCCATAGTTGCGTGTATGGTTTTCGCAAGGAGCGCGGCCATGGGATTTAATCGGGTGATAGACTGGGGGATTGACCGCGAAAATCCGCGGACGGCCCGGCGTCATACATTGGTCACGCGAAGTCAGGCGACAACGCTTGTACTGGTCTCCTCCATTTTATTTATTGTGTCCGCGTTTTTTACGAACACCTTGTGCCTCGTTTTGTCGCCCATTGCACTGATTCTGGTGTTTTTTTATTCTGTCACAAAAAGGTTTACTTCTTACTCCCACTTTTTTTTAGGATTAGCCTTAGCGCTCGCTCCAATAGGTGCTTGGTTAGCCATCACTGGATCACTTTTCGCCCTTAAACCCGCGCTCCTTGCTGCTGCTGTTCTCTTCTGGGTGGCGGGTTTTGATATCATTTATGCGACCCAAGATGTTGATTTCGACAAGCGGATGAGCCTTAATTCTCTTGTGGTAAAACTTGGTGTAGATCACGCCCTAATCCTTGCACGAGTGCTTCATTTTATAATGTTCATTTTCCTACTTATGTTTAGTTGGGCATGTGATTTTGGTTGGATATTTGGCGCGGCCTTAATCCTCATTGCGCTTACCTTAATTTATGAGCATCTTATGGCCTCGCGAAGAGATCTCCATTCTACCAATCTGGCCTTTTTCCGGGTGAACGGCCTCATTAGCCTTTTCGTATTAGTGGCGGTTTTTTTTGAGGTTTTTGGGAAATTATGAACGAATTGATAACGAAATCAGGGCTCCAACACATTTGGGATAAGGTTCAGAATGGAAAGCGTATTTCTGAAGAGGATGCACTCACCCTATTCAAGTGTCCTGACCTAAATGCCGTGGGTTACATTGCCGATTTCGTGAGGAACAAAATAAACGGGGCCTCTGCGACTTTTATTCTGAATCGATACATCAATTATTCGAATGTCTGCATCCTGAACTGCCAGTTCTGCTCATTCGCTCGGAGAAAACGCGATCCTGGCGCATTTCAATATACCATCGAGGAAATGGTGGAAATGACACGAGAAAGTTTGGAGCAGGGAATCACAGAAATCCATATGGTGGGCGGGTTGCATCCTTCGCTTCCATTTTCGTTTTATCTGGATTTGTTGAAGGCTCTTAAATCTGTGGGGCCGGACTTGCATTTAAAATGTTTCACGGCGGTTGAAATCAGGCACCTGTCGATGAAAGCAAAATTGTCCATCACCGATACGTTGAAGGCTCTCAAAGAAAGTGGCCTAGGGTCACTGACCGGTGGCGGAGCCGAGATATTTGATCCCACTGTGCGCGACCAAATTTGCCGGGGCAAAGAATCGGCTGAAGAGTGGGCCGAGGTTCATGAAACGTGGCATAAGATGGGTGGTCGGAGTACGTGCACAATGCTCTTCGGCCATGTGGAGACATTGGAACACCGGGTGGATCATTTGCGGCGACTGCGCGAAATCCAAGATCGCACGGGCGGGTTTACAGGCTTTATTCCCTTGGCGTTTCATCCAGAGAACAACAAACTTTCTCATATTAATCCGGTGTCAGGTTATGACAGCCTCCGCACGCTGGCAGTGAGTCGGATTTTTCTCGATAATATCGACCATATCACCGCTTATTGGGTGGGCTTCGGTTTGGCTTTGTCACAAGTGGCATTGAGCTATGGGGTCGACGATTTGCATGGCACAATCATGGAAGAAAAAATATTTCAGATGGCCGGTGCGGATTCTGCCCATGGGCAGTCAGTCGGCAGGCTGGTCCATGCGATTCGTGAAGTGGGGCGGATACCGGTTCAGCGTGGGAGCCACTACGAGCATCTTAAAACTTTTTCAATTACAAACGAGGTTGTTGCCGGATTGGTATGACCAAATTACGCATCGGATGTGTGCCTTTTTTGAATGCTAAACCATTGATTTATGGCTTGGATGAAGTGGTGCTCTTGTCCCCTGTCGCGTTGGCCAGTAAACTCCACTCGGGAGATTTGGATGTGGCACTGGTCCCAACGGCAGAGGTTTTAGAGCATCCTGAATATTATGTTATCAATGGCCCTGCTATTGTGAGTGAAGGTGCAGTAGGAAGCGTGCTTCTCTTTTTTAGAGGAGACTTGGATTCCCTCAGAACCGTTTATTTGGACCCTGTATCCAAAACGTCTAATGCATTAATCCAGATTCTTTTGCGTGGATGTTTAGGATTATCATCCGTGAAATTTATCGCCTTACATGAAAAATTGCCGAGCGAAATAGGTCCTAACGAAGCCATTTTAGTGATCGGTGATCGAGCCCTCCAGGAGGCAGTCACGCTCCACGGGACCGAAATTTTGGACCTTGGCCTGGCTTGGACACGTTGGACGGGGAAACCCTTTGTGTACGCCGTTTGGGCGGGCAAAGATCGGGAAAAAATGTGTAACGTCAAAGACATCCTCTTGCGGGCAAAAAGGGGCGGCCTCGAAAATATGAATGAGATTTGTGAAGCCCAAAAGGTGTGTTCGGTGGATGAGGCAAAATCATATTTAACGAACAGAATTCGTTATCATTTGGATTCAAAAGCCATCGAAGGTTTTCTTTCGTTTCAACAAGTTGGAATTGAATGGGGTCTTTTTCCTCGAATGAACCCCCCTCAGTTTCTATAAAGCGCGTATTATCAACGATTTTTACAGCTAGCTGGTGTTTGACTGAATATGATTTCTCACGTTAGATTATAGGACAACAATGATTTCGTTTTTTCAACGATGGGCAAAAGAAAAAGGAATGCTCGGGCCTAAGATGCGACGCGTCTATGAGGAGGGTCGGTTTAGCTCGCTTTTTGAAAGAAGTCGTTCCATTCGATTTGCCATTGGAATACTGTCGATCAGCATCATTCTCAACGTTGTTTCATACGCGAGCGACAAGAATGTAGAGCTCCTGTTGATGACATTGCTTGTTCTGTTATCGGCGTTTGTGTATTTGCGTGTGGCTCTGCCAGAGGTCGCACGGAGTAATTCCCGAGTCCTACTGTTGGCAGTGGCGGGTATCTTAAATTTAATGGCCACGAAGGTCATTTTTGTTCTCGCCCAACCTGACTTCACGCGGTTCCTCGGAAATGAAGTTCCCATCGCTATTTATTTAGCCCCCGCTTTTGCTCCCATGCTTCTATCGACTCTCATAGGTCCGAGAGTCGGTATTTTTGTGACGGTGTTCATGAGCATCCAATCGGCAATTATGCTCAACTTTTCTTTTCCATTATTGGTCATCAGTTTGCTCACGGGGTTAATGGCTGTTTACTTTACCCAAGACGTGCGCCGCCGGTCTCATTTAATTCGCGCGGGGGTCTATGTCGGTCTGACATCCATGATCTGCGCTCTGTCAGTCGGGTTCTTGGGCGTTAAATCACTGGAAACGATCATTAGTTATGATTTATGGCATACCCTTATCCAACAATGCTTTGGGGCTGTGCTTGTGGGTATTATGACCGCTTTACTTGTCAGTGGATTGCTTCCGATTTTTGAATATTTCTTTAAAATTACGACTAACATTTCCTGGCTCGAACTGAGCGATTTTAATCATCCGCTCCTGAAAGAAATGTCGACAAAGGCGGCGGGGACTTATCACCATAGCTTAAACGTGGCAAATTTGGCTGAGAGCGCCGCCGAGGCGATTGGAGCCAACGCGCTTATGTGTCGGGTAGCCTCATGTTTTCATGATATCGGTAAATTGGTGAAGCCGGAGTATTTTGTTGAAAACATTAACATTGATCACAACCCTCACGATAAACTGACTCCTCAGATGAGTGCTCTCATCATTTCTGCACACGTGAAGGAAGGGGTGGCCCTCGCTTTAAAATACAAACTTAATAACGCCATCATCGATATCATTCGTGAACACCACGGAACTTCATTAATTTATTATTTTTACCGACGCGCGAAACAACAGGAACAGGATAGCATCGAGGGAAGTAAAATATTCAAAACGAATGAAGATGATGTTCCTAAGGTCGATGAAAACACTTTTAGGTACCAAGGTCCAAAACCGCAAACTCGGGAGTCGGGCATTATTACGATTTGCGATACCCTTGAAGCGGCGTCGCGCAGCCTTCAGAAACCCACACCTCAGCGTATTGAGGAATTGGTTCGGGAAATCATCGAAGCCAAACTTCTAGACGGACAATTAGATGAGACAAGCTTAACGATGAAGGATCTAAACAAAATTGGTGAACGCCTCACCTTCATGATCACTAACATGCTGCACACACGCATTTCCTACCCAAAGGACGATGAAAATCAACCTTCTACAAAAACAAAAATCACCTCGATTAGTGCTTTCAAAAATTAAGCCTATTGTACGTGATATCCTGACGCTACAGCCGTTGCCGCTTTCGGAACTCTCCATCACTTTTGTGGACGATGCCCTCATGGGCTCGTTGCATTTACAGTTTTTGGGAGATCCAGAACCCACCGACGTTCTGACGTTCCCTTTAGGCACACTTGGGGAAATAGTGATCTCTACGGACACCTGTCAACGCCAGGCGCGGGTCTATAAAACAGATTTTCAACGAGAGTTGATGTTATATGTGGTTCACGGGATTTTACATTTGTCCGGCTTTGATGATCACACTTCCGCTGATACGCGGCGCATGAGGATTCGGGAAAAAGCTATTATGGGTCGGTTGAAATCATTTGATTTTCTGAGAAAGAAATGAGACCTGCCGAAAAGGACGAGGGGATCATCCTGCGCCGGTATAAATATTCGGAGACCAGTCTTATTGTTCATTGGCTCACCCCGGACAAAGGTCGCGTTAAAACTTTAGCCAAAGGTGCGATGGGCCCCAAGAGCGTGTTCCGGGGCAAACTGGATTTGTTTTATCAGGGCGAGGTTCTCTGGACGAGGTCTGGTCACTCGGATTTGCACATGCTGAAAGATTTTTTGCTGCGGGAAACTCATTCTACGTTAGCGAAAGAAATCAGGCGCCTCGAATGGGGGGCGTACCTAGTAGAATTGACCGAAACCGTCAGCGAAATTGAAATTCCTTCGCCTGAGCTGTATGTGTGGTTTGCGCGGTATCTCAAAAATATTTCAATGGGTTTGCTCACAGCCGAAGCCCTTATTCAATTGGAATACGACCTATTGCGTGTGCTCGGCTTGGAGCCCGTGCTTGAGCTGGAAGAACAGAAAGCCGTAATTCATCAGAATATGATGAACCCCGCCAAGCAGGGCGAGCTTCTGAACTGGTCTCGGCGCGCGTTGGAATCCCACCTGCACCGGAAGTTGACTCGAAGGCCCCTATTTAAGAAGCCACCCGTTTTTGATTCTTAATGATCCCTGTTTCCATTTGATTCATTCAAGCTTACTTTTATCCAGTTGAAAAAGTTGCCCCTAGACAAAGTGTACGTAGGAACCACGGGCTGGAGTTATCCGGCTTGGAACGGGATTTTTTATCCAACTGACCTAAAGCCGGCAGCGAAATTAGTTCATTATGCGAAGTTTTTTAACACGGTGGAGATCGAATCAACTTTCCATAATTTCCCCGATCCCATCTATGTCCGTCGCTGGAAAGAAACGACCCCTGACGATTTTAAGTTTTCGTGTTTGATCCCTAAGGTCATTTCGCACGATAAACGGTTGCGTGATTGCCACTCCGAGGTGTCAGCTTTTGTGGCGGTGATTGAAAAGCTTGAAACGAAATTGTCTCATTGTGTATTGAGTTTGCCGTCCAACTTTTTTGTATCTGAAGAGTTGACCTTAAAAAAGTTCATTAAAGCTTGGCCAACTCATATTTGCCTCGCTATTGAATTTCCTTCGTTGAAGTGGATGACGCCGCATATAAACCATGTATTGCATGACATGGGGGTTACCAGAGTGTGGAGTGAAAGGAGTGCAGGGATAAAAGACACCCAGAGTTTTCCATACACACCACTAACCCAAACAAGCCATGCAATCTATCTAAGGCTGGAACAACCACTTGCAGATGGTGCAGCCGTGCGTGCCTATTTTGACGACTGGGTCTTACGTCTCGGGGCCGAGTACAAGTCCGGGGGAAACGTTTACATTTACGTTTCGCCTCATTTTTACCAAAATTCCTTCGAAGCAGCCTCAATCTTGATGCAACTCATTGGTTTTGAGGCGAATACACATCGTGTCATGCCAAACCAAATGAAACTGTGGGAAAAATAAAACTTGCTTTTTAGTGCGTATACATTGTACATACAATGTATGCCAGATTCCCGTCCAGGAGCCGGTCCAACCAGCGGCTTTTCATTAGTCGAGCTTTTGACTGTCATTGCCATCATTGGCATAGTGTCAGTTATTGCAGTTGGAGCATTAGTGAATAATCAAGCTTCACGGGTATCTTCGTCGGCAAATACGGTGATGTATATGTTGGAAGGATGCCGCCAGCACGCAATCACTTATAATACCCCTGTTCGATTCGGCATTGCTATGGATACAAACGATGGAGTTAAACCATTGCAGACATTGATGGCTTGGGAATTCAGAACGAATGGCTGGGTGCTTATTCCTAATAGCTTAAAAATATTACCGGCAGGCGTTTATATATACAATGACGTGCCTGTGAATGCTTCTGCAAGCTTTACTAACCTTTTGACGATCGCGAACAATTATGGATCGACTGGGGTTATGAACTTCAAACGAGTTGGAGTGAGCAACAGTATTGCATACCTTGATTATGATAACACAGGAGCCTTAACCATGACAAATTTGGCCTATGATGACGTTTCAACGCTATCTATTCCAATTGTTGCCGCAAGTGGAAAGCTATCTGGAGCGAGTAATATGTATTCGCCCGCGGTGTATTCACAATTGAAGTCAAATTCTGCCAATATCGTTGAAATTAGTGTGCTGACTGGAAAGTCGAGACTTGTTAAATGAATGGAAATAGAATGAGTCAAAAACCTATTAAAATAAAGAACGCGGGCTTTTCTCTGGTCGAGATTGCTATTTCAATAGCTATAGTTGCCTTCGGGATTGTGGCTATTCTCGGACTTTTTGCCAATAGCATTCGTGGATCTAAAGATACCGTTCAAAACACAGTTCAATCATTGATGGTTAAGGAGCGGGTAAACCAGGCTCAGGCTTCGGGCATGTCTATCAGTATGACAAATGCGTGGACCAATAACGGAGTTGTTTTGCCATTGACTGTACAATACGCCGTGGGCACTAGTTATTATGATGCTTCGGGAAATGTAATCACTAATTACACCAATAATATAAGCATGAATGCCAGTGATATGACCACCTTAAAGCCGATTCATCGGGCTATTATTCGGACTTACAACTTGGGAATGACTAACATCCCAATGAGCAATTCGGTGCCATTCAACGATAAGCTAGTTCTGTTTCAGATGGAAATTTATACACCAGCTATGGCAACTAACAATATTGTGACCCAGTCGTTCCAAACTTTTATCTATCGGCGCTAATGAAGAGCTTAGCTCAATACTCAAAGAAACAAAAAGAAGGGTTTACCCTTATCGAAGTGCTTGTTTCTCTTGCTCTTATTTCGTTCATTTCAATTATGTTGTTTTATATCGTATCGGGGCTCACCGATAGTTGGAGGACTGAAATGGCCCGAATGGATGCTTACTCAAGCGGCAGGGTTGTCTTGGATTTTATCGGGGAAGACCTCAAAAAGGGAACCGTGGATGAGTACTCTGAGGCGGTTAATCCGGCTGGGGATTATACGAATTCGATTCAGTGGGGAGATGTTCCGCCAGGGACTGAATTTAATTGGAGAGCTATGTATTGTTCATTTCCCACCGTTGTGGCCATGCAGGTTCCCACCAATGGACCGACAACTGCAATTAGTTTATTTAATTTTGTTACACCGGCCACGCGGGGTACTAATTTAGTCAGAGCCATTTCCTACGGTTTATCGAATGGTTTTTTAATGCGCTGGCAAACGACCGATGAAGCTATTGTCTTTTCGGCTAACGGAGTGAATACAAAAGGTTGGACGGTTACCAACAAGCCAGACATTTTAGCGCAAAATGTTTATTGGGTTCAAATTGATTCATATGGTACCACCGATAATGTGAATTATCCGGCCACGTCTGCTTGGGGCTCTCCTTCTCCATCAACCAATATCTTCTCAAGTTCGCCTAGTGGGTATACCTTTGGTTGTTCACAAATAGTAGCAGTGTCGACTAATGCAATGCCTTCAGCAATAAGACTGACGATGCGGGTGGCTTCAACCGAAATCATGCAAAAAATTAAACGTAATAGCGGTTCGCCGGGGCAACTTCTCTTCACTAATATGCCCTTTTACG
This sequence comes from Verrucomicrobiota bacterium, assembly GCA_034440535.1. Classification (GTDB taxonomy): domain Bacteria; phylum Verrucomicrobiota; class Verrucomicrobiia; order JAWXBN01; family JAWXCD01; genus JAWXCD01. Next base: position 11,911 of record JAWXCD010000027.1, on the reverse strand, counting down.
ATCAGGGCGGAGATTACGTGGCGTCAACTAACAAAATCACAAAGCCGAATATCAGAGAAGTGAGTCTACTGATTAAATTAAATAACTAATTGTTTGAAGAGGTTATATGAACCAGAACCAAAAAAATTCTAGCGGAGCAGCACTTGTAATAGTGTTGTCATTTCTCGTTTTAATTTCAGTTATTGTAGTTGGTTTTTCAATTATCTCTTCATTAGAGGCTCGTTCCTCAAAAAATTATATCAGAGGAACTGAGTTGGAAATGTACAGGCAGATGGCCCTCGGGGAGATTATAAGTAAAATTAAGGCTGGAACCCCAAATATTGGAACGAACTATTACTGGGTTAGTGCCCCAGGCCGAATATGGCGTGTAGCGGGAGCGGACTCGGTGGGGGCCACTAATGCCTTAATGGGAGTGGTATCTGGCACTAATTTTTATTGTAATTACACCAACATGGTTAGCGGTTATGTCGATTTATTCTCTACCAATTTTTCATTGGGATCCGGACCTCAATCTCCTGGGTTTGTAACCACCAACAAAATTGTTGATCTCAATAGTTCAAATCGAAATTATAAAATTTGTCCCGATCCTGATCCCGCAGGTATTGGTGCAACAGACCGGCAAATACCCCTCGTAGTAAATTGGATAAATATTCCGAAGGATGCAACACGTGCCCCCGGACCTGATAATCCAATCGTGGCTCGATATGCCTATTGGGTGGATGTGGAAAACGCCAGGCTCAATTTGAATGATATCGGGGAACGTTCAGTAGGTTGGGATGGCATATCATCCACGGAACTGGATGCCTCAGCATTGGATGGAATCTCATCTGCAGATTTGTATTCCTTCCGCCAGACGAATAGTTCAGGGATGAATACGCGGTTTTTTCGAAGGGTTGAAGATTTGAGGCAGGTAGGCGTTTCGAGCGAAGTCATTCGTTCAAATAGTTTTTATCTCACAGCCGCCGGACGGAACATAGAAGTTGATAATGCAGGGCGGATTCCGATTAATCTCAGTAGTTTTAATGGGAATCCTACCAACTATTCATGGCCAACTGGATATGGTGCTGCTCCCGCAGGTTTTACAAATAACCATCCGATGGCGACCTATACCCAAAGGATTGAAGATATTCCATTTCTATCCGGCATGCCTTATGCCTCGCCATCTGGTGGTGAGATTACTACTAATTACACTTTTAGTTCGCTGACTGCAAGTATTCAGGATGAAGCTGAGGAGCAGATTTGGATAGATCGGTCAAACAATGTAGGTGATAACGGTCAGTTGCCTTCGAGTGCTTGGGTCTACTCTGATTTTTCTGCCATAGATCCGGATTGGCCTTATGAAGTATTTGGGGTTTCAAATCCTCAGGATATTTCGTTTCGGAGTAATTACGTAGAATATTTGGTGGCCTCTGGATCATTGCTGGCTTCCCCGAATTACATGAGCTTTGGAACAAACGCTAATTTTGTAGAAGGTTACGATTGGCTTCCGAGAAGGCTGGTTGCAGGACCATTGGTCGCGCCATCTTATGATTATGACGAAATATTTTATCAAAGGTTGACTCAAGGTTCGGACAAATGGATGGTCGTGTCGACTGAGACTGATGCCAATGGAAGTAATGGTAAATACACTTGGAATGAGATGGCCCAGATTTTTGCTAACATCAACCAATGGAGATTGTCTCCTGATGTTGAGTATAACAAAGGATCCGTTAGTTTTCCTTCTCCAACTACCAATCCGGAATATCCTATCTCGCAATCATCGATTTCGGATATTCGACCTAGCGGTGTTAGTTTTAATAAAACGGAACAGTCAATAACTCGCGGGTCAACGACATATAATGTAAATTTAAATCAAAATATCGGAGTGCGCACAAAGCCGTACCTAAATGAAGTTGGAATCTCTATTACTCGGTCTGCAACCCAGCTCAATAATATTACTGTTCATTTAGAGTTTTGGAACCCAACTGCTCCTTTCCGAACAAACAGCAAACCCTATCATTTGATGGCGGTTCCTTTAATGCCCGAGGTGCCAGTCGGAGGTGTTACATGGCCAGGTGGTATAGTGACGACTATGCCTCAAGATGAATATAGTGCTGGAGCAAATCCTGAATCAAGTTGGGGGTCCACACCTAATCCACAGGGGGAATACTCAAATCCTGAACGATTTCATACTTTTTATTTTCGGAATAATGAAGTGAATCCTGGTGGATTTTGGACCAAGGCCGGGTGGTATGGAAGTTTGTGGTCAGATCCGGGGGTTCAAAATTTCACTGTAAAAGGCGGAGAAGTTAATGCCACGAACCAATATGGAGGTGGTCGTATGGGGGTCGATCAAAATGTGTCAGTTGCGCAAATTTCAAAATTTCAAAATCGATGGCACGCCCCAGTTATCCACCAAGGGGGGGGAACTACCGGTTTTAGGAATAATAGGGCGTTTTATGTGGCAATTCTCCAGAATGCTCATTTGGTTGATTGGCGTATACCACAACATATGGATTTAGGTTTATTTCCCGCTTGTGGTTATCATAATCGATACCTTGCTAATTCTGGTGAGGTAGGCGGAGGCATAAGGGTAAGTGATGCTACAAATTCAGGGAGGATTAATATGGCGCTTGCTGTAGGCGTGTCAGTGATGGATACTAATAGTTATCTGTTATTTGGTTCTACCCCATATTTGGGTGACGTCGATGTGCACAGCGATATTCCATCCTTGGCGGCTGGGCCACGGGGTAATGGCGCCAATCTAAATAAGATTTCAGCCTTCTACGACATCTTGCCCCATCCGCGATTAAATCCCAAAGATGAAAATAATGCTTCAGTTTGGTCCTCTGGAGATGGTAACCGAGCTAATCCCACGGGATTGCCACAGACTAAATGGTTGCCGTTTCTAGGGATACAGACTTTACCACTTTCTTCCGTTACCGTGTCACGCGAAGTTGATGATCCAAGGTGTAACGACCGGTCGGCTTTCGTAGACTTCACGAGGCAAAATAGTTCCGAGTACAACAATCTTGTGAATACTTACGACGCAAATGATTGGGGCCCAGTATTAACAGCCGGTACATTACCCTATTCGAATGTAGGTAATCATTCATTGCGTAGTGTTAATACCGCTGACTTCAATTATGGACGGGCATTTCCCTTTTATGAGTTAGTTAATGAAGTAAATTTGGGAGGTGGATCGATGTTTGAAAAATCCACTTATTCCACCAGCGACTCTAGTACTTATCCCGACGCGACTTCGCTGGGAGGGAACTTAACTGGATATTTGCAAAAGAGCGCAATTATCGGACCGGGTGAGCCAGGGGCTATGAATTCATTTTTGACAAACAGTTTCGGCACCGCATGGAACACCAATGGAGCGAGTTGGTCGTCAGTAACGGCTACACCCAAACCCATGTTTTCAGGATGGGGGGACGGGGATGGTGACTTGACGAGTCAAATTGTAGGCGAGACCGACTTTCAAAATCCTGCGGAACTGGGTTACGTACATAGCGGGCGACCATGGAGAACCCTTCGCTTCAACAAGGCACTGACAAATTCAACATCTTTTGATGTCATCGGGTCAGTTCCCGACTGGGCTTTGTACGACATTTTTCAGGGTTCACTTTCCGGACCTGATAACTATCGAAGCGTGTTCAGTCGATCGTCAAATAAGGCCTTAGGCCAAGTTAAAAACCCGCGCCGTTCAATGTTAACCTTAAATCCTTCGATTCATACGGCTGAGCCTCAAACCAATGTCTTGGAACGAGTGCGATTGCGTCCGTACAAAGCGTTAGTTCGGGGATTGGTTTCTGACGAGGTGGCCCTGGCTAAAATGATTTATTCCCCTACCACTGACCAGATACTAGGGTATGACGGATATGGCCCCGGTACAGGAGATCGATTCGGAATACCTGGGGTTATTGATAGCGCCGGAGAAATCTGCGAAGTCCTAGGAAGAATGCCAACGAACATGACTGTCATAGCGAGCAAAAACTACTCTGATGCAGTATTTAAAGTTTGGGGCACCCCTTCAATCAATACATTTACTAATACGGGTGGGAATACTGATTCGAGCATGTGGGTTGCATCTGGGGCAAAGGCCATTTACGGGGTTGGTTGGGCAGGAGCTGGATCTACTAATATCGGTGGAACCAATCTCGTCACACTTGCATCTTCGAACTCCGCAGGGCCAAAAGAAGTGTTGCGGGGAATAGGCCAGTTTTTGACGCCGAGATCATCGCATTTTAGGGCTTATGTGTGCGTTCAAACGGTTAAAGATGTGGGAACAGTGGGTACGCTTGAAGTTCAGGATACTGTTCAAGCTGAACAATGGAAAGAAATTCTAATAGAGCGAACAACCAGTTATGATGAGGGATCAATTCCGAATTATGTGGTAGTATGGGACAAGTCATTATGAGGAGTTGGATTTATAAATTAATGGGTGTTTTGTTCGTAGCTCTTCCTGCTAGCGCTCAGGAGGAGAAAATTCAGGCTCTTCAATTTGAATACAAAACAGTGTGTGTTGCTGCGCCTAACCCCCAGACCAACATTAATCGTGTATTCATGATGCCGAGAAAAGTGGCAAGCTATCAAACCATTGAGGGAAAAACCAATTTCCAAACAGGTTATATTGCTGATGCTGAAGCAGGTTTGTTATATGAAATTAACGGAATATCTTCCGGACTCAAAGGCCTCAGTAAAGGAATGAGAGGGCCTAATTCAGCTGTTTCCGACTCAGTGATTAAAAAAGAAGTTAAATATTATTATGAGGATAAAACGGCGGGATCCAAATCCATTAATTCTTATAGGGTGACACGCTGGATAGAAACTGAGAGCGAGGCAACGAATAGTCCGGTGGTTGCTGAGTATTGGTTGTATAAAAACTCAGAATTAGCAAAAGCAGTTAAAGAAAATTTAAATAGTGATATGGGTATGCATACCCGTTTTGCTCTCCCAAAGGTGCCTCAAAAACTTTCAGACGATTATATACCCATCCAAGCGCTTTATTATATGAGCGGGAAGCCGTTTATTTTTGGTGAGTTTACCACGATAAGTCTTACTGCGCCTTCAGAAGAAATGTTTAAACCGGCGAAAGGGGTGGCAATAATCATGCAGCCTGGATTTGATCCTTCCAATCCAACACAGGCACCGCCCGCGAATTTGTACGAAACCAGCGGCGGAGTTTATGGTCTTCCGCCACCTCTCACTCGTCCGACCTCATCAATTCCCCCTAAAAAGACCATCGACAAATAATACGTTAAGAATTAACGTGTGAATCTATAAAACCCTTGACTTTAGCCTGTATCGATATAGTTTAGTCAATAAAAAAGTGTATCAGTTGTAACGCTTTACGTGCTATAAATATGCCCGTAAAACCGAAACTATTGTAGGAATCATTACGAAATTACTAAAGTCATTTAAATTGAAAGGGGTCTTACGGCTCCTCACCGCATTTTTTTTGGTGGCCACCTTAGAGCCTAACGCATCCTTTGCTGCGACTAATAGCTGGGATGGCGGGGGTTCTGGAGGGAACTGGGGTACCGCCTTAAATTGGCAGGGGGATATTGTTCCTTTCAGCGGGGCTGACCTTAGTTTTGATGCATTCTCAAATCTCATTGTCACTAACAATCTAAGTACTAACACTTATCCTTTCTTTCGATCTTTCGTTTTTAATTCCGGGGGGTACCAAGTCTATGGAAATCCTGCCGAAGGAGGAGCTTTGTATCTTCGCAATGGCATCTATAATAATTCCGGATTCAACATTTTCAACGCCCCGGTATTTTTGGGAAATGGTACTAACCTGACGATATTCGCACAGGACGGGTCCACATTGGTTTTTAATCAGACGGTGACCATGAACTCGACGGCCGCTGGTGGAGAAAATGGGTATATAATTGGAAACAGTGGCTCGACAAAGGGTGAAATTTTCTTCAATGGCGGGTTTTCCAATGCAAATGGTACTGTTCCCACGCGAATTGACGGGGTGACTGCGAATTTTATGACAAATTCCAGTTTTAGTGGAGGAATTCACATGTTCTCAGCCGGTGACGCCAATTTTTATGGCGGATCTAATTATTCAACCTATACAATGACAGTCTTCGGCGGAGGTGGGAATGGAAACACAATCTCGGTAACTGGCGCTGGGACGTATTTACAAGTAAGTCATCTTAACCACGGACGGTTCGGTTCTGACAATCGAGTGATTGTGAGTGATGGCGCAACGATGTCGGTGGCTGGAGGTGGAGCCGAATTGGGTAATTATGGCGGAGCTAATAACCAGATTGTCGTAAGCGGTGCTGGGTCTAGGTTTAATGGGTTTATTGCCATTCAACTTGCTTCCGCAGGAGGACAGTTTGATGGGAATGGAAGTTTTGGAAATAAATTGATTGTGACTAATGGTGGGTACGCCGATGCGTTTTTCATGGAGGTGGGCACCGCTGATACAGCGGGCAACTTAATTTATGTGGCCGGTTCCAATTCGGTTTTATACGCCCCTGGTTGGTTAAATGTTGGAGTCGGAGTTCTTGTTGGTGGAATGAAGCGCTCTTATGCGAACGCGCTGGTCATAGAGAACGGTGGCGTAGTGACGAGTGGGGTGGCATCAGTGGGTGCGCGTTTAGGGTGGTCGGTCTATGGGAACACAGGATTAGTTTCAGGTGCGGGATCTTTGTGGAAAGTTAATGGCGACTTAACTCTGGCTATGGGTGGGTTTCTCAATGAAATCATAGTGACGAATCAAGGGAGGATTGAGGCCAATAACGCTTATATTGGAAGTTCAACTTTGGACGGAGCTAATACTAACTTCGGCTGGAGCAATCTGTGGTCAGTGTCGGGTGGATCCCTTTTTGTCAGTAACGGAGCAGCCAGCGGCGATATTATTGTTGGCAATGGCCGCAGCCGAGACAATATTTTTAAAATTGAAAATAACGGGGTGGTGACGGCTAACGGACGGTTCCTGATTAGTTCTGGCACAAGTTATTCCTCCAATAATTCGGTTAACATTAATGGCGGTACTTTGTTTGTCACAAATTCTGCCGGTACCGGTGTTTTGGTGGTGGGCGATAGCGGGAGTGCTTTTTTAAGGATGAACGGTGGTACAGCTATTGTTGATCATTTATTCTTCACTAATACATCATATGGGAGCAGCGTTGTATTTAACGGGGGCTTGCTCGAGACGCGCGGAGATTCCATCATGGATTTTGCGGCTAATCCGCTCACATTTGGCGATCAATATTTAGGATCAACCACTTGGAGATTGGCTGCGGGGGCGGGTTCATTACCTGGCTCCGGGACGGTAGTATTAGGAAACTTCCTTGCTTCAACCGGACGAATTGAAGCGATTAGCGGCACCTCACGATTAAGCGCGGCAGGTCGCCTAATTGTGGGGTCTAACGGGGTGGGTATTTTAAGTTTAACCAATGGCGGATCAGCTGATGTGGGCGGGAATATTACTGTTGGGCAAACACTCAACTTTGGTGGGAGTAAAGTAGAGGTTTTTAATGGTTCAGCGTTGTATAATACTAACGCTACTGGGACGACGTTATTTGATTTGCGCCGGGGTTCGTTGGTTGTAGCTTCAAATGGACTAGCCGTAGTTGATAACCTTCTTCTGACTAATGGCGCTGATGGGCTTATTAACGTATTTGACACGATTTATTTAGGGTCAAGCACGATGCCGAGTTCTGGGTTAAGGATAGGGACAGCGGTGGGTTCATTGACCAATGTCGCCGCTAATATAACGGCAGGGGGCATACGATTAGGGAGCGGCGCTACGACGGGTTCAGTTTCTATCGTGGGGGGAGTAACTGCCATTACGAATTCCGGTGGAACAGCTGAGTTTTATGTCAACCGCGGGGACGTAACCTTGTCCTCTCGGGCTACGTTAGTTGCCGATAAAATCATTCTTACAAACACGACAGGAAGTTTCTCTTTCCAAGGTGGGACTGCGTTAGTGAGGTCAGTGGACTTTGATAACGGGCAAGTGTTTACAGTGGGTAATGGTTTAAGTAACTCGTTGCTTGGTTTGATCGGGTCAGGGTTATACCGGTTTGATGAGGGTGTGATCATCAATACGAATGCTATTGTTTCAGGTTCAGGCGAACTGCGGACGGGCACGCTCCCTGAGGTGCGGGTGAGAAGCTCAGGAACCCTTGATCCCGATGGGGTGTTAACAAATACTGGTAACCTTGTTCTTGAATCAGGAGCGCGGTTAAACATGTCAGAACCTGATCTCTTGGTAGTCAATGGGAACTTTACCAACAGTGCTACGTTTTCAATTTTTTCAGCTGGGGGCAGTGTGTCCTCTAACTTTAATTCGGGAATAAAAGTTGGTGGGTTTTATGGGAACACTGGGACGAGTAACATCACGTGGTATTTTAATAGTGCTCCTGAGATTGGGTTTCTGGGCGGGATGCAATCAACGAATAACACGTTTGCGGGGTTACTTAACACCTTTGTAATCGATGGTGCCCCGACAGCTGGTTATTATGGGCGATCAATAGTTGCTGGAACAAACATTAATAGTGGCGTCACAAATCATACGCTTATGGTTACAGGACTTGCCTCGATTGTGTGGAATGGGGCTGGAACTTCTGACAACTGGAACACCGACACGAACTGGGTTGGGTTGGTGGCTCCTACATCAGGGCAGGGTTTAAACTTTGGCACAGTAGGGGCGAGCCGGTTAAATAATACCAACAATTTTAGTAACTTTGCCTTTGGGACGATCACATTTAGTAACGGCGGGTACACGGCCCATGGGAACGCGTTGACATTAAATGAGGGCATTTATCACAAGACTGGAACGAACACGTTCAACCCAAATATTACACTTGGATCGAACCAGTGGATTTATTCGGAGTCGGGGAAACTGGTTTTGGGCGGGTCGATCACAGGGGTAACTAAAACGCTCACCTATGGAGGGGGCGGGGATACATATGTTCAAGGGATTGTAAGCGGGACGGTGTCAGTGCTTAAGCTCGGGACCGGAACGTTGTATGTGGTTAACACTAATTCGTATACTGGGACTGCAGGCACAGCAATAGAAGGCGGCGGCGTTGTGGTATCCGGCCTTACGGCGCGAATTACGCATTCTGCCCGAAATATGACCGTGGGTGGAACAAACGGGGGAACTTTACTTGTGATTCGGGATGGGGGCGGGGTAACAAATTCGGTTGGGAATGTTGGGCTATTTAGTTCATCTACAGGAAACACGGTGGTTGTACAGGATTCCGGAACAACATGGCGTAGTGGCGGGGGTTTAGTACTTGGATCTTTAGGGGGATTAAACAGGGTTATTGTCAGTAACCTCGGACGTATTTCGGCAGCAGCAACCATCATGGGAGCGGAGAGTTCAAGTAACCAACTGTTAGTTAGCGGTGGAAGTTTTATCGGTAACGCTGGATTTATTTATGTCGGCACTAATGGGAGCTACAATGAAGTGATTGTGACAAATGCTGGGACGCTCAGTAACGCGACAGCTATTATTGGCTTGGCATCAGGGAGTAACAATGCCGTTCGAGTCGATGGAAGTGGATCAATTTGGAATAACGCGGGTACCGTGACGCATGGCAGCAATTCCGCTAACAACGTTATTTCTGTGGGTAACGCGGGGCGCGTCAATGGGACGGTGCTCATTGTTGGGGGCGCTGCTTCAGCCAATAACAACAGTGTGGTTGTCACTGATGCCAACAGCATTTACACAAATACTTCTGCAGTAACGATTGGAAATGCTGGTTCTGGGAACTCATTAATCGTCAGTAATGGTGCCACATTTGCGGCCGGGTCTCTTAATGTCGGGGTTTCCAATGGTTCGCGGGGAAACTCGATTGTGGTGACAGACAGTGGATCAAGGATTATTAATTCCGGTTCGTTTGTAATTGGGAATACTGGTGAGCTCAATACGCTATCCATACTAAACGGAGGCTCAGTTTCGAACGCATTTGCCGTGATTGGGACAAATTCTGAATCAAGAAATAATAGCGTACTTGTAAGTGGCGCTGGATCAACTTGGATAAATGCGGGTGATTTGTGGGTCAGCGCTCAAGGGCTGAGCAACAGTCTAAGGGTGTCAAGTGGAGGTCAAGTAGTTGTTCAATCCAATCTTATAATGGGGGTTGGAGTAGGATCAGTCGGAGCAATCGAAGTTTTGGGTGGCGGATTAGTTGTTACAAATGGAAGTGCTGCCGGTGGGGTGGTTGACCTGCGCCGTGGAGCTTTTGATTTTAAAGGTGGGACATCCTATGTGGGAATGCTTTTAGTTACAAACACCCTTGAGAACGCTTCTACATTCCAAGCAGGGAATCTAAACCTCTATAAAGGCGCAGTTTTTAGCAATTCTTCATTGTACTTTGGAACATTATCGAACTCAGCTTTTTCCTTGATCCTTAATTCGGGGACAATTTCAAACCAGATATCAAGTTCAGTAACGCCAAATACCTATTTGGGTTCGGTTGCAGGCGCAACAGGGGGAATCATTATTAATTCAGGATCCTGGGGTGATGTGGGGCGTTTGTATGTGGGCGGTAGCGGGGTTGGTTTGGTTAACGTTTTGGGTGGATTTATGACCAATCAGTTGATCGTTGCGGATAGCGATGGGTCTTCGGTAGTTGTCGGAGGAGGAATGTTGGTTTCATCGGCCGCTAGTACTTTTGGAAATGTGGGAGGCGGAACGACTTTAAGGATCAACAATGGAGGCTTATATCGACTTAACGACAGTCTGACATTCGGTCAGGGGCTAAACTCAGATAACAATATGGGTATTGTAAGTGGGGCAGGGTCGCAACTCATTATTGCCGCAAACAGCTTGTACATTGGGAACAACGGATCGTCCAATTCCTTAATATTATCAAATGGTGGATATGCTCGGGTTACTGGTTCAACGATTCTAGGAAACACAAAATTTTCGCTTGATAATACATTAACGATCAACGGGTCGACATTCGTAAATACCAATAGTACGGGACTCATTGACGTACGGCGCGGGACGGTAAACCTCAGTAATAATGGCGAGATATACGCAAACAACCTAAATGTATACACCAACAGCACATTTAATCCTGATGGCAATGTAACGAACAACGGAAACGTGATCCTGCAATATGGTGCTCGCTTGGAGATGCAGACGAATGATCATTTGGTGGTTAATGGTAACTTTTCAAACTCTGCAAATTTTATTATTGAGGCAGCAGGCGGGGCATTTGGAATTGCTAACTTTAGGGGGGTTGAGGTAAATGGGTTCTTCACTAATATGGTGCTATCGAATTCGATTACTTGGCGATTTGATACGGCTCCCAGTGATGGGTACATTGGGGCGATTAGATCTACTAATAATAATCTTTCGGTTCTAGCTGATTCCGGAATTCTAAGTCTTGATGGAACAATTACTCCGGGTCAGACGATCGTAGATAAAGTGGTTGTTGAAGGGGCTACGACTTTTTATACATTTGGGGTTGAAAGCGGAGTGCTTAGGGTATGGGATGGCGGGTCTGGTGTTAATAACAATTGGACCCAAGCACCTAACTGGTCGAATGACCAAGTTCCTTTGAATAATGGTTCTGAACTATTAGTGTTTGCCGGTAGTGTCCGTCCTAACCCATTGACAGATGTCGCATGGGATGTGCGTGGAATTCGGTTTGACCGCAATTCCACAAATTTTAATTTGAGTGGCTCAAACATTACCTTGGGACTTAAGGGTATCAACCAGAACAGTACGAACCGCCAGATCATTAATAATAACATTGTTTTATCTTCAAATGCCCCAATTCGAGCAAATTTTGGAAACCTTGTATTAGCAGGGGTTATTGACTCTGCGGGCTATGCCATTAATGCCGAAGGGTTTTACACTTTGGATTTTAGTAACAATATCACGGGGAACGGTTCATTCATAAAGGCTGGGGGTGGATCAGCTTATCTTAACGGTGGGACT
>JAWXCD010000026.1:0-11659 GCA_034440535.1 Verrucomicrobiota bacterium | reverse complement strand
TGGTAATGCCCATACCATTATAAGCCACGCTTGCGGATCAATTATTCCACTCATAATAAATGTGTGGGTTGTTCGCGAACCCTCGCGAACGAATCCCAAGGGGATTCCGTCACATAGCCCAGGGTTGTAAAGCTACCCTGGGTAAAAGTAAGCCCACACACAACCCCAAAGGGGTTGCGCACTCATAAGATTAAACCTCCAATTGATCTCAGGGAAAAACGAGGTCCGCTCGAAATTTATTTATTGCGTTCTGTTAGGCGGAAAATTTGCTCAAACTGGAGTGACAAGAACTTTGCGTTAATCAGAAGCAAAGGAAACGAGTGGATACATTGGTGACCCCAGCTGGAATCGAACCAGCAACCTGCGGATTAGAAATCCGCTGCTCTATCCGGTTGAGCTATGGGGTCAACGGGAAGAGGAACCTTAGCAGTGGTTTAATTTCAGGTCAATGCAGACGAGAATTAATACCTAAAGTCGTCATTCCGACGCTCGTAATAATATCCAGGCCGGGCGGATGAACGGTATTCGTAAACCCGAGTAGAAGGATAATAATAAACCGGCGCACGACGTACAATCACTACCGGGGCAGGATAATAAATTACCGGAGCAGGTTCACAATGGCTGTGGTAATGTCTACGAGGAGCATAATAGTCATGATGACGGTAGTGACGCTGCCCACCACCACTGCCGATGTAGACTTTAACGTCAGCCTTGGCTGGTGAATAAGAAAAGAAAGTGACAATCGTGGCAATTGCCAGCAACAATACGAGTGAGGAAGTTTTCATAATCATTTAACAGACGGTCCTATATGCAATTCATTCAAAATAATATCAATATGAAAAATCTACCCTTCGCTTGCATAGTCCTTCTATGTCTACTTTTTGTCGTTACCCCTTTATATTCAACACCTTCCCTTGGAATAGACGTCCTTCAGCAGGAATCCTTTCAAATTCTCAAAGGTAAAAGGATTGGCTTGGTCACCCACCCTGCCGGAGTGAACAATAAAGCCATTCCTACGGTATCCATCCTCTCGTCAGCCCCGGGAGTTAAGCTTGTCGCTCTTTATGGTCCTGAACACGGAGTCTATGGTGATGAACTGGCGGGTAAAAAAGTAGATAACGCCACGGACCCAAAAACGGGTTTACCGGTGTATTCGCTTTACGGGAAGACCCGCAAGCCCAGTCCGGAGATGCTGGCAGGTATCGATGCCCTTGTGGTTGACCTACAGGACATCGGATCCCGCAGCTACACCTATATCAGCACCCTGGCACTCGCAATGGAAGCGTGCGCGGAACAAGGTAAGGAAGTTATTGTCCTCGACCGACCCAACCCACTCGGTGGCCTGAGAGTCGAAGGCCCTATGTTGAATCCAAAATTTGTTTCGTTCGTTAGCCAAATTCCGGTCTCTTATGTCCATGGAATGACAATGGGCGAAATAGCTAAGTTCATCAATGCAGAGCAATTAAAAGGTCGATGCAAATTGACGGTTATCGAAATGAAAGACTGGAACCGTAATCAAACGTGGATGGACACAGGGCTCTTATGGATCCCAACATCCCCGCATATTCCGAAGGCAGAAACGTGCTTTTATTATGCGGCTACCGGCATTCTCGGAGAAATTGGAACAATTAATAACGGGGTTGGATACACCCTACCATTTGAACTTGCGGGCGAAGAATGGATTAACCATGAGGTTCTTGCCAAAGCGATGAATGCTAAATTCAACAGCATCTATTTCCGACCGGTCACCTACCGCCCCTTTTACGGAGACCAAAAAGGAAAAATTTGTCGTGGGGTCCAAATTATGATCAAGGACTATACCAACGCCCCCCTTACGGAATTGCCCATACACATATTCGCCCAAATCCAAAAACTGCATCCTGACAAGGACCTGTTTAAAGCTGGATCGGATAAAATTGAAATGTTCGACAAGGTGAACGGGTCTGATTGGACCCGTCAGATGTTAATCAAACGACGGTCTGCCGACGAAATTACTGCTCAATGGCGCAAGGATGCCCAAGCCTTTCAGGAGATCAGGAAAAAGTACCTCATCTATAAATAGGGTATTTTCCTTTATCCACCGAAAATAAAAAATGGTCGGGCTGGCGAGATTTGAACTCGCGACCTTTTGAACCCCATTCAAACGCGCTACCAAGCTGCGCTACAGCCCGAACCAAAACCCTTAAAAAGGGAAAGTAATAAAACGACAAGAAAGGACCCTTGTAAATCCTTTATTTGCAGATGCTATTTGATTTCTTCTCCTGAAACCGCATCGGTAATACGAAATTGCTCGAGAGCCAAAGCCGCATCTGACTTAAATGATAACCGGCCCATGTGCTTGCGTTCCAACTCGATGAGAAGTTCTTCATCCACCGTCTTAAGGCGACTCAAGATTTCTGGGTTCACAAAAATGCGTAAGTCACGCCCTGTACCACCACGACGAAGGGCCTCCCCGATTTTGCGTTGAAGCTCAACACTGACCGATTCAGCAGATTTAAGAATTCCTTTACCTTGGCAAGTAGGACATTCCGTATAGCTGGATGATTGAATACTTTCCGTGTGCCGTTGGCGCGTCATTTCCATCAAACCTAATTGAGAAATAGGGAGCACATGCGTCTTAGCTTTATCGCGCTTCAAACCATCGCGCATCCGGTTATAAACGGCCTGACGGTCTTTCGGCAATTTCATGTCAATGAAATCGAGAACAATGATCCCGCCGATATTACGCAAACGCAATTGCCTGCAAATTTCTTCGGCTGCGTCCAAATTAGTTTGGAGAATTGTTTTGTCCTGTTCCTTCGTCGCTTTCGCGCGCCCGGTGTTGACGTCTATAGCCACAAGTGCTTCTGTTTCGTCGATGACGATGTACCCACCACTCTTCAACCAAACTTGGCGACGGAAAGCATTTTCAATTTGTTTTTCCACCCCGAACTTTTCGAAAATCGGCACACTTTCATTGTGAACCTTAATCTTGCTCTTTGACCGGCGGGAGATTTGTGCAATTAGATCATTGATCCGATTAGCCTCCTCTTGGTTATCGATGTAAATGCGGTCAATGTCTTCTGTAAGGAAATCGCGGACGGTTCGTTCCACCAAGTCTGGCTCTTGATAAAGAGATGTAGCGGAATGCTGACTTTTCATTTTACGTTCAACTTCATTCCATTTTTCAACCAATAAAGCCAAGTCCCGTATAAAATACCGTTCCTTCTGGCCCACGCCTGCGGTACGAATGATCACCCCCATGTTGTCAGGAATAGTCAACTTCTCCAGAATCTTACGTAGTCGTTTACGTTCAACTGTATCTTCCACTTTGCGCGAAATGCCGCATTGATCATTAAACGGCATTAAAACCAAGAACCGCCCCGGCAAGCTTATGTTGGTTGTGACCCGAGGTCCCTTGGTGCTGATGGGGCCCTTGGTCACTTGAATCATAACATCCGACCCCGCAGGGTACATACTCGGAATGTCTTTTACGTTGATATTCTTCCGAGGTTTTTTTCGTCCACCTCGATCGACCAAATCCAACTCGTCGTCAAGAGCTGCGGGAAGCATATCCCAGTGATGAAGGAACGCATTTTTCTCCATTCCAATATCGACAAAGGCCGCTTTAAGACCCATTTCGTGGTTTTTAATCTTCCCCTTGAAGATGCTTCCCACGATACGTTCTTCATTGGTCCGCTCGATACTGAGTTCTTCCAATTGGTTTTTCTCGAGTAACGCCACCCTCGTTTCCAATTTTTCAACGTTAATAATGATTTCGCGCTCTGAGGCTTTGCGACGGCCCAGGGCAAGTATTTTTTTCACAGTTTCCATGAACATATTTGTAAGTTTAAACATTTGTAAGAGTGGCAGTTACGCCAACCTCTAAGGTTAAGTTAAATAAAGTTTTTCTGCGGTTTAGGATGGATATTCACACTCTGGATAATTCCTAACGCGCCCATGACAATAATCGCGAACGATCCGCCATTGCTTATTAAAGGTAAAGGAATACCAGTAATTGGCATAATGCCAAGTGCCATCCCAACATTTTCATAAACGTGCACAAACAAAATCACCACGATACCGGCACACACGAGTTTTCCCGTTTTCTCAACTGACCGAATTCCAATATTAATACCCACCAATAAAAGGATCGCATACACAATTAATAACGCCGTACATCCAAGAAAGCCAACCTCTTCTCCTACAACTGACACAATAGCGTCACTGTGCCTGATGGCCTTTGGCAGGTAACCCATCCGGGATTGGGTTCCCTTCATATACCCTTTTCCAAATACCCCTCCTGAACCCATCGCAATTTTGGTTTGCCTCAGTTGGTACCCGGTACCCTGCCAATCGCGATTGTGGTCGGTAAATGAGAGAATCCGATCCTTTTGGTACTGTTTCAATTTAACGCCTGGAATAAAATCATGCCACAAGAGAAGACTTAAAGTGAACCCAATGATGGCAATAATGAGCAAATGTGTTTTTTTAGCACCAGCCACATACATGATGGCGAACGCCACCGGGACCATGACAATGGCTGATCCGAAATCGGGTTGTAAAAAAACTAAACCCAAAGGAATAAGAAAAATCACTAATGCGACAATAATATTAAACACACGCGTGGGATCGATTTTTATGCTTCCCAAGAATGTAGCCATAAGAAGAGTCATCGCGAGCTTTGCGGGTTCTGCGGGCTGTATTCCAACACCAGCAATACGCAACCACCCTTTTGTGGTGTTCACTTCCTCTCCAACGACTAAAACAGCAACCAATAACACCATGCTGACAATATAAATCAGCCAGCTAAACCTAATGTACAAGCGATAGTCGATCATCATGACGATGAAATAAACGACCAAACCAATGCACATATAAACGGCTTGAGAAACCCAAACTCTCGAAAGCGCTCCTTCCTCACCCGCTTGCGCGCTACGGATAAAAAGGACGCCGGTCACACACAGCAAGATCATCATAATTGTGATGGTCCAGCTCATCCAGTCTTGCTTCCAAAATTTTCCCAAGTCCCAGTCCATAATAATCAATCGCCAACGTTTCCACGTCTAGAGGGGCCGCGCAAACCACGCGCGTTTTTAATAAAATCAGGAACATCCTCTTCCTGTTCAAGATTTTGTGGGGCATTCAGATCACGACCCCGGTTGTCTTGTTGGTTCCTCGGTTGTTCCGTTTCAAACTCATCTTCCTCATCTTCAAGGCCTGGCCCGATGGGACGGGAACCCGAAGGAGTCACCATAGCAGGTATGCCAATACCAATGCCACCTTCAAGGAACTCCTTGGTTAATGGCTCAACTTGACCACCTTCAGCGATCGGTGGGATAGCAAATATACCCTGCCATATTTGTCCGGCAAGCGGAGCGCATGTGGACCCACCGGAATCACCATTTTCGACCATGACCACCAATGCATATTGGGGTTTGTCGTAGGGCGCAAAGGAAATAAACCATGTTTTCTTTCCTGATCGGCCACGTGATTGGGACGTTCCGGTTTTACCCGAAACTTTTACTGTCGGATGCGCTGCCTTTTTGCCAGTCCCTTCTTCTACCACCGCGCGCATTCCCGCTTTAACGGCTTCAACATCCTCAGGTTTTAACGAGAGCCGGGCTTTGATTTCCCGTTTATCCTCATAAACAAGTTTGTCATCAGCATCAATGACTTTGTCCACCAAGCGTGGCCGGTGAACGACTCCACCATTGGCTATCACCGACGCAAACATGGCCATTTGAAGGGGCGTCACCATCACGAAACCTTCACCAATGGAGGTATTCGCTACATAACCCTCAGTCCACCGATCCTTCGGAAAATTGGCTTTTAACCAAGGCGGGCCCGGCATCACACCCGCTGTCTCGGATGTGAGTGGCACACCGGTCAGCTCCCCAAACCCAAAAACTTTCCCCATGTCATAAGTAGCTTGTCCCCCTGTTCGAATGCCCGCACGAAAGAAATAACCGTTACAGGAATTGGCGATTCCAGCTTTCATATCTACCGCGCCCCCATGTGATCCGCCCGATTGATTAAATATCCAACAATTAAATGAATGGTTTCCGAGTGTTAAAGTTGAACAGGGAAATGTGCTTTTACCGGTCAGCTTGCCATTGCCCAACCCAGCGAGTGCAATGACGGGTTTAAAAATAGACCCCGGCGGATATGAACTAATGGTTCGATTCAACATGGGCGTATCTGTGTCTTCTTTCAGACGTTTAAACTCTGCTTTAGAAATAGCAGGAACAAAGGAGTTTGGGTTATACGACGGCACGGATACCATGGACAAAATGTTCCCGTTATTCACATCGACGACAACCGCCGCACCACGCTTGATGGGTTGCATCACACTCTCAACAATCTGTTGAACGCGAACATCAATGGTCAGGTAAACGGTATCTCCCGGAATAGGTGATTTACTTTTAACTTCCTCCTGAATCATTCCTTTGGTGTCCACCCGCACTAATCGTTCCCCATCTTCCCCAAGAAGATATTCGTTCATCGTTTTTTCAACCCCTTGTTTCCCAAGATACGCGGGACCATAAGCATAGGGATTATTAGGATCAGTTTTTTGAACTTCTACTTTGCCTATATGACCCAGCAAATGAGCCGCAAGATTTCCGAATGGGTATGAACGAGTGGCCACCACACCAATGTCTGCGCCAGAAATAATGGGGCTTTTTTCGTAGAATCTCGCCACGACTTCAGGAGGCACATCGTCAATAAGGGTATACGGCTGAAAAGGATAGAGGTCTAAATGGCGCTGTATTTTTTTAATGTGGGCGGCTGGCAGTGGCACCTTTAATTCTTGGCTCAGTAACTTGATTTTTGATTCCGCGACGGTGCCGATATCGAAAACATCGCGCTTGTTTTTATTTTTTTTCGTTGGGATTTTAGTTCCCCCGCGCAGCATATCGTGAAGGTACAATTCCAACCTGAAAGAGGGGCGACTATCCGCGAGTAGAATTCCATTCCTATCTTTTATCGTCCCACGCGCACTGGCCAAATATTGGGCGCGGATGCCCTGTTTATTTCCCAATTTTGAATAAGTTTTGCCGCCCACTACTTGGAGGGTCCAAAGGGTGGCTGTTAAAACGACGATGCCCAATGACATTAAGAAGGCAAGGATTTCCATCCTTTTATCCTTTTCCCCAAATGTGTCAGACAAACTCATGGTTTAATGTTGTTGAGCATGGTCCTCAAGGCCCATTCGGCGGCTCATTGAATCCATAAAAGAAAATACAAATGGAGTCAAAACCATGTTAATCAGACTCACCCCGAATATTCGCAAGATCACATCAAGACTATAATAAAGCGGAACCTCGCGGGCAAAACATGTGATCGTGTAATTTACGAGAAGGATTAAAAAAGTAACGCCGCCTCCCAGAAGCATTTGAACAAGGAAGGGACTTCTAAAAAAAAGGGCTTTATTGGAATAAAGCAGAATCCCAAAAAAAAGGTAAGGAAACGCGGACATCCCCAAATGTCCCTGAGTGGTTCCTACGGATACAATCGCCGAAGCTGAGTCGCTCAAGTAAACACTATTGTTTGACAGTGCGTCCTGAACAACTCCCCCCACAATACTCACAAAAAAAACCGAAAACAGGCTGTAAGACATGCCCGTATAAATCACTAAACAACAGATCAGATCCAGTTTAGCTCCGAATAAAAAACCAATGGGTGGCACGCTCACCTGCAAGAGCAGGGCGAAATAGATGGCCACAATAAATATTACATTCATCATATCGCAATTCGTCCATGCATCTTATTTGCGCCCCACGACAATAAAAACAGTTTCAAGATTCGACAAATCCACTACAGGCTTGATCAAAGCCTCACGATACAATCCGAGTGACCCCGCTTTAGAAGCTGTACGAATTTCTGTGATTGAACCAATGGGAATATTAGGGGGGAAAACGGAACCCAAGCCCGAAGTGACGACGGTTTGCCCGTGTAAAATTTCGGCTTTTCGCGAGATGTATGTCATTTTGAGTATAGGCGCCGCCTCGGTGGCCTCACGCATTCCCATCACGATTCCTTGTTCACGACTTTCCTTGATTGTCGTGGAGACTTTGCAATTTTCATCAACGATCAAAACCATTTTGCAGTGGTCTTCAAATATAATGGTGGTTTTCCCAACCAAACCGTCCTCTGTGACAACAGCCATATTTGGGCCGAGCCTGCGGTTATGTTTTAAACCCACGTCCAAATGCAACCCTTGCCACCAGTTCGAGGAGTCACGAGCGATAACGCGCGCAGCCACGTAGTCGTAAGCCGAGTTTTGAACAAACCCCAACATTTGTTTCAGTTTGTTATTTTCCTGTTCTAATTCCTTTAATCGATCGTTTTCAGTCCGAAGCTTCGCCAATTCTTTTCGCATTTTTTGGTTATCTTCAGAAATGCTTTCAAGAGACTTTAAATTGTCGCTGATTCGGAAGAACCTGATTTTAACAGTCGTGATTAAGTTGCAGACGGGAGTGAACCCTTTTACAAGAAAGTTGGATATGGGGTGCGTATACCTCTCCGGCGCTACGACCAGCAACGCCAGGAAAACGACCACAATAACATATGGAATGTGTTTAAATTTCACCGGATTGTATTGATAACCGTGAAAAAACAGTGGGTATACAACTAGGAAGCAGAAGAACGTCGATCATTAGCCGCAATATCTTTCAGAATATTTGCCTGTTCTAAAACTTTACCTGTCCCTTCGGCTACTGCGCTCAAAGGATCCTCTGCGACATGCACCGGCAAACCGGTTTCCTCCGCAAGGAGACGATCCAACCCACGCAACAATGCCCCGCCCCCTGCCAAAACCATCCCACGCTCCACAAGATCCGCACTCAACTCTGGAGGACAACGCTCAAGAGTAATTCGAACAGATTCAACAATCGTGGAAATAGGTTCAAGCAACGCCTCTCGCACTTCCTGCGACGTCACTGTCAGTGTTTTTGGAAGTCCTGCGATCAGATCGCGCCCTTTTACTTCCATCGTCATTTCTTGTTCTAATTGAAAAGCAGATCCGACTTTAATCTTGATATCTTCGGCTGTGCGCTCGCCAATCATAAGATTGTACGCACGTTTCATGTACTGCACAATCGCTTCGTCAAACTCATCACCGGCCACGCGCACGCTCCTCGCGTAAACGATGCCCGCCAACGAAATAAGAGCGACTTCTGTTGTGCCACCGCCAATATCTATAATCATGTTCCCAGCGGGCTCTTGAACGGGAAGTCCAACACCAATGGCCGCTGCCATGGGCTCTTCAATAAGATAAACTTCTCGTGCTCCCGCGTGCGTCGCGGAATCCTTAACAGCACGCTTTTCAACTTCAGTAATTCCAGAAGGAACGCCAATCACAACACGTGGGCGCACCAATTTCTTGCGGCTGTGAACTTTTTTTATGAAATACCGAAGCATAGCCTCGGTAATTTCAAAATCCGCAATCACCCCGTCTTTAAGTGGGCGAACAGCAACAATGTTTCCAGGAGTACGCCCTAACATTCTTTTGGCCTCGTCACCTACAGCCAGAACCTTGTTCGTGCCCTGTTTTACGGCAACAACCGAGGGTTCCCGCAAAACTATTCCCCTGCCTCGCACATAAATGAGTGTGTTCGCCGTGCCTAAATCTATACCGATATCGTTCGAAAAAAGTGACTTTATTGCCTCAAACATGATTTCCCTTTAAGTTCTTGATGCTTTTATACTTGCAAAAATTATCTGTTCTCATTATTGGGTGTGAGCCCCACAAGAGTTTAAGGTTATAATCCAGCCCACACTTAATGTCTATCTCATTTAATTTCGAGCTTTTAAGACCCTCAATCCGCCAAGCTTTAACGGAAGATATTGGTTTTGGAGATATTACCACACTTTCGTCTGTCCCGGCAGAATTTAACGCTTCCGCGACTATTTTCCCAAAGGAACCCTGCACTCTCGCCGGGGTTAAGGTCGCTGCTTTGGTCTTCGAAGAGTTAGACCCATCCCTAAAAGTCGAAATTCTTAAAGAGGATGGTACTTCTTCAAATCCTTTTGATGTCACTCTAAATGTCACCGGAAGCGCGCGCTCAATTCTTACGGCAGAACGCACGGCCCTTAATTTTATCCAAAGATTATCTGCTATTGCCACTTCAACGCGGTTTTACGTCAACCGGATTCAAGGCACTGGCGCTCGTATCATAGACACCCGCAAGACAACTCCCAACCTCAGGCTCTTTGAAAAATTTGCTGTCCTTTGCGGCGGTGGCGAGAATCATAGGAAAGGTTTGTACGATCAGGTTCTCCTAAAGGATAACCACCTAAAAGTCATCCGCAGGCTCGGCGGTGATGGAATGCACGCGGCGGTTCGTCAAGCTCGTGAAATGTTTCCTGGCAAAGTAGTGGAAATCGAAGTGGAATCGGTCATCCAACTTAACGAAGCTATCGCAGCAGGTGCCGATATTATTATGCTCGATAATATGCCACCCGCTCTCATGCGCGAATGTGTTAAAATAAACGCAGGTCGCACTAAACTTGAGGCCAGTGGCGGTATTAATTCTGACACAGTTAGGATTGTTGCTGAGACGGGCGTCGACTTCATTTCTATTGGCGCTCTCACGCACTCCGTTAAAGCGATCGACTTCAGTCTTGAAATGAATGACTAGAAAAGGGACCTTCCCCCACTTTTAATTCACATCTTTATGTCGCTCAAATACCTTCTTAATTCAGCTTGGCTATTTCACTACGGCGAACCAGAAGTTCTTCCGCCAGCTAACCACGCTGAAACTTATTTGAGTGCAAAAGCAGGCGGGGCACGAGATCCAGCAGGCACCGATTGGGACGATCTGGAATGGAACCTCGTCACTTTACCGCACGACTTCCTCGTGGGATCGAGAAACGAAACGCTGTTATAATCCTAATCACGGTTACCGCCCTCGCTCGACGGGTTTGTACAGGCGTTCATTTAAAGTGCCTTCATCTTCGCAAGGGGCTCATGGAAAAGTGTGGCTGGAATTTGAGGGTGTCGCGAGCGCGGCCACGGTTTGGGTTAATGGTCATAAACTCCATGCCCACTCTTGCGGTTACACTGGCCTCGTTTGAACCGTCGCCGACAACATTCGCCTTTTTTGTTGCAAAATATAGAATTTGCAATATTCTAAAAGCCGACTTAGCCACAAGAGAATATTTGTCTTGTCTCTAAAAAAATTTCTAAGATCTTCAGAGGAATCTCTTTCCCATCAAGTGCGGTAGCATTTTCAAATGCTTATTTTAAGTGAGTAAGAAACCCATCAAAATCATAATTGAAAAAAAAAGGGGATTCGCTGAATTCAACTTGGCAGAGCTGTGGGAATATAGAGATGTCGCCTGGATGCTTGCAACCCGCGATATCAAGCTGAGGTACAAGCAGACGGCACTTGGGGTAGTGTGGGTAATATTGCAACCACTGTCGGCGGGTATTATATTTGCCGTCATTTTCGGACATTTTGCGAAAATGCCATCTGATGGCAAACCCTACGTGTTATTTGTAATGACAGGCTTATTGGCTTGGAATCTGTTTTCCGGTGCGATTCAAAGAGCAGGCAACAGTCTTGTCACGGATTCAAAGTTGATTACAAAGGTATATTTTCCACGAATACTGGTGCCTTTGGCGAGTACAGTTGCCGTACTTGTGGATTTTATTGTCAGTCTCATCGTTCTCATT
>JAWXCD010000025.1:0-23434 GCA_034440535.1 Verrucomicrobiota bacterium | reverse complement strand
GGGGTTGTGCGGTTTTACCGCGTATAACCCAGGGTAGCTTTGCAACCCTGGGCTATGTGGCGGAATCCCTTTGGGATTCGTTCGCGAGGGATCGCGAACAGGCCGCACATTTACAATATGAGGCGGAAAAGGCGGTAGAGGAACCGCGAGAAACACAGGGTAAAATCGGTACACACCCAACCGAAACGTGGTTGCGCGCCGATAATTCCCCTTTGGTTTTGTTAATTTTAAACGCAATAAAAAAGTCGCATGAAACTGATCCTTGAATATGTTCTAAACAACTATAGACATGTAGCTTATGATATGTAATTAAATTCGCCTATTGAGACATTTTGCACAGAGTGAAACGCTTAATTTAGGTTTGAAAAGTTTTGGTACATTGAAAGAAGTTGTAAGGAAAAATTCTTCGCCTATAACCCACGTATGAAGGTTCTTGTTATCGGTGGGGCGGGGTACATCGGCAGTATATGTGTAGAGCAATTGATCAATGGTGGGGATTCCGTTTTTGTATTTGATAATTTAAGCGAAGGCCACCGATCGGCAGTGGACGAAAGGGCGCACCTTATTGAAGGGGACTTTGCGGACAGCCAAAAAATCCATGACGCGATAAAATCAGCGCGACCTGAAGCGGTTATGCATTTTGCAGCCAATGCACTCGTCGGCGAGTCGATGGTGAACCCATCAAAATACTTTAAAAACAACGTGGCCTCTGCCATAAATATTCTTGATGCTATGGTTGAAGTTGGGGTGAAAAACTTTGTATTTTCCTCTACGTGCGCGACCTATGGAGTCCCTGCCTATGTCCCTATGGACGAGCAGCTTCCGCAAGTGCCTATTAACCCATATGGGGAATCAAAACTCATGTTCGAAAAGGTTTTGGGTTGGTATGACAAAATTCACGGCATCAAGCACGTCAACCTTCGGTATTTTAATGCAGCAGGAGCCTCTGAGAAGTTTGGGGAACATCACCGTGTTGAAACGCACCTTATTCCGAATGTACTCAAGGTAGCCCTAGGTCAAAAGGACAGTGTGGACATCTATGGAACAGATTACCAGACGGCAGACGGAACCTGTGTTCGGGATTATATTCATATCCTTGACCTCTTTAAAGCGCACCGCCTTGCATTGGATCATCCCACCAGTGATTCCTTTAACTTAGGATCGGGAATTGGGTATTCGGTCAAGGAAGTGATAGACACGTGCCGCAAAGTGACAGGCCACGAAATACCAGCCAACGAAATGGCACGACGCCCTGGGGATCCCGACCAGTTAGTTGCGGCATCGGATAAGGCGCGGAACGTACTTGGATGGAAGCCCCAGTATGATAATCTCACCAAAATAGTGGAGAGCGCATGGCGTTGGCATAAGAAACACCCCACGGGTTATTCAGATTAAGGCGTTTTCCTTCGTAATTTCCCTTTGATTGCACCTGCTTTTCGATTAGGTTCGGGTCCATGTTCTTCTCGAAGCTGCGCCGCACGCGCGAACTTTTTGTAGTGATAAAAAAATCTCAGGTATTCCAAGACCTGACAATGCTTGAGTGGCGGCGCATCGAAAGCATCATGCACGAACGACATTTTCAGAATGGAGAATTGGTTTTTGCCGAAGGAGAAGAGGGCATGGGACTATACCTCATTCTCTCAGGTCGCGTACAAATGGCGCGAAACGTGGACAACGTACTCAAGGAACTCGGACAGTTAAAGAGGGGCGAATCATTCGGAGAACTGACCTTGATAGATGGGTCCGGTCGGACTGCACAAGCTGTAGCGATGGAGAACACACAACTTCTAGGGTTTTTCAGGCCCGCACTCCTTGACCTGATGCAGCGCGAGCCAAGAATAGCTGCCAAGGTTTATTCGCGCCTCGCCGAACAAGCCGCACAACGGTTGCGCCGATTATTGGAGGATAAGAAGCTTGCTGAAAGCTTTTAGCATGAGCCCCCATTCCAATCCCGTGATCCTTCGTTGGGTATTCGTTGTTGTTACATTGATCCTGTTTTTTTCGTCCCTGCGTATTGCAGCGTGGATCATTGGGCCCCTCGTATCGGCCTTTATCATGTATTATATTTTATCGCCGCCTGTTGATTTTCTTGAAGCCAAAGGCCTTTCCAGAACTTGGTCGGTAGTCATTGTCTACTTCGCGCTCGTCATTATTTCAGTCGTATCGGGCCCGTTCATTGTGCATTGGTTGGACCCAAATGAATTACAAAAGAATGTCCCACAATACATTCAAAATGCTGGGGACACCCTGAAAAATACGCTGACCCATATGGAGGCAAAATTTGATTTCCTTAAAAAGGCTGATCTCATACCCAAGTTGATGACGTTTACCACGAGACTAGAAAAGGACCTCCCGACTTACGTGGTTAAAGGGGTGCTCGGGTTATTGGGGTATCTTCCTTTCGTAATCATCGTGCCCTACATAGCTTTTTATTTCCTGTTGGACGGAAGAGGTTTTAAGAGAGAGATGATACGTGGAGTGCCCAACCGGTTTTTTGAAGATGCGCTCAGATTGTTTTATAAAGTGGACGTACAAATCGCCCAATTTTTGCGCGGGCTGTTTATTGAATCATTGATTGTAGGAACCTTGGCCGGAGTAGGTTTAAAACTTCTTGGAATAGATCAATACATACTCTTGGGAGTTCTTACGGGCTTATTTAATGTCGTTCCCTATGTAGGCCCGCTTGTGGCTGCGCTCTTTGCGATTGTCATTTCTGTGACCGACCAGACAGGTTTTTCGTTTTTTACGTATTTTACAGGGGCCCCAGCTCAGTACACACCTTTTTATGTTCTTGTCCTTTACATCTTAGTCCGCCTGTTTGATGACGTGGTAATCATTCCGGTGGTGATGGGCAAAAGCATGCATATGCACCCGTTGCTTGTTGTCCTGGCTATATTTTGCGGGGGCGAGTTGGGCGGGATATTGGGACTTATCCTTGCACTGCCTTCTCTAGGGGTTATTCATGTAACGTATCAGATTTTATTTGAAATTCTCAGTAAAAGGCGTGAAGTGCAGGGAACATTGGCGACAAAGACTTTTTGGACGTAAGGTATGAAACGGTGAAAAAACATCTCGGCAAAATTTTAGCATTAATAATCATTCTCACAGCGACAGTGGGGGTCTTCTGGGTCGTCGGGCGAAATCCCATAGAGACCTCAGCGGGTCGACCTGACACGAATACCCTCGCTTCAACGACTGACATAGCTCCAGGGGAAGTTCTCTCTGTCACCCCGGCCAGCCCGTCTGTGGCAGGCGAAGCCAATAAACCTTATACATTCAAACAGGTTGTTAAGCCAAAGCCGGAAATGTCGAAGGAAGCTTACGTCGTCCTTAAACTACTTGAGGACGGGCATTACGCGCGTGTGCCGGTTGATGCGGATATTAGCAGGAAAATGGCTCATAATTTTCTAAATTCTTTGGACATTAATCATCTTATTTTCCTGCAATCCGATGTGGATAACTTCCAACAGGCATCGCCGACGATTCGGTCATCCCTTTTAAACCAAGACATTAGTTTGGCGTATGACATTTTTGAACGGTTCCGATTGAGAGTCGAACAGCGTTCTGAACTCATTAAGAGATTGCTTACTGAAAAATATGACTTCTCACAAAACGAAACTTTGAACCTTGATCGTTCGAAGGAGCCATGGCCCAAAAATGAAAAAGAAGCGGAAATGCTGTGGAGAAAGTTTATCAAGTTTCAGTTGCTTCAAGAAAAACTAAACAAAGCTAAACCCGAAGAAGCCATTAAAATTGTTAAACGCCGTTTATTGGAACGGTATATTCGTTCGGTCAATGAAATGGAAGCTGTCGATGTCTTGCAGGCCTATTTAAATTCTCTCGCGCGTATTTACGATCCGCATACCGAATACTTGCCCGCAGAGACGTTCAATGAATTTAAGATTTCCATGAAACTATCATTGGTAGGGATCGGAGCCCTGCTGACTTCTGAAGACGGATTAACCAAAATCCAATCCTTGACCCCGGGTGGTCCTGCTGAAAAAGATAAGCGTTTAAAGCCAAATGACAAAATCGTGGGTGTTGCCCAGGGCGATGAAGAGTTTGTCGAAGTCATCGACATGAAACTCAAAAAAGTAGTGAGCATGATTCGCGGTCCCATTGGGACAACAGTCCGGATTAAAGTTATTCCTGCCAACGCCCCGGATCCTTCCGCTCGATCCATTGTGACGATTGTGCGTGACGAAATTAAGCTCACCGATCAGGAGGCGAAAGCTAAGTTAATTGAGTTGCCTGATGCGAAAGGGAACATACGAAAGATTGGTGTCGTCGATCTTCCGTTGTTTTACACAAACACAGACATGGACAAACCAGGGGAAAAACCTAAAGGGCCCACTGAGGATATAGACAAACTGATTGCGGAGTTAAAAAAAGCAGGGGTTGAAGGTGTTATTATCGATCTTCGTCGCAATGGGGGTGGATCTTTGGACGAAGCCATAAGTCTTACCGGGTTGTTCATTGGGTTGGGGCCAGTGGTTCAAGTCAAAGATTCCTCTGGCGGCATTAAATCCTACGAGGATGAGGATGGCAGGGCGCAATACAATGGGCCTTTGGTTGTTTTAACCAGCCACATGAGTGCCTCGGCCTCCGAAATTTTTGCGGCAGCATTGCAGGATTATAACCGGGCTTTGATCGTAGGGGAACAGAGCACCTTTGGTAAAGGGACGGTTCAAGCGGTCATTAGACTTAATAACAAATACTATCCCGCAGCCTTTCCACCTTCAGACATAGGTGCCTTAAAAATGACTGTTCAGAAGTTTTATCGTATTGCGGGCGGGTCAACTCAGTTGAAAGGGGTTATCCCAGATGTCATGGTTCCAAGCGTCTTTGATTATTACGACATTGCAGAAAAATCATTGGAAAATCCTTTGCCCTTCGATGAAATTAAAGCGGCCAAATACACGAAGTATAATGATGTATCCTCAAAAATGATTGCTGATTTGGCGGGCATGTCCAAAACGCGAGTGTCTACCAGCAAGGACTTTTCATACATCCTTGAGGACATAGAAATTCAAAAGGAAAAGCTTAAGGATAAATCTCTTTCGCTCAATGAACAACAACGGGTCAAAGAGAAAGAAGGAGACAAAAAACGGCTTGAAGCTCGCAAACTCGAGCGCAAAGCACGGAACACTCCTCCTATTAAAGTTCTAGAATTGACAGTGGCTCAACCTGTTCCACATCCTATTCCTGTCAAAGAAAAGGTAGAGGTCGAAAAGAAGGATTCCTCAGATGAAACAGAGGACCCAAGTTTATCGACTGACGACCCCAATGTTGACCCAGCCATGAATGAGACGTACCAGATTCTGCTCGACTACATCTCAATCAAAAACGGCGTAAAACCTCCGGCAGGTTCTCAACCGTTGGCGGCTGTTCCAGTTAAATAAAGCGAGGTGACCGGGCCTTGAATGAGCCGGTCCCAGGTGCCGTTTCAATTTTCCCCTGTTTTTCCAAAAATAATCGAAGGCGCGCGCATTTACTGCGTCATGGGATAAATCTCTTTTGGAGATTCGCGTGGAAGGTGCCAAGGGGAAACTCGTCGTCGTTGACGAGGGCAATCCATTTTCGCGGGTCCGTTTCGTCTAGATCAAGGTGTTGACGAACTTCACGTTTCCATTTCGAGGCGACGTTAGGTTTTACATATTTCGAGATGAGGTCGTGGGCATCCATCCAGAATGAAATTTTTGAGCTGTCCGCTCCACCCTTATAGAGGACCATCACCTCATTCCTCAGGTTGGCTACTGCTTCAGCTAGAAGGTCCCAGCGGATGGACATAATATTGTCGCGCCAAATGATCACGTCTTTCTGATGTAAGTAAGAAAACAGCAGCTGACCACCCACGGCATCGTAATTTCTTATCCGGTTACCCGTGATTGGAAATCGAAAGATCCGATCAAAAAGGATGGAATAACAGACGTACTGAGCGAAGGGGAAACCTTCACGATTTAACCGGGTCGCCTCCACAAAGCTCCGGAGGTCCACGCGCAATTCTTCGAGCGCATACATCCAGAAGGGTGATCTCTGTCGGATCATGAACGGATCAAAGGGGAGTTCCCCAACGCTATGACTTTTATCATGAATGAGGTCCCACAACGCCAAGGCATCCTGAACAAGTTTGAGTGAACCGAAGAAACATTCCAGTTGTGGGTGCATCGGAGTTTTCGCCAATTCTGAACACTTCCAGAAATAGCGTTGAAGACGTTTGGCTTCACGGTCGCACAGGATAGTGCTGAAATTGTTAGTGGGATTCGACGTTAACGAAATGGTCTCAGGGAAAAGGACGGCGCATTCGCTGTTATAACCCTCGGTGTGATCGATGAGGTGAGCGGGAACGAACTTTGCATTTTGGTATGTGGTTCTTTCCAGCTCAGCTAACCAATCAGGCCATGGGACCCTCAAGAGTAACGCTTCGAACCTTGTGTCACGAGATCCGTTTGGGGTGTACATCGGGAAGACCACGAGATGTTCGATTCGATGTTGACGATTAAGTTCCGGGCGGAAGGCGGCCAGAGATTTCCCAAAATCAGGTTTTAGAAAACCGCCATACACCCATGTCGTGAGGTCTGCCATGACCTGTTTAAGGTAAGCCGTTTGATGAGGGAAGAACGATTCAAGTTGCTGGATGAACCCAATCGCCGTGGTGACCATGTCCTTCGCTTGGGAGTGAATGGGCGGGGGAACTGAACCATCAATGTTTTGCAATTCGCGCAACTGGTTGATCACACCCTTGAGTGAGGCCCATGCCGGAGACAGAAAAGCTGGGGATTGGCGGCGTGCAATCCGGGTATGTTTAAATTTTTCTGCCGCGCACCAGTACATGATGTTTAGCCAGAGTTGAGCATGGTCGTGCTTGTCAAAATATTTGTCACCAAACAAAGAGGAGTCCGCCACAACGACGACGCGGCCTTTTCCGTTTGAGGCAGAAGCGATCAGGCCCGCCTGTTTAGGAAGGGCTTGGTCCGAAGCGTGCCAGTTAATTGAGGGACCCGGACCTGTAGCGGTTATGGACCCAGAGCGGTACATCGAAACACTGCGGACCAGATGGGAGAGGGGATTTTCGGATTGTCCGTTTGTGGCCACAGCAGGAAACCAAGTTGGATTCTCGTGAAGCGCGTGTGGGGCGTCCATGACCGTTGTATTTTCAAACTTGAGATTATACGGTGCAAGAAGCGCGTTGAGGTTGTCTCCATATTTCTCATGCTCATATTCAGTGATCGCCAGAAGTCCGCCGCCATTGGCCACAAATTGCTGAATGGCTAGGATTTCGTCCGGCTTAAGAAGAGGCGAGTTTTTAGAAGTGGTCCGTTCCCATTTTTCGTCGCAAGGATGGAGGAGGACTAGGACATCGATTTTATTCAAGGTATCCGCATCGAGAGGCCCTTGAGTATTTCTATCGATAATAAAATCGCGCGTTATAAGGGCTTCGCCCGCCAAGGCGTAACTAGAATTTTCGGGGAAGTCTGGCGTCATCTGAGAAGCGCGGTCGCGGGATACCGACCAACTTTCGCTATGGTACTCATCAAAGAGCACCTTAACGATTTTGCGCTGAGTTGATGTTGCCGAAGCCATAGTATAAATTACGCCCGTATTACTTCCTGTCAAAACGGGGTGCTGAGGATTTAGTTGCCTCGTGAGCCACCACTTCTTTCAAGTCCTTTAAAAAATCATTCACATCAGACTCTTGAGTATCCCAGGCACACATAAGACGCGCACAACCTGCCGGACCCACATCCGTGTAAAACATCCAATCTCGCGCGTGCATTGCTTTTTCAATTGTTTGGGGCATATCTACAAAAACCGAGTTTGCTTCAGTCGGGAACCGCACCGTTAAGCCTCTGATGCGTTTAATCCCTTGATGCAGCAATTGGGCCATATTGTTAGCGTGTTGGGCGTTTTTAAGCCAAGTATCACCTTCCAGAAGTCCGATCCATTGCGCCGCAAGGAATCGCATTTTCGAAGCCAATTGCCCGGCTTGTTTTATTCTATGAGTGAAGTCTGAGGCTAACGCCGGGTTGAAAAAAACGACTGCTTCGCCTAAAGCCATCCCATTCTTGGTTCCCCCGAATGTCAAAACGTCGATGCCTGAAGCCCATGTTAAATCTGCGGGGTCGGAGCCCGAAGAAACCACAGCATTGGCAAAACGTGCTCCGTCCATATGGACTGGTAACTTGTGAGCTTTTGCGACCCGCGAAAGGGATTTGATTTCGGACCGAGAGTAGACAGTTCCCACTTCTGTCGCTTGCGTAAAGGAAACAGCTCCAGCTTTAGGAGCATGAACGTCAGTCCGCAAAAGGATGGCCTGCTTCAGCGCGGAGGGTTCCAGTTTGCCTTGGGGTGAGTCGACCGTCAGTAGTTTAACCCCTGCGTTGAAGAATGCGGGGGCATTACATTCGTCATTTTCTATGTGTGAAAAGCGATGACAAATGATGCTGTTGTAGGATTGGGTCATGGCGCTTAAGGCCAGACAATTTCCGGCTGTTCCATTAAAAACGAAAAACACTTGGCATTTGGTATTGAAGATTTTTTGAATGAGTTTTTCTGCTTTTGCGGTGTACGGGTCTCGCCCGTATCCAGGAGCGTGCCCACTGTTGTTGGCGTCGTTTATTGCTGCCATGACTTCGGGACAAACCCCGGCGTAGTTGTCACTTCCAAACTGGCGAACTCTCTTCATTATTTTATTAAGATAGATGAGAACGCCCCTCCCATAAAGCAAGATTTCAACTGTTAATACCCTCAACTGTGGTCCAAGACCTGCAGTATGAATCTCGAATATTTATGGACCAACAAAAAGAACAACCAAAATTGGGCGTTCCCTCACGGGAAGAAATGATCGGCTATTTAAACGAAGATTTGGCGAGGGAGTATCAGGCTATCATTGCCTATATTGTATACAGCCAACAGATTAAAGGCGCTGCCTACATGGACATCGCTAAGGAGCTTGAACTTCATGCAACGGAGGAATTACAGCATGCCCTTTTAATTACTAAACAAATCGATTACTTGGGAGGCAAGCCCGTTGTTGTTCCAAAGACCGTTCAAACGTCGGATGATGCTGTGAAAATGTTGGAATTCGATTTGGAAGCAGAACGAGTAACGATTAATCATTATCGCGATAGGATTCGCCAAGCGGAATCGATGGGCGAATTTGCCATGGCAGAAGTCATCAGAAGAATTATCGTGCAGGAACAGGAGCACGCTATTGACCTTGCCACAGCGCTGGGTATCGAAGTGCCACGAAAGTAATACTCGCTGCAATATTACCAGCTTTTTGCGATGCGCGAAGGGTTGCGTAAGGAGTTGTTTGTGTTCATCCAGATCGCGAGAGCAGCTGGGTTGGTAATTGGCCCAGGGAAGGGAGATGTTCCTGACGGGATGATTATTTGATTTTGGTTAGATTGATTGAAGGCGATGTAATAGCGGCAATCAAAAGAGGAAGATCGATTGTAGAAGAAGTTGCAATATTCCCCTGAAGTCCCGATACGCTCAGGCTTGAACTCGAAAAACTTAATTTGTTTCAGATTAACATCGCCCGAAGGTGACCCTGACAAATTGTCAACCATGGTTCTATTGATCGTAAAAACGCCCGTGTTAGTGGCCGGCCACCGACCGTAAGTGGCATGAAACCGAGACATCGCCTTAGACAGCTCCAGAATTTCTTCGTTTGTGGCGTGCAGTCGGGAGTTTCGCTTCGTGATTACGTAAGCCGGAATGATGATGGCACTCAGGAGCGCAATAACCGTGACCGTGAGGACAATCTCGAGCAAATGAACTCCGCGACTCTGGGGACCTAACTTAGGCATACACTTAGTCAGTTGGGACAGACTTAAAAGTGCCGATGATATTTTCAAGGATCGGATAGACAGAATCCATTGATTCTTGAGGGACAGTAGCTTTGATGATGTACGTCCGTTTGCGGTCGTACAAGAAGGCCCAAATTTTAACCCAAACTTCGCCATTAGGTTCGGTGGCCGTTATTGAATAAGTTTCGCCCCCTTTGAGATGCAGAATTTCCTGATTGATAAGCGTTAAGCTCTGAGCCGCCGACTCCGCCATACCTTTACGTGCATCAGATTCGTCGACAACATCCGTCGGGTCTAAACGATGGTCCCAATAAATCCTAAGATTAGCCTCTGTTTCAGAATCGTAAAAGCGGAACATCCCTACTAACTGCCCTTTCTTGGGCTGATCTTGCACTGTTTTAACCAAACTCTCATCGATTTTCCAGTGCTCCGGTTTTTCGATTTGCCAACCCGCAGTGGGATGTTTGAAAAGAGACGTCTCAAGTTTTTTAGGAGCGTCCTTAACGGGCGGCACGGGTACGTCCTCAGCTGCGTTAAGCAGAGGGCAAAGACTAAAAGCTAAGAGTGAAACCAGAACGACCTTACGAAACATGGATGCGACTTTCTTCTAGGAGCCAGTACGAAAGGGAAACCATAACCAAGGCATGTGAGAATGTGCCAGCTTTCATCAGCGCCGGAATCTCACGCGCGGGAATAAATTTAACGGCTACATCTTCGCCATCATCAAGGGAGATTTCATGTTTAACCGCGCAATTTTCTACTAAAACAGTGTAGGCCATGTTCCCTTGAATAGCCGGGTTTGGATGAATCCAACCAATTTGCCTGGCGTTTGTACCTTCGAACCCTGTTTCTTCGCGAAGTTCGCGGACACCCGCTTCGACCGGATCCTTGTCGAGGTCGTCCATCACACCGCCAGGAATTTCCAGCGTAATCTCTCGCACCCCGTGTCGGAATTGTTGGACCATGATTAAATCGCGGGAAGGAGTCAGCGCGATTACATTAACCCATGGGTGTGTTTCCAGAACGAAAAAATCGTGTAAGACCGAAGTTCGAGGAGAAACGGCGAAATCCTGTCTAATTTTAAAAATCCGATAGTCGTGGAGGTATTTGCACTCAGTTCTTTCCCATGGAAGAATATCCGGCATGTGACCTATTACTGAGGTTTTGGATCTGGATTTTTGACACCTAAAGCTTGTTCAGCAGTCTGGAGAGTAATTTTCATTTCCACAGGAGTTTTTGGATTATCCTTAGCATCGCGGGCCTGGCCACCAATGGCATCAGCAACTTCTAATCCCCGGACGACCTGACCGAAAACAGTGTATTTTTGATCAAGGGAAGGCAGATCGGAAAGACACACATAAAATTGTGACCCGTTGGATTCGCGATTAGCGTTGACCTCATCGCCAAGACGAGCCGTAGCCACAGCGCCTCTGACATGTTTGAGCGTAATTTCTGCAGGCACCGTATATCCTGGCCCGCCAGTTCCATGTTCGGCGCGGCGATTTTGATCGCGGCTCAGAGGGTCGCCCCCTTGAATAACAAACCGGGGAATGACCCGATGAAACATTGTGCCATCGTAGAAACCTTGAGCGATCAGTTTTTTAAAATTTTCCACGGTTTGAGGGGCGCGCTTTGAATCAAGCGCGATGACAAAACTACCGAACTTGGTTTCCACCACAGCGTAATCCGCGCCTGGCGCAAATTCGATGGGTTTATCGACAACAGGATTGTAAGCAGACGTCGGCGCGGTATCGACTCGAGGAGGGGTGCTTGTACAACCGAAGATTAGAAAACAGGCGAAAAAAGCGTAAATAGATTTCATAAAGTTAGCGTTTTATAAAAGGTAAAGGTGTTAACGTCAGGTTCATTCCTTGATGAGTAAAAACCGTTCCCTGCGTAGTATATTCCCGCTTTACGTAGCCTAAGGCAATTACTTTCTCAAGTGAGGGTGACCGCATCCAGGTTGTAATAATTGCAACTTCGCGGTCATCTAACATGATTTTTGCTTCGCCCGTTGGAACCTCCGTGCCGTCAGTTAAAAATCCCGACCACACCCAGTTCACTTTCCCAACGCTTTTAATTCGAGAAATAACCTCCTGCCCAATGTAACACCCCTTATGATAAGAAATCGCACGCTCCTCCAACCCCGCCTCGTGTGGGATCGTATCCTCGCTCATATCGACCCCGTATCTTGGGTAGCCTTGTTCAATTCGGATTTGTTCAAAATCACTCGCGGTTCCTGTGGCGTAAGTGGATTTGAGGATTTGCGCCACTTCGTCCTTCTGGGCACTTGAAACAAAAATATCAAACCCAGGAATCCCTAGTCGGTTAGAGGACACCGGGTTTAGATGCGCCAGGCTTGAACTTGGAAGGGCCGGGCCGACGACATGAAACTGGCAAGTTTCGTCGGTTACGTCTGTGAGGACCACGTCATCCGCGATGATATAACGATCAAACCGAGCTTGAAGTGCGTCACGGAAATCGGGTTCACCATCGAACATATAGCCGCCATCGATCTCGTGAATAAACCCGTCCCCCGACATTTTCCCCTTGGCAGACATGACGGCCACATAGATCGAATCTGTTCGTGAAGCTTTCCGGACATCATTCGAAACTTGGCCCTGAAGATACCGCTGCGCATCCTTCCCGACAAATTGTAAACGGACGCGCGGTGAAAGATCAAAAAAGAGTCCGGATGATTCGATCAGGGTGTAAGAGGTATCGGGCATATGGGATCACATTAGAAATCGTGCGTCCACAACCTCAATGCTAAAATACAGAAAAGGATTACGGATAAAATTTGAATCTTTGTACCAAGTACCATGATTGGTAGGGGTATAAGGGGTATTTGTAAAAATCCTTAAAATTTCGATTGTCAGGACGCCGAACATTGCTTAACTGTCCGCCGCGTCATGAACATTGTAATTCCAAAAGAAACGTTTCCGGGTGAGACAAGAGCCGCAGCGACTCCAGCAAGTGTCACCCGACTGTGTAAATTAGGAGCTTCCCTATTTGTGGAAGCTGGACTCGGTCAAGCCGCGGGGTTTCCCGATGCTGCCTATGAAAAGGCCGGAGCTAAGGTTATCTCCGATAAAGCCACGCTTTTTAAGGATGCGCACGTCGTGTTCCGGGTCAGGAAACCTTCGGATCAAGAGTTATCCCTTTTAAATAAGGGTACGATCCACATTAGTTTCCTTGATCCATTTAACGAAAAAGATTTGCTCGCTAAGCTGGCCGCACAAGGTGTCAGTGCAATGAGTGTAGAAATGGTGCCTCGCACAACCCGGTGCCAGAAGATGGACGCGATCACCTCACAAGCCAACCTTGCTGGGTACGTTTCAGTGATTCTTGGAGCTTCTTATTTGAAGAAAATATTTCCAATGATGTCAACCGCTGCGGGAACTCTCCTTCCAGCGAAAGTGTTTATCATTGGGGCAGGGGTAGCCGGTTTGCAGGCTATCGCTACCGCCCGTCGGTTGGGAGCCAAAGTAGAGGCCATCGATACGCGGCCTGTCGCTGCAGAACAAATTCAATCTTTAGGAGCCAAGGCAGTCGTCATTGATATTGGAGAAACAGGTCAGACGGCCCAGGGTTACGCCAAGGAATTAACTCCGGATCAAGTGAAAATGCAGCAGGAAGGCATGAAAAAAATCTGTGCCTCGTCAGATTTGGTCATCACCACTGCTCAACTCTTTGGAAAAAAAGCGCCTATTACGATTACCGCTGAAATGGTTGCCGCGATGCAATATGGGTCGGTCATTGTTGACCTTGCTGTCGAGTCCGGAGGAAATGTGGTGGGTTCAAAGTTGGGGGAAGTGGTCGATGTGAATGGTGTTTCAATTGTTGGTTTCCCAAGCCTCGCTGGTCGGGTGCCTCAGAATGCTAGTCAAGTTTATGCCATGAATCTCGTAGGCATGGTGGAAGATTTATGGAGCAAAGACAAAAATGGGATATTCCTCAATCCTGAAGATGACGTGGTCAAGAGCTGCCTGATCACGCATGAGGGTGCGATCTGGAATGAAAAATTTAAAACTCAGGCAGTTTAAAAGGAAATTATGAAGAAGTGCATTTTAACATCTATCATTTTCATCGGGGCAACTAGTTTTGTCCAAGCTGCCGAACAACACGCGGGATCGGGGAGCTCCGCTTTGCATATCATTAGCCTCGTGTTCGTTTTTATGTTGGCCACGTTCATCGGGCTAGACGTGATTAAGGGCGTTTCTCGGCTGTTGCACACTCCGCTCATGTCCCTGACGAATGCGATTTCCGCCATATCCGTGGTCGGCGCGATTATCGTTGCGGGTCACCATTGGACCGATAAACCTAATATTTTTAATATCTTAGGTCTGATCGCTGTGGTGTGTTCGGTTACCAATATCGTCTCAGGCTTCTTAATCACTAATCGCATGTTGAAAATGTTTAAATCGCGCGATAAGGAGAAGAAATAATGAAAGAGTATTTCCCCATTTTCACGCAGGTATCCTACCTCATTGCAACCGCCCTTTTTATCTTCTCCCTGAAATGGATGAGTGATCCAAAATCAGCCCGCAGAGGTGTAGGCGCGGGTGTCATTGCCATGGTTCTGGCAGTCGTCGGAACGATTATTGATTCTGAAGGTGCGCTCAAAAGTCTGCCATGGATCGCTTTTGCGGTCATTATTGGAACGCTTATTGGGATCCCCCTTTCGCGAGTTGCATTGACTGCTGTTCCTCAACGAACAGCATTATCACACGCCTTTGGTGGTCTCGCGGCAGGGTTGGTAGGGACAGCGAAATATTACTTTTTAGCGGCATCCCCAGAAGGTGTATCGCGGTTCTTGATGATCGCCATTTGCGCGGAAGTATTGCTCGGGTACTTGACCTTTACCGGTAGTTTAATGGCTGCAGGTAAACTCCAGGAAATATTACCTACCCGTCCGATTACTTACCCCTATCAAAACCTAATCAACGGTCTTTTGTTTTTGGTCGCTATCGGATGTATCGTCGCTCTTATCTATAGTCCGAATGCGGAGGTTAACAAATACCTTTTCCCGAGCGTTATGATTCTCTCATTAATGTTCGGTATTCTCCTGATTATTCCCATCGGTGGCGCGGACATGCCAACTGTTATTGCGTTGCTCAACGCTTATGCGGGGCTCTCGGCTGTGGCGATGGGGTTTGTGCTCGATAATAAACTCCTCATAACTGCCGGTGCACTTGATGGTTCGTCGGGTTTGATTTTGTCGATCATTATGTGTAAGGCGATGAATCGTAGTTTTACCAACGTACTTTTTGGTGCTTTCGGACAAGTTCAAGCCAAGCAGGAAGGTGGAGAACAAAAAGAATATAAGTCAGCTACGGCTAAGGATGCCGCCCAGATTATGGAACAGGCTAACTTGGTCGTAATCGTTCCGGGGTTCGGTATGGCTGTGGCACAAGCGCAGCATAGGGTCCGCGAGTTGTACGATCAATTGATCAAACGCGGGATCACCGTAAAATTTGCGATTCATCCTGTTGCCGGGCGGATGCCGGGGCACATGAATGTGTTGTTGGCCGAAGCCGATATCCCTTATGACGACCTTGTTGAAATGGAGGCAATTAACTCTGAAATGTCCCAAGTGGACGTCGTATTGATTGTCGGTGCTAACGACGTGGTGAATCCCGCTGCGAAAAACGCAAAGGGCAGTCCCATTTACGGAATGCCCATTATCGAGGCAGATAAAGCCAAAGCGGTCTTTGCGATCAAACGTAGTAAAGCCCCTGGGTTTGCCGGTATCGAAAACGAATTATACTTCCTCGACAAGACCCTCATGGTGTTTGGCGACGCCAAAGCTGTCATCGGCGACATGGCCAAAGAACTGTCAGGTGACAGCGGGATGCATTAGCCTATTAAGAATGTTAGTACGGCTGGAAAATACGAGTGTAGTCCGTCAAACAGAACGTAACTTATAAAATTTCGCGCCGACCGCGTTTTTCTGTTGATGGCAATTGCAGGTGCAATCTTATGGGCGCGTAACCCCTTTGGGGTTGTGTGTAAACCAACTTTTACCCAGGGTTTCTCGCGGACGAGCAACCCTGGGCTATGTGACGGAATCCCTTTTGGATTTCTCCGTAAATGGTAATGGGCATACCATTAAACCCTACGTTTGTTGGCTGCCACTTCGTTTGTGATGACGATCACAAGCCCATCGACCGGTTTGGCTTTTACATGCTTCCGCCAATTTTCTCATCACCTTTCGTTCTCATCATTTAAAGATGTGGGTTGTTCGCGAACCATCGCGAATGAATCCCAAAGGGATTCCGTCACATAGCCCAGGGTTGCAAAGCTACCCTGGGTATAAGCGGTAAAACCGCACAACCCCAAAGGGGTTGCGTATCAATTTAAAAGGTGGGATGTCCGCGAGTTCTGGCGACGAATCCCAGAGGAATTCCGCCTCAATCTCAAAGTTGCCGCGCAGCCCCTAGTGTAGACCATCAAAACGTTGTAGCTGATTCCTGATATTTTTATTCCCACTCGATGGTGCCGGGTGGTTTGGAAGTGATATCGAAGACGACGCGGTTAACGCCTTTAACTTCGTTGATGATCCGGTTTGAAATTGTTCCCAGCAGTTCGTAGGGAAGTTTGAACCAGTCGGCGGTCATGCCATCTTGACTTTCGACAGCGCGCACCGCGATAGTTTCGGCGTAGGTGCGTTCGTCGCCCATGACACCCACGCTTTTTACGGGGAGGAGCACAGCGAAGGCCT
Organism: Verrucomicrobiota bacterium; assembly: GCA_034440535.1. GTDB lineage: Bacteria > Verrucomicrobiota > Verrucomicrobiia > JAWXBN01 > JAWXCD01 > JAWXCD01. Next base: position 6,895 of record JAWXCD010000025.1, on the reverse strand, counting down.
GCCAGATGTCGTAGTACAGACCACTTTTTTTCATTTCCTCAATAACGATTGCGTCTGCCTCTCGTACGACATTGAGTCGTTCTCGGGTTATGGGGCCGAGTACACGCACCGCTAGACCGGGTCCAGGAAAGGGGTGACGATGCACCATCTCTTTTGGAAGACCCAGCTCTTCGCCCACGCGACGGACTTCGTCTTTAAAGAGGTTGCGAAGGGGTTCGAGCAATTTAAATTTCATGTCCTTGGGCAACCCTCCGACATTGTGGTGACTTTTAATTTTAGCCGCTGGGTTTCCGCAGATGGGAACACTTTCGATCACGTCTGGATACAACGTGCCTTGAGCCAGGAATTTCGCATGACCTACTTCTTTCATCGCGCGCTCAAACACACGCACAAACTCGTTGCCGATAATTTTACGTTTCTTTTCGGGATCCGTCTGACCCTTGAGCAAGCCTAGAAAGCGATCAGTTGCATCGACGTATTTAAGATTCACTTTGAAATTTTTGCGGAAAATACGTTGGACGACTATGTCTTCATTTTTCCGGAGCAACCCGTTATTCACAAAAATCGCCACCAACTGTTTGCCGATAGCTTTGTGCAGGAGAGCCGCCGCTACACTGGAATCAACTCCGCCACTTAAACCCAGAATGACTCGCTCTTTCCCAACCGTTTCGCGGATTTCATCAATCGAACGTTCGACAAATGAAAGCATGTTCCAATCGTTTTTGGTTTTGCAGACATCGTAGAGGAAATTTTCGATAATAATTTTACCCTTGGGCGTATGAGCCACCTCTGGATGAAACTGGAGCCCGAAAAATCGGAGTTTTGTATTTTCGATCGCCGCATATTCACAGTTCTCTGTGCGCGCGACTTTACGGAATCCTTTTGGAAGTTTGATCAGCTTATCGCCGTGGGAATTCCACACTTGAGACTCGTCCGGGAAGTTCAAGAGCAACGAGCTTGGGTTTGATAGGGCGAGGGAACCTTTGCCGTATTCGCGTTTGTTTCCACCAGGGGCAACCTTGCCACCTAGGAACTTGGCCATGATTTGAAGGCCGTAACAAATACCCAGAATAGGCACGCCCAATTTGAAAATCTCAGGATCCGGCATCGGTGCGTTTTTGGCGTACACACTCGAGGGACCGCCAGAGAGTATGATTCCCTTGGGATCCAACTTACGGATTTTGGCTGCTGACGTATCGAATTTAAGGATCTCGGAATAGACGTTACATTCGCGGATACGTCGCGCGATGACCTGGGTGTATTGGGAACCAAAATCGAGGATGATAATACGATCAGTCACAAAGTTTCTCTTTCTAAAATGAAACAGCGGACCTGGGCGGCCCGCCGTTTCGATAATACTTAATAATTATTTACCGGGATCCCATACCGACGCTCTGAACGGTCTGGAACAATTTACCTTCAGTTTTGATGCTCGGTGCGATGATGATTTCCGTTTCTTGGAATTCACGAATACTCTTGGCGCCGACATTGCCCATACAAGTTGTAATGGCTCCGATTAAGTTTTGAGAACCATCATCAACCGTCGCTGGTCCGAAGAGGATTTGGCGAAGAGAACCCGTGACCCCGACTTTGATGCGCGTACCGCGTGGGAGATTCGCGTGTGGCGTGGCCATGCCCCAATGATTACCCTTACCTGGGGCTTCTTCGGCACGTGCAAAGGCGCTTCCCACCATGACCGCATCTGAACCGCAGGCCAAGGCTTTACACACGTCGCCGCCTTTACTCATTCCGCCGTCGGTTATGATAGGGATGTATTTTGCAGTACGTTTGAAATATTCGTCGCGGGCCGCAGCGCAATCCACCGTAGCAGTGACTTGTGGGACTCCTAACCCGAGAACACCCCGTGAAGTACAGGCAGCTCCTGGACCCACACCGATCAATATTCCGGCGACGCCCGTATGCATCAGCTCCAACGTGACATCATACGTTACCGCATTGCCGACGATGACCGGGACGTTACCCATGTCATTGCAGAATTGGGCAAGCTCGAGACTTTTGTATTCCGAGGAAATGTGCCTGACCGTCGAGACCGTGGACTGCACCACAAACACGTCCGCGCCTGCTTCCCTTGCGATGGCTCCGTAGCGATCCGCTTTTTGGGGAATCGAACTCACAGCCGCCGTGACCCCAGCTTTTTTGAGCTCTTCAATGCGTCGAGCTATCAAGTCTTCTTTAATGGGTTCCAAATATAACTTTTGAATCAGCGAAGTGACTTCCTCTTTATCCGCGCGCACAACCTGTTCGAGAACTTCAAGAGGGTTTTCGTAACGGGTTTGAATGCCCTCAAGATTGATGACCCCAAGGCCACCTAACTTGCCCATCTCAATGCAGAACCGAACATCAGTTACCCCGTCCATGGCGCTGGCGATGACCGGTATTTTCATGAGGATATGGCTGCCATCCTTACGCGGAATTTTAAATGAAATATCAACCTCATTGGGGTTGATGGTCACGCTGCCCGGAACAAGCGCGATTTCATCAAACCCGTAAGTGACACGAGCTTTGCGGTTACGACCAATCCACATTCCCATACAAAAAGTCCTCTTCTGAAGTTGTTGTTTCGATTTTTTCTGAGAGGAGGCTAGGTAAAGCTCAACCTACACAAAGGTCACATTGTAAAAACGAGTTCCAGACGCGCAAGAAAAACTTAAGACTTAATTCAACTTTTTTTCGGGATTTTTATCGTCAGGAGAATAAAAAGTCCAATCGCTAGGAAATTAGCCGCCAAAAGGCGCAAAATACGCAAAAGGGAATATAGCAACCGGAGATGAACACAGATTCACGCAGATTAGGGAAACCTCAGGAAAGGAGGTTTGCGAAATACAGACTCCTGTCTGTTCCAGCATTAGGAGATTGGCCGCGAAAAGGCGCAAAATACGCAAAAGGGAATATAGGAACCGCAGATGAACACAGATTCACGCAGATTAAGGAAACCTCAGAAAAGGAAGTTTTGCGAAACACAGACTCCTGTCTGTGCGCCAGCGTAACGATGAATCAAAGTAGAATAGACAATCCTGTCTGTCCTTCTACGTTTTCGCAGACTCCCCCTCCTGCGCTCGCCCTTAAATCTGCGTTAATCCGTTTTAATCTGAGGTTAACTATTCTCCAAACCTTCGCGTCTTCGCGTGAAATCTATTTTCCCTGGTTCCTTTCCAGTCAGAGATTCCCCGGTTGGCAGAAGGTCAATTAAGGTCGAGTTCTGTTTTGACTTCTTCCCATGGGGTGAGAGGTTTTCCGGCATTATCCGCCACGGCCTGTTCGAGGTCGCGCAAGTCCTCCAAGTCCTCGACACGTTCACGGAGCAACTGCACCTCACGGGCCAGATGTTCCAAGTCCAAAGGTTGGGAATGATCCAGAGTTTTACTCATAAGCGTCCTTTCGATCTTTAATAGCGTACACCTGAATTGTCTCACTTTCCAGTCTGAAAAGCACCCGGAAGGATCCAACCCGAAGTCTGTAGGCATTTTTGTGGGCGGCCAGTTTTTTGACATCACCCTGCAAGTTTTCCCGTAAGGCTTCCAATCGCAACCCAATATTGCGACGAGTTGGCTTGTCCAAGGCTCGAAGCTGTTGGCGGGCATTGCACTGATTTCGATGCGGTAGGTCATGGCGGGATAAAAGTTATCGGGGCCAGTTTTCAAAGACGAGCTTCATTTTTTATGGTCTTCTTTTAAGTCCGTGATCTTGAGGTGCAAATATCGTTCCGTAATGGCAAGGCAAGGGTTGCCGAGCATTTCCTGAATGTTGTGGAGGTTCTTGATCAGATAGGATGGACAAACTGTTTTCCAGACTGCATGACATTTGCGAGTTAAAATCCCTTGTCCCAAAGCGTCGTAAGTGTAAGAGAAGAATATCCATCGGCAAGCGTGTATCCCAATTTTCTGTGTTTCTTTCCCTCAATCTGAGTTAATCCGTTTTAATCTGCGGTTAACTATTCCCCAAACCTTCGTGACTTCGTGGCTTCGTGTGAAATCTGTTTTCCCTTCTAACTTTTTGCATATTTTGCGCCTTTTCGCGGCTAAGACTTAATCCTATCCCAAGGGGTTATCACGTTTTCAGCTGAGGGATCGGATTCCCCTGTCGAAGGCTGGCTTGGCGGGAGCGTACAACTATTACGCCAGTCGCTTGTTTTTATACTAAAGCCAAAAGCAAGCGAGGAGAGCCAGAAAACAATTCATTTCTATTGCGATTGCGCAGTTTTCAATCCAATCGGATGCGCTTCTTCTCATCATACCGCAAGTTACGCGAACCAGAGGGATTGAGCCAGTATGTTATAACAATTCGGCCTTCATCATCACGAGCTGTTGAGTCAATCTGAGCTTCAATTTTCCCGAATTTTCCATTTGCCTCGTCTACAATCTGACCGTAAAAACTGATTGGACGGTTCATTTCCTGCGTGCCATCCAGAAGAATCTTGTAAACATTCGTCTCTCCCGCGTACTTTGAATCCTCCTTATAATAACGGTTGGTCGTCATCTGGCGGGGATGTGCGGGGTCTGGTTGGGGCAACAGTGAACCCTTTTGGCTTACCTCTCTTTTTTCAGATTGTTTCCGGGAATCTTCAGGCTCCACCGAATGGCCCGGACGCATCCAGAGCCAATGGCAAGCAAGTCCTACCACCAAAACATAAGTCATCTTCTTATTTGGCATAAATCCTAAATTGCTAATTATTAATCAATCTGAAACTGCTATGGGATGGTTGTAGATTAGTTTAACTTTTTTTCGGGATTTTTATTGTCGGGAGAATAAAAAGTCCAATGCACCACAATTTTACCCCACAGAATGTTTCGGGAGTCGGTGACCGCTTTCAGACGCCATGACTTAAGGCTTGTGGAAGCGGAGAGGTCCGCATCGGTTGAGCCACTGGTTTTTTCGAGTAAAAGAAAGCGGACTTCACCTTCTGGGGTTATGCCCACCTTGAAAATGGAAGGATTCAGCGCTGATTGCGTTTGGGGCGTTTTTAAAAGGGGAACTCCAAGGGCTTGGAAAGCTTTTAGGTCATCGGTTAAGGTGATCATTACTTCCTGAGAAGGGATTGGTTTTGGCGTGGATTCAGGACCGCGTTCTGAATCTGGTGGGGAATCATGCAAATATCGATCGATTAAGGCATCCACAGCAAGCTCTGGTTGATCGGGACTTTTTAGAAAGGGTGTCGCCATGTTATTTTGGTCTGTAAAACCTGGGGTGAGTTCAGGAGGCACGGATGGGGTAAGTTCAATCGGGGCGCGTTTTTTCTCGCTGGTGAAACTAAAGGGTGACGAGAGGGACAACAAACTAGGATCATTTAAAATGAGCATGACACTATCGTTTTCCAAGTGGTTGAGTTCGAAGTTTAAGGAAACCGAAGGGGTTTTAGTGAGTGAGACAGGAGGAATGCGCGGTATATTCCTTTTTGGTGGGTTTTGGGGTGTTACTTTTGCAAAAAGGAAATAGGTAAAGTGCGCGGCAAGAACAGTCAGGATGATGGTCAGGAACAGACCTTTGTCTGGTAAAAAAGCAAGCCGCCGCTTTTTCATCATGGTTGAGTCGGTGCCGATTGCGAAGCAATGACCACGGGAAGCCCTGCAGAAAGGGCAGCGTTCATCACGTTCAAGACTGTCCCTTGAGGAAGGCGACGGTCAGCTTTGAGGACAACCGTTTGATTGGAATCACGATTCGCTTCGCGTTTCAAAGCGGCTTCGAGTTCTGCGAGGCTTTGAACGCGTTGATCTTTAAAGAAAATTTGACCTTCGGGTTTCTCCACATTGCCCATTGCGACCGTCACGATCAATCGGCTCTGAGGAGCCAAACCGCTGAACCCTGTCGAGGGCAAATTAATTTTAACTTTTACCCCAGGCTGGAGAATCAATGTCGAGCAAAGGAGAAAAAAGAAGAGAAGCAAAAGAATAACCGTCGCCATGGGAACCATGTCCCAAGGCCCTTTGGAATATTCAAGAGTCTGCTTTATCCTCATTTATTTTTGGATTTAGAGGCCGCGGACGATTCCGGGTTCTTCAGTTCAGCTATTTTTTCTTCAAGGTTAATGACGTCCTTGGGTTGGTAAGCAAATTGATTAATCATTTCAAGGGACACACGTTCCATATCGTAAGCAAGTGATTTAATGCGACCGACAATAAAGTTATATCCAAGATGACAAGGGATCGCGACTGATAGACCAGCAGCCGCCGTCAGAAGTGCTCGCCAAATTCCCCCCGCTAAATCGTTCACACTGACCGACGAACCAATTTGTTGGATCTGGCTGAAGGCATCCATCATACCAAAGACTGTGCCTAAAAGGCCGAGGATTGGGGCGATTGCGGCTATGGTTGCCAGCCAGACGACGCGTTTTTCCATGCGAGGGATTTCGAGTTGCGCAGCTTCGGAGACCGCGGCTTGCATATCCTGTTTATCTTTTGAGCGTGCTAAGAGGACGGCTTTGAGTGTGCTCGCAACAGGGCCGGGGACGTGTTCGCAGGCTTCGAGGGCTTCACGATAGTTTCCACGGTTAACGGCGTTACGAACGCCTTTCATAAAGTCGTCGACGTTAATTTGCGCTCTGTGCAGGTGTACAAAACGTTCAATAAACACTGCGATTGCAATGACGCTGCAAAGAGCGATCAACCACATGACAGGTCCGCCCTGGGTCAGGATCTGAAAATACATAGGTTTAGAGATCTACCAGATTTTGTGTCATCCGCAAACCGAAAGTTTATGTAAGTTATTCAAAATCAACGATTCCCCATGAAACCGTCTCCGCAACCTCTTTGGGGTTGTGTGGTTTTACCGCATATACCCAGGTAGCTTTGCAACCCTGGGCTATGTGGCGGAATCCCTTTGGGATTCGTTCGCGAGGGTTCGCGAACAACACAGGGTTGCTCGGCAACGGGAAACCCTG
>JAWXCD010000024.1:0-4083 GCA_034440535.1 Verrucomicrobiota bacterium | reverse complement strand
GAACCCTCCACCTACGCCATGCTGGGCCTGGGCTTGGCTGCCTTGGTCTGGTTGCGCCGTAAGAACAAGAATAACAAAGCCTGATTTGCTTTGCTTTGATTTGATTTGATTGGGGTTCACCTCACCTCAATTCAATTTAATTCAATCCAATCTCCTCAAAAGCCCTGCTTCGGCAGGGCTTTTTGTTTGGGGGCACCGTTTCTTGTAGTGTAGCATGTAGCAACTGTGTCAGGGCGGCATCTTCAAGCCCTGCCGTCTCACAGAGACGGCCTACAAAACAAAAGGAAGTGGGCACAGAGGGAGCCCTTGTAGGAGCGTGCTCGCCACGCGAAGGCTGGGGTTTTGAACGGGCAAAAAGCTAAGCTAAAGCCATCGCGACACAAGGTCGCTCCTACGGGGAGGTGCTTTTTCGTAGGAGCGTGCTTGCCACGCGAAGGCTCGGGTATTGAATGGGCGAAAAGCTAAAGCCATCGCGACACGAGGTCGCTCCTACGGGGAGGAGCCTTTTCGTAGGAGCGTGCTCGCCACGCGAAGGGCGGGGTTTTGTGGATTCACACTTTCCAATAATTGAACCTCGGTGCAGGCTTCGCAGAAACAGACTGTTAAGGGATACCTTTGTTCGTCCGCAATTTCGCAGGCCCGCATGAATCCCCCAGCCAGCGGAAGTTCCCCCAGAGTTAGAAACGGATACAGGCTTGTCGAATCGCAGAGCCTGCATGTTTTGCGGGTTGTCCAACTGGCCGTAGTGTTAATAAAAGGTAATTTCATGAATGTGCATCAGGACAGTTTCCGAGTCGGCCCGTTGTTCTTCTCTGAGTTCCAACCTTACAGACGACACCTTTTCTTTGAGATCGGTGAAGTCGAGGCGAAGGCGCGGAAACTTTGGCGCATTTATTTTGAGCGCTTTGTAATAGTGTCCGATCTCCGCTCCTTCTTTATTTTTTAAAATTGCGGTGAGGGTGTTCTCCTGGCTAAAGGCAACCTCTATTCCTCGCAGTTCTTTCGGATTGGGAAAACCGACCTCTACAACAAATGGATAACCTCCGGCACCCCGGGCTAGGTCGTTAAAGTCTTGATTAAAAAGATTAATGACTTCCCCCAGGTCAAATGCCTTATGACGAACAGTCCAAACTTCACCCGTGGGCGTTGTGATCTTCTCCTCGATCAGTCGATTGCGCTCTAGTCTGAATTCCTCTGCCACCGTTAAGGCGTTTTCGGAATATTGAATTGTTACAACATGGAATGCGGGCATTCCGTTTGGATAATAGATCGGGGGCTCTATTTCCTTATAAGTAAGCATTTTTGATTCTCTCAGCCGCTGCATCTGCGAAGCGGTAACCACAAACACACCTTTTGGCAGCTCGATCAGGTTAGAAAGATATCTGTCGATGTCATCCAACATGAAGTTGGGAGGAGAATTGAAAAATTTAAGGATATAATCGGGACTATTTGCCCATTCAATAGCCAGGAAAACGTGCTGATCCGGATGCTTGCTCAAATATTCGGGAATGTAATCTCGAATGATCTGTTTGGACCCCCATTGCTGTCCGAATAATGTGTAGTCGTCATACCAAGTCGGTCCGTTGATAAGCGCATCATAGGTTAGAAAAGCGGCATAGGTGGTAATTCCCGAAAAAAGTGAATAATTCAAGAATCGGCTAACAAATGGCAAACGGATCCTTGAGATGAGAAAATCGAGGCCGATTACAATCAATAGGCAGGCGGGGATCAAAAACGTCATATTCCGTGTGATCTCCGGAAAAACGAGTGCGGCTCCGCAGCCCGAAGCGGTAATCGCGATCAAAATCAATCTTGAACCCCTTGTTTTTATTCGCCAGAAGCACAGAACTATTCCGAGGAAAAAGAAAGGGGCGGTGATTTGAAGCAAATGACTGAGCCCCAACATTTGGTGTCTTAGATTATCGGGTTGCCAGGTAAACCAGAATTGAGGAGTCAAGCCTCCCAAATATGCGTGCAAAACCTGCTGTAGTTTAACAGTCATAGGTATATTTCCGGACAAAACACCGGAGTACATTTTTGCATGCTGCGCTGGCGAGTCTGGATAGTTTATGAAGAAAAACAGTAACCCTGACATTAACAAGCAACAAAACGCAAAAGCTACTCCGACGATTCTGGCGTGTTTGATGTGATATTTGAAATCAGAGATGAGCAGCAGACACCCGGTCGCGAGCATGATCAGCGGACCAGCGGAATAAGAGTAGAGGGTCAGCGCTCCGAACACGACAGCGAGCAACAAGGAACGGGTATGGCCGCTGGTGTAGTTGAGATAAAAATAACAGAACCATGCATAAAAAACGGCCATGTAGACGCATTCGAAAGCAGTGCGAGAATGTAAAAACCAGGAAGGCATTGTGCCGAAAATCAACGGGGTAATCCACCAGATGCCGCAATGAAAATGTCTTTTGAGAATGAGCGCCAGCACCCAGGCCGCAGTTGCGCCCAGCAGAACCGAAGTTCCCCGAACTGCGTAGATGGTATTTCCGAACAAAAGCCAGCCTGGGAGTTGCAGGTAATGGGCGATTGAAACAAAACGAAACCATGGACCCTGGGCGGTCACCGGAAACCAGTGCCCGTGATCGTCGCGAAAGCCGTTCAACCAAAGCTCCCGGGCGCGAACCTGTTGTGCGGCTTCGTCGGTAAAAAAATAGATCGGATAGTCTTCGAGATAGAGAAACCGTGTAATTAAATAAACCACCATGCCAGCGGCAAAGAGACTCCAACTTTGGCGATCTGCGAATGTCTCCCCCCATTTTTTGCAGGCTTTATTCACGATATTTTGAAGATCGCAGCCTAAATCGGACGTATTACTTGGCAAGCCTTCAAATAACAAGTGGGGTCAACAACAAATGGGGTCAGTCCCGCGTATTGATGAACAACAAATGGGGTCAGTCCCGCGTATTGATGTATTTCCTTGTTTTGGTATTTTCTGCAAACGGCAGACAACCACGCACGGAACGGGATACGAGGGGCGATTTATCCTGTGATGAACGGGGGTAATCTTTGGGAGGCGGTTTTATTGGACGAAATAGATCGGCAACGATCTTTACAAACGTTGGGTGAAACCTAAATCTATCTATGAATCATGAATCAAGATCCTTACCTGCCAACCTACGTTACCGACGATCCGATTCTTTCTGAGAATACCTTCCGCACAACGCAGCCCGATCTGACTGCCCCACCATCATGGGAATCCGCCCGCAGTCTGCTGCCAAGGCCTTTCTGGCAGGGACATGAAGAGACTGTCGCTTGTTACTGGCGGGTGTGGGAACTCGCATGGCGGAACCTGATGGATCCAAAGCCCGATACCGGTTTTATCGCCCCGTTCATTGATACTGCTTTCAATGGTTGCCTCTTCATGTGGGACAGTGTGTTTATTCTTGAATACGGACGTTATGGTCGTCGGGCTTTTGATTTTCAGCAGACTCTGGATAACTTTTACGGACTGCAACATAAAGACGGCTACATCTGTCGCGAGATCAACTGGACAACCGGGCAAGAGCGTTTCTCACGTTTCGACCCTGTATCTACCGGTCCTAATATTCTGGCATGGTCGGAGTGGAACCAATGGCTGACACTCGGCGACCGCGATCGGCTGACACGTGTGTTTCCTGCGCTCGTGGCTTACCATCGCTGGATGCGTTTCTACAGAACCTGGCCGGATCATAGTTACTGGAGTTGTGGATGGGGCTGCGGAATGGATAACCAACCCCGCACCAGGCCGTGGCCCGAGGGGAATAATCTTTTTCACCACGGGTTTCAGAGCTGGATCGATGCGACCGCACAGGCTTTGCTTTCGGCTCATCTTTTGACGCAGATGTCGGATATTCTCGGACGGCCCGATGTGGCCGATGATATGCGCCGCGAAGCCAGCCTCCTCAGACGGGTCATCAACGAAACCATGTGGAACGAAGGTCTGTGCTCCTATGTCGATCGTCACCGTGACGGAACGCTTAGTGAAATGTTGGGTGTGGGTGGATTCTGGATGCTCCTCGATGAGCAACTGCCAGAGGATCGACTGGCGTCCATGGTGGCCTTGCTCAAGGACCCCTTGCATTTTAATCG
>JAWXCD010000023.1:0-25302 GCA_034440535.1 Verrucomicrobiota bacterium | reverse complement strand
TCGAGAAACCCTGGGTAAAACCCGGCTCACGCACAACCCCAAAGGGGTTGCGCCAAAAGATTGCACCTGCAATTGACATCATCGAAATAACGCGGTCCGCTCGAAATTTGATAAGTTACGTTCTGTTTGACGGATTACACTAGGTTTTCGGGACTGCTCACTGAAAGTTGAGTTACGCCTGAGCTAAAGCCGTGGCGACGTCTCTCGCAAAGTAGGTAAGGATCATGTCAGCCCCGGCCCTTTTGATAGCAAGGAGCGATTCGTCCCGGGTTGATTCGAGGTTTAGCCAACCTTTTTCTGCTGCGGCGCAAACCTGAGCGTACTCGCCGGATACTTGATAAGCCGCAATCGGTAGGCAAGTTTGATTTCTGAGTTCACGAATGATATCCAAATAAGGACCAGCGGGTTTAACCATAAGGATATCCGCTCCTTCTTCTTCGTCCAAGGCTCCCTCAAGCAACGCTTCTCGGCGATTGGCGGGGTTCAATTGATACGTTTTTTTATCTAAGTATTTGCCCGCTGACAACTGGCTGCCCACGGCCTCACGGAACGGGCCGTAATAGCTTGAGGCAAATTTTATCGAATAAGCTAAAATTCCGGTAGACGTGTAAGACGCCTGATCCAATGCCTTTCGAATGGCACGAACACGACCATCCATCATGTCTGAAGGGGCTACCAAATCAGCGCCGCTTTCAGCGAGGACCACAGCCATGGCAGCTAGGACGTCCACTGTTTCGTCATTAAGCACTTCGCCATTTTTTGGATTCACCAATCCATCGTGGCCGTGATCTGTGTACGGATCTAAAGCAACATCTGTGATCACCAAAAGCCCCGCCACCTGTTCTTTGATAGCTGCCACTGCGCGTGGAATCAATCCGCGTGGATTAAAAGCTTCGTTGGCGTGTGCATCTTTAAGTGAAGGGTTTATTGATGGAAAGAGGGCCACCGCAGGAATGCCCAGTTCGAACAAAGTCTTACACTCTTGAACCAACTCTTTGATATTAAACCGGAAAACACCCGGCATGGACGAAATGGGAACTCGAAGCCCATCTCCGTCATGAACAAAAAGCGGGGCGATCAAGTCACTCGCGGTAAGATGCGTTTCCTGAACAAGCGCGCGCAGGGAAGCATTTTGACGGTTGCGTCGGGGGCGACGAGGACTGAAAAAGGGTTCGCGACCCATTAACCACGTTCCCTAGTGATGGTCTTGAAAGTATGGTAAAATTCGTCCTGCTCCAAAACGCAGCGCCGAATAAGCACGTCGATTTGTTGGAGGTCTACGGGGTTAACAGTCAAGGTCACGCTGAAAAGGAAACCACTTAACCGATCTGCCGTCGGCATGCTCTCGCCGAGCAGAACCACCGTTTGGAAACGGCGCTGGGTCATTGGGATTCCCTGAAGCTCCATCAGAACAGCGTTGTCGGCCAAGGTCATACCCATAAACGCTTCGTAAATAACGATGACGTCGTATTGGTGACTCCGCACTTTTACTGCAATATCTTCGAGAAAAAACCCAACGTGGATCTTGTACCCCATTTGAGTGAGGGCATTGACTACCATGTTCTGGTATTCGATGTTATCGACACACACGAGGGCTGTCTTATCACCCACATCAAAAAACTGATTCGTTGATCCTTCTGACATATTGCTTATATTGTTTCAGGTTTTTTATGTTCAATCAAGTGTTCGAACGAATGAATAAATGGCTTTTCGCATTAGGTGTTTCTGGGCTGTTAATAAGCCAGGCGCACTCGGAACCACCCCCCGCCCCAAAATCGGAGGCGCTCAGTCATTATCCACTCGTAAAAAGTTTTGGTGTCCAAACCCATTTCGTGGTTGCTGCCCCAGCGTCTAAATTCAGGCAAGTGGCGCTCGCTATTTCTGGTGTGGTTGAACACGATACCACTTTTAAGCGGGTTTTGCTGGAGGAGGATTATTCTGTTCCAAATCAGATACTTGCATTACCTAGCCTTGCTGGTGAGCTCACTAATGAGCGTCTCGACAAACTCAACCTTAATGAAAGCGAACGTCGTCAATTAAAGGCTTTGCCTTCTTCCGCTCGTCCGACGCAGTTTGGTGTCATTCTTCGTGAACGGGCGCGTGCGTTTGCCAATAAGGCGGATGCAGGTGAATACGTCTTAAAAGGCGGGAAAACGATTAAACCCGGCGAAGAATTAAACACCCTGATGACACAACAGAAATTCCTCTCTGACCCCAGCCAGTCAGGAAAACCGGTTCAAACCCTTTTTTACGCTCAAATCCGTCCGGCCCAAAGACGCCCTGCTATCAGTCTGGCCTGTGTCGAAATTTACGAGCCTGAAAAGGGAAAGATCATATGTCTCACACGGGAGTTTTACGCGAGTCACTCGTATAACGTAGTACTTTGTCTTTCCGAGATTATGGCTGTTACGGAGCCCAGCGACTTGTTTGAGATCAGACAAGGGCGTTGGCTCACCACTGAACTAGTCGATAATTTTGCCCCCTCTATTTCTCGATCGATTGGAGCTGGAAGGCTACAAGATGAGCTTCTTCGTGACTATCGGGCGGTTCAAAACGGCAAGTTTTAAAAAGTAACGCTTCCATTTAATTTAAGCTTAATGTCTGTGGTTCTTGCCAAACCCTCCCAAATACGCTACAAACTCCGCCTTTCCAAATAGAAGTTTTTATTTATGGGCATTCAAACCGTCAATCCAAAGCAACTTATTCGTCAAACCGCAGAAGCTCTGGTGAGTTCTAAATCAAAGATCCGTCGATTACCGGGCGTATTAGGCCTAGACGGTTTTGTTGACCATATCATTCATGTTGTGGATAAGCGCACCTCCCCATCGGAGTTCCAAAAAATCCCAACTTTAAAAGCCTTTGCCAAACGCCTCGGTGACGCAGCTGGCCATAGCACAAACGTTGAGCTCGTGACCCAAGCCACAAAACTCGGTGGGAACGGCCCCATCATGGCCAATGCCCTTGCCTCTTTCAGCATGCCCATGACTTATATCGGCATGCTTGGGTTTCCAGAAATACATCCCGTGTTCAGGGAATTTGCTAAACGCACCAAAGTGTTCAGCTTAGCTGAACCCGGCCTTACGGATGCCCTAGAATTTGATGACGGCAAAGTAATGTGTGGAAAGCACGAAACGCTCACTCAAATGAATTGGAACAACATTTCCAAAAAGCTGGGCACTCCTCAATTGATTAAAATTTTCTCCAATGCTCGTTTTATTGGAATGGTGAACTGGACCATGCTTCCCCATATGAGCGATATCTTGAAACAGATCCTCAAGGAAGTGGCGCCCATGATGAAGGGCGAAAAGCGTTATTTTTTCTTCGACCTTGCTGACCCCTCTAAACGCACGGCGGACGACCTCAAAAACGCTCTGGCCCTTATCAGCAAATTCGAAGGTCAGTTTCATACCATTCTCGGCCTTAATGAAAAAGAGTCCGAACAAGTCGCCGCAGTCTTGGGGATCAAACCCGCTGGTAAAGGCCAACTAAAGACCGTCGATGCCGCCATGAAGATTCGCGAAAAGCTCGCCATTCACACTGTCGTTGTGCACCCCGTCCAGTATGCGGCGGCTGCCACTGCCGAAAATGCCGTCTATGTTGATGGTCCTTACACTGCCAAACCAAAAATAACCACAGGCGCCGGAGATAATTTTAACGCAGGCTTCTGTCTTGGCATGACTAACGGCTTCGACCTCGCACGTTCCTTGCAAGTGGGTGTCGCCACTTCGGGTTTTTACGTCCGAAACGCCAAAAGCCCAACCGTCGACGAACTGATCAAGTTCCTTCAAACCTTGTAACCGTGAGCGCTAGGCCCGCAATAATCGGGGCTTAAAATTTTTGAAGTGTGAGCCTTTGTGCTCAGCGGGTTATTTTATCCTAGATTAAAACTGAACTTTAACCTGTTCGCGCTGGGCGGAATCTTGCATTTCAAAGCATTCTTTATTTGTGAAGTTAAAAAAGTTGGCAACGATGTTAGAGGGAAACATCTGTTTCTTTGTTTGGAACTGCATGACAGAGTCGTTGTAGAACTGACGGGAGTAAGCAATTTTAGCTTCTGTACTCGTTAATTCTTCTTGAAGGATGAGGAAGTTCGTATTGGCCTTGAGGTCAGGGTAACTTTCCGACAGCGCCATAATGGATCGCAGAGTGCTCGTGAGTTGGTTTTCTGCTTGGGCTTGGTCTACAACTGGTGAAGCGTCGATTGCTATCTGCCGGGCTTTGATCACTTTCTCGAGAGTTTCAGATTCGTGTTTGGCGTAACCTTTTACCGTTTCAACGAGGTTCGGGATCAGATCGTACCGGCGCTTAAGTTGAACATCGATCTGTGCCCAGGCGCTTTCGATTTGATTACGCAGCGCGACAAGACCGTTGTAAATGCCAATGACCCACCCCACCAAAATGATCAGCAAAAGGATAACGACAGCCAAAACAATCAGAGTGGCAATTAATGGACCCATGGGGGTAAAGGTTATAAGAGATGCAAGGAGACATAAAGTAAAAAAGGGTGTTAGGTTGATCAAAGCCAAGCTACTTTTCCCTTTATTTAAAACAGAGCGGACTTATGGTATGCGGCCTGTTTTATGTTGATATCCAAGGAAATAGCCCGGCGCCGGACGTTCGCAATTATTTCGCATCCAGATGCGGGGAAGACGACGCTCACTGAAAAGTTGTTGTTGTACGGCGGGGCTGTCCAGTTGGCCGGAAGTGTAACCGCTCGGAAAAACCAGCGTGCGACGACCAGCGACTGGATGGAACTTGAAAAGCAACGTGGAATATCAATTTCCTCCACCGTCTTACAGTTTTTCTACGATGACTTTTGTATCAATTTGCTCGATACCCCCGGGCATAAAGATTTTTCTGAAGATACCTATCGTGTGCTTACTGCGGTGGATGCAGCCGTGATGGTTATTGATGCCGGTAAAGGTATTCAGATCCAGACCCGGAAACTTTTCGAAGTTTGTCGGCGACGGGGCATCCCTATTTTCACCTTCATGAATAAACTCGACCGTCCGGCGCGAGCCCCGCTTGAGTTGTTGGATGAACTGGAAACGGTACTTGGAATCAAGTCGTTCCCAATGAATTGGCCCCTCGGGGATGGTCCCCATTTCAAAGGGGTGTATGACCGGCTCACTCAGCAAGTGCATTTGTTTGAAAAAACGCCCGGCGGAGTGTATCGGGCTGCAGTAAAGGTGAAAGACATTCACGATCCTTCGGTAAAAGATGCTTTGCCCTTTAACATTTATGAGCAAGTTGTCGAAGACCTCGCATTGCTTGATGGAGCGGGGGCGGACTTTAAAAAAGAAACAGTATGGGCTGGTGAACTCACTCCCGTGTTCTTTGGAAGTGCTGCAAACAACTTTGGCGTGCAATTGATGCTCGATAAATTTCTTGAGCTCGCCCCCGCGCCATTGCCACGCATAAGTAACGGTGTCGAGGTAACCCCAGAAGCTCCTTTCTCAGGGTTTGTATTTAAGATTCAAGGTAACATGAACCCAAAGCACCGGGACCGAGTTTCATTTATCCGGATCGTTTCCGGAAAATTCGAGCGCGACATGAGCGTATGGAACACGCGCAACGGCAAATTAGTACGACTCTCAAATTCCCAAAGAATGTTTGCACGAGAACGCGAGACACTCGATGCCGCTTGGGCCGGGGACGTAATTGGGATAGTGGGCAACTACGATTTTGAGATTGGCGACACGTTGACTGAGGTTCCAGGGATTAAATATGAAGAAATCCCTCGATTTACCCCAGAATGTTTTGCCTTTTTGCACAACCCAAGTCCCGCCAAATTTAAACGGTTCCGTGACGGGCTGGATCAACTTTTAAAAGAAGGTGTGACCCAGGTTTTTGAGTTGTTGGATACCACCCAACGAGTTCCCCTTCTTGGGGCTGTAGGGCCGTTGCAGTTTGAAGTACTGCGGTATCGGCTCGAGACCGAGTACAGTGCTGAATCACGTTTAGAAGAAACGCGCTGGGAGTTTCTCCGCTGGTTAAGGAAACGTGACCTCGCCGCAACCGAACCTTCTCTTCCCACAGGAGCGGCCCTTGGGAAAGATAGCACGAGTGCGAATGTTATTTTTTTCCCGACTAAATGGTCGATTGATTTCTTTTTAGATCAAAACCCTAAATGGGAAGTCTCTGAAACTCCATTTGAGTCATTGTAGAACGTCAGTCGAAATATTTAGCGGGCCGTTTTAATATCCTGAGTGACCTCAAAAACTAGGAAGGACTCACCTTCTCTTCGTCCCAAAAGGTAAGAAAGAGGCGATTCGGAATTTGAGTAAAAGTTTATAGCATTTGGATAATCAATAGACTTCGCGAAATTCAACAGGCTATTTTCTTCCATAATTGTGAGGAGTTTCAGCGAATTTCTAGGGAGGTCGTACAAGTTAGTGTTGTTCGGTGGCACGACGAGGATGTCCCCTTTCCTGAGCTGCAAGTTTTTAAAGTCGAGGGGGAGATGCCCTCGTTTTTGCATGTAATATTGAAACCCCCAGTGGCCCTGAAACCAAATACGACGCCCGCCAAAAGCATTGGCAAGACGCTCAGGAATTGCCTTAGAAGCACAGGCAAAAGCAAAATCAGCTTGCGCAATAACAAGATTGAGAATAATGGCCGTCACTGCGGAAAATTGAAAGGCCCGTGATGTCCATGGATAAGGGAGAGCAAAGGAGGACAGGATAATGGATAGAGGAACTGCTAATGGCAAAAGGAATCGGGAAGCCAACGACCAATTTAAAAATCCATAAGCCAAAGCAACAGCTGTCCAAGCGGAAAGAAAAACGAATCCTGGCGTTTTAAGGTACTGGGTCAAACTTCTCGCAAAGAGCCTGCTGACGATAGCCGCGGTTGTCAGGAAAACAACAAAGTGAAGCGCGATGTTTATGTTGAGCACATTATTAGGCCACATCCAAAAAAGAATTTTCTGAGGAAAGAAAATAATGGCTATCGTTACAATAAACGTACCGATAAAGGCTGCCGCTAAATACATTTTTAATCGTTCGCGAGTCCATAAAAACCAAAGCAACGGCAGAAAACAGCCACCAGCGAAGCTGAGTGATAAAACAAAATTCCATAAACCCATTTTGTTGAGGAGAAAATTGTTTTTCAAAGCATAACCCGACGCCTCCCCAAACATGCCCTTTCCGTAGAGTTGAGCAGTGAGCAATTGATAACCCAATAATGTGGCGACAGGAAGGAGCAGCCATAAAGCAAGCTTCCATTTTTTTTGTCGCCACGCTTCGAGTCCGAGCACAGGAACAAGTAGAATAGCAAAAAACTTAAAGAGCAGTGCCAGAGAAAGGATTAAACACCCTTGAGCACACGAGGTGCCCCTATTTTTTTCGAGACCTTGGAGGAAAAAATGGCACCCCCAGAGTGCTACCGCAAGCATGGGTACGTCAGACATGAGGTTCGTACCGTTTATGAAAAAAGCGGGGGTCAACACAAACAGCACTGTCGCTTCTAATGGTCGCGCAGAATACCTCGTCGCCAATCTGTAGAAACCTGTGACGGCTAAAAAGATAAATGGCAATATTCCAAAATGAAGAACGACTTCACTTGACCCAAAAAGCTGTGACCAAATAGCAAAGTAATAACACAAGCCCGGAGGATTTTGCGTGACTTGTGACATGGGCATGGGGGTTGAATACCAATTGACGGAAAAGCCAAAAAAGTTACCTGGATTGCTTTGAATGTTTTGAGCGCACCAGAGAAAAAGTGGATCATCAAGGTGGACAGGTTTTGTGATGAATGGCACATACAGGAGGAAAATGAAAACTAAGAGCGAGCATTGAGGAAATTTGGTAATCCTGTCTTTTAACGACATCACAACCGCTCCTTAAACTTCTGGGCAATTGGAATTCTCCGCCCGGTTCCGAAGGCCAGAGGTGTGACTTTCAGCCCAGGTGCTGCTTGTTTGCGTTTGTACTCCGCGAAATCAACTTTTCGACAAATTTCATCGACGACAATCGGGTCAATGCCCATTGCTGCAATCTCTTGTCGGGACAAATTTTCTTCAACGTAACCTTTTAGTATTTGATCCAAAACTTCGTAAGGAGGAAGCGAGTCTTGATCTTTCTGATCAGGACGTAACTCTGCACTTGGAGGCTTGGTGAGTGTATCGGCCGGGATTGGAATTCCCTTTTGCCAATTGGCTCCGTGTCGTTCATTGATCCATCGGGCTAAAGAATACACCTGCATTTTCAGGACATCGGAAATCACGGACAATCCCCCGCACATATCACCATAAAGAGTGCAATAACCGACCGACATTTCACTTTTGTTTCCCGTGGTGAGGAGCATATGCCCGAATTTGTTCGATAAGCTCATGAGCACCACGCCACGAAGACGGGCCTGCATGTTTTCTTCCGTCAAATCTGCCGAACGTCCGGCGAACACTTTAGACATGGTTGCTTTTATGGACGTAAAAGGCTCTTCGATGGAAACAACGTCGTAATTTATCCCCAAGTTCTCCGCTAGGATCCGCGCATCGTCGAGGCTGCCTTGAGATGAATAGCTGGAAGGCAACGACACCCCGGTCACATTTGAAGGACCGACCGCCTCTGCGGCAATAGCTGCTACCACCGCTGAATCAATGCCACCGCTGAGCCCCAATACAACCGTTCGAAATCCGCATTTTGACACATAATCACGTAGACCTAGGACAAGGGCGTTGAACAAGTTTTCATCGATAGGACCTGGCTTAAACGATAAGGGGATCGAGTCCTGCACGCTGGTGATGATAAAATCCTCCTTAAAGGCAGCGCCTAAAGCAATGCAGTGTCCATGCTTATTGAAAGCGCGACTTTGCCCGTCAAAGATCAGGTCATCGTTCCCGCCCACTAAATTGCAATAAGCGATCGCGGCTCCGGTTTCTTTAGCTACAGCACTCAACATTTTTTGTCTGAGTCCTTCTTTTCCAATAAAGTAGGGCGAGGCTGACAAGTTCAGGATGAGAGACACCTTTTTGCTGGCGAGGTGTTTGACCGGGTTTATGCGGTACAACGTACGCGGCAAGAAATCAGAGGTCCAAATATCTTCGCAAATCGTAACGCCTACCTGATGACCCAAAATTTCTACAGGTTCATTTGAAGTCGCCGGTTCGAAGTATCGACTTTCATCAAAAACATCATACATTGGCAAACAGGTTTTGAATCGACGGCTAATTGGTTTACCGGCCTCGAGTACCGCTGCTGCATTGAAGAAAGGAGCTCCGGCACCGGTTAAATTAGGCTCGATGTACCCTACAACTAGTGCGGAATCTTTGAGCATTTGATCCTCCAGTAATTCCAGAGCCACGAGATTGTTGGAGATGAAAGTTTTTCGATAAACGAGGTCCCTCGGTGGGTAGCCTGTTATCGCCAATTCTGGGGTGACAACGACTTGCGCCCCCTCATGAACGGCCCGACGATATCCCTCCGTTATCTTTTTTACATTGCCGGGAATATCCCCAACGGTTGTATTCATCTGCAACAACGCAATCTTCATCTATTTTAAAGGAAAAGGCACCCTGCACAATGCGTCAATGAATAACGCAGGGGTTACCTCCCCGTAATCTCCATTTTGCAGAGACCACAGATTATTAACTTGATTTCAAAACACGTCAGCGGAACGTTGGGTTTATGAATCCACTGCCTTTATATGAAAAACTAGGCAGCTTTTACCTGGGACGTGTTTTTGATTCCCAAACCAACAAAACCACTGAAGAAACACTCCTTTACGACTCTCGAAATTTAGTCACTCATGCCATTTGCGTAGGTATGACCGGCAGCGGGAAAACGGGTCTTGGCCTAGGTCTGGTGGAGGAAGCAGCTATTGATGGGATACCGACAATCGTTATCGATCCTAAAGGAGACCTAGCCAACCTGCTCCTTACATTTCCAGATTTAAACACCCATGACTTTGAGCCTTGGGTGAACCCAGCAGACGCGGAAAAAGCGGGGCTGGATTTAATCACCTACGCCGGAAAGGAAGCAGCCAAATGGCGACAAGGCCTTCAGGATTGGGGTCAGGATGCGGACAGAATCAGGCGTTTGAAAGATGCAGCGGACTTTGTGGTTTACACCCCTGGGAGTTCCGCGGGTAAGCAGGTCTCTATTCTTAAATCTTTTTCTCCGCCACCTGTCGAAATTCTCGATGATGAAGAAGCTTTTGCCGAACGAATCTTCGCGACGACCTCAGGCTTGTTGGCTTTAGCGAATGTAAAAGCCGATGCAACCTCGCGCGAATTTCTCCTGCTATCGAATATCTTCGCGGACGCTTGGCGCGGCAATAAAACTCTCGATCTTCCTAGCCTCATTGAAACCATACAGCGCCCCGGATTTTCCCGAATAGGCGCCTTGGAACTTGAATCATTTTATCCGGCAAAAGACCGGTTCGAGCTTTCCGTGTCCTTAAATAATTTGCTCGCATCTCCCGCATTCAAAAAATGGATGGCCGGTGAACCTCTTGTCATTAGCGACCTTTTATGGACTCCAACAGCTAAACCCCGAGTCTGCATATTTTCTATTGCCCATCTTAATGACGAAGCGCGTATGTTCTTCGTCACTTTACTCCTCAGCGAAATTATCGGATGGATGCGACAGCAACGTGGCTCTGGCTCTCTGCGAGCGTTGGTTTACATGGATGAAATCACTGGGTACATTCCTCCAAATGGAAATCCTCCTTCGAAGCCCCTTCTCCTCACTCTTTTAAAACAAGCCCGCGCCTTTGGACTTGGCATGGTCCTTTCGAGTCAGAATCCCGTTGATCTTGACTATAAAGCTTTGTCCAACGCAGGCACGTGGTTCATCGGACGCCTGCAAACGGAGCGTGATAAAGAGCGACTCATGGACGGACTTGAATCGGCGTCACCGGGTGGATTAAATCGTGCCGAAATTGGCAAATGGTTGTCCGCCCTTCGAAAGCGGGTTTTTCTTCTCCATAACATAAGTTCCGATACGCCCGTCCTTTTTGAAACAAGGTGGACCATGTCTTATTTGGCTGGACCCATGACGCGTCATCAAATCAAGGCGTTAAACCCAATCGACGCTATTGATCAATCTCAGTCGACGGAGTCGATTAACGGGGTCGATTTATCCTCCGACGACACAAGGGTTTCGCATCAAACAGCACCAAGTTTGCCTGCGGATGTGCCCGTTTATTTTTTTCCTTGGCGAGGTTCAGGAAACCCTAAAAATTACGTCCCGTTTCTTTTCTGTAGTGGACGCGTGGTTTTTGAGGATCAAAAACCACGGGATACTTGCGACCAAAAGGTTCACTCCCTTTTTCCATTTTTTTTAAATTCGCCCATCGCCGTGAACTGGGACATGGGAACGGTCACGGATGTTCCAGCTGAGGATTTAGAACGGGAAGCTCGCCCGGGAGTTCCTTTTACTGACCTTCCACCGGATGCTGCTCGCGGTAAAAATTATAAAGGGTGGTCTCGTGATTATCTAAATTGGGTTTATCGAACACAAACCTGCGTCATTTTGACCTGCTCTAACCCTCAGGCCAAGGCGGCACTCAACCAAACCCAAAAAGATTTTACCCTTACCCTTGAACAATTAAAAAGGGAGGAGCGGGACGCAGAAACTAAGAAGCTCAAAGACCGATACTCCGTTAAGGTAGCTGGGGTTCAACAAAAACTAGAACGCGCGCGTGATCAAATTTCAAAGGAAGAGAAACAAGCTCAGAGCCAAAAAATGCAAACGATGGTCTCAGTTGGCACTTCTATTCTTTCAGCTTTTCTGGGACGAAAAGTTGTAAACCTTGGGAACATTTCCCGTGTCGGCACAGCCGCTCGTCAGGTCGGAAAAAGCTACAAAGAGTCTGAGGATGTCACTCATGCAAAGGATAAGTTGTTAGCACTTGAGGAAGAACTTCAACTCCTTGATCGCTCGCTGGAAAGCGAAATCAATCTTCTGATAGAAAAATATTCCACCTTACCCATTATTGAAAAAACAGAAATGCGTCCTACGAAATCAAACATTACTGTTAACCTCGCTTGCCTTGTCTGGGTGGGTCAATAGCGAGGAGAGCCAATCGGCTGGCGCCACTTATTATTTTTTTATTTTCTTTGTTTTAGCCGCTATTTTATTCAAAACTTTTTGCTGCCTCTCGTAAGCCTCAACCTGTTTGCGAAGTTCGGCGCGGGGTTGGTTGGAGTTGCTTACTTGTAAGAGCAATTGAGGATAGTGATTTTCATAGAACGATTTTAACTCAGGGTCAGTTATTTTGGCGAATCTCAAATCTTCTACCAATGACTGATAACTGCGCGTCGTGAGTGAAAGATATTTTTTATCGACCTCAAGTCCACTTAAGGTGTGATCGGGCTGTAAACTTTTTAACTCATCTTCGGTAAGTTCGGCTGGAATTATGATGTTTTTGCGGCTGGCGAACTCACGTACCTTGGTTAAGGTTTGTTCTGTGAAATTTGCTTCTTGTTCACTGTATTTTTTTACAGCTTCAGATTGCCCTGATCTTTTAACGAGGGAGTTCAAATAGACCTGCTTTAGCCCCACTTGCACTAATCTGGTGGTATATCTTACGTCAGAGGCCGCAACCGTGGGTAGATCATACACTTCAGCGCTATTGGCACTGGCTACTGCATCCCGTTGTCCAAGGACGGTTACAACAAGAACTACTGCTTGGGCCATCAAAAACACCGCTGTAATTGTCATCACACGCATGGATTGTGATATAGCTTTGCTAATGCCAACTTTGGAGTTACGTTACAAAAAACGAGCTCCTTCGCTTCGTTTGTAGAGCGAAAACGGTTAGCTTTGACTACGACGCAATTAAGCTCGGACAATCCTTAAGACCGCTTCCCAGCAAATTACAGCCGTTGCTCTTCAATGTCGTAGACGTCGAAGAAATGGTAAACGACTCGGTTACGTGGAATAAACTTGGGAATATAGTCCTCCATATATTCTTGCAGTTCAATCGGGAGATCACTTATCCGTTTATCGCGCATTTGGTTGTTCCACCTGATAATATCCTGCCGAGAGGGCTTTGCATTTTGAGCGACCCAAACACTGACTTCATCATCTGTCGCTCCCGATGCGACAATCGATTTAAACGCAGCCGCATCAATCTGAGAAAAATCGAAAAACATTCTGTCAAGGGGACAATTGAAATGATACTCCCCGGCTGTCCCTGCCAGCACAGCTCTACATTTGTCCAATGTCCTCGCTGCTAAAACATACCCACCGATAAGGCGACGCGGCCCGCTTGGGTAATCTTTGGTCAGGTCCTTGGCGAGCACTTTTAGTTTTTCATTGATATCACTCATATTACCCTCTGTTTAAATTCTAAGCATATGCTCCGAGCAGAAGCGGGTAAAAGCAAGAGGCATCATTGCAATTTTTGTATTAGATTAAATGCCATTTTTATTAGCCAAGTTTTTAAATTTCGCTATTAAGAAACCTCATGACTCGTGTTCTTCCACAAACTGGAAACTTTGGGGCGTTAGGGGGCTTTCTTGGATTATTCGTCGAAAACGCCTGTCTTGGATTTCGGTCAAACTCAGGAGTACCTGTACCTCTTAATTACGGGCAAAGTCGAAGTAAATGTGCCTCGTAAACAAGGGGCGAACCTAACCCTCGCCTTGAGCATCGAACGTTATTTCCTCTATTCACAGGAAAATCTCGTCCCGATTAATTTTTGATGGTGCCGTTATTTTTGACCAGCTCAATGGCATGGAGGACATCCTCAGCCTGTTTCTCAGTTGAGGCTGATAAATCACGCCAAACGATTTTGCCGTCGTGAATGAGGAAAGACTGGCGAGATGCGAACCCAGCGGTTTGTGCGACCCCGAATGCTTTAATGACGGTGGCTTCTTTATCAGCGAGCAAAGTAAATGGTAATTTATATTTAGTAGCGAACTTTTTCTGATCTGCCACGGTATCGTTGCTCACTCCAATAATTTGAACTCCCTTGGTCGTAAGAGTTTCAAAGCCATCACGGAGCGAGCAGGCTTGTTTGGTGCAACCTGGTGTGTCTGATTTTGGGTAAAAATAAACCAAGGTGGTGCCCCGTTTATAAAAATCCGATAGTTTGACTTTTTCACCATCCTGAGTCAGCGCCTCAGCTTCGGGTGCCGGTGCGTTTATATCAATAGGTTCAGCCTTGAGAAACCCGAAAAATGCAAAAAAAGACATGAGACTCATAATAACCAACGATTGTTTTGTGTTTTTCATGAAAAAATTCCAAAGAGTTGGGCCATGGCAATAATGACACTTAATAGAGCCACCAAACCTAGGACGATGTTAATCACAGTAAACGGATTTTTAGTTTGTTTAAAGTTGCGATTTGAAGGGGACCCGAAATCAATCGGTGTCTGGCTGGTACCTTGAAGGTTTGTTTTTTGAGTTTCAGGAACGGTTTCTTTCTCGGTCGCAGGAGCCACTTCAGAAATGTAGGTCGCTTCTACTTTGCCAAACCGGATTTTGTCCTCATTCTTTAAGTCTACCTGCCCTGTCACTTTCGTACTATTTACAAAAGTGCCATTTGTAGAATTTAAATCCTTAACCCCATAGTCCCCAGATGGGAGCATATTTAACGTGGCATGATGCCCAGACATGGAGGCGTCCTGAATAACAATTTTATTATTATCAACACGACCCACAGGCATGGAATCTTCGGTTAAATCGAATTCCTTTACCTTATGGTCAGACGAGGTCAGAACTATTTTTGGCATAAACTTCCGCGCAGTTACAATGCCAATGCTACAGGTCGTTGTCAATCAAAGGGACGCAACGACTGCACTAGCGTTTATATTTCCAGAACTCCCTGGACGTAGGCCGGGCGGAGCCGATCGAGATTGGGAGAGCCCGGGATCAATGCTGTACATTCCCCAAACCGGTTTACAACATAACCATGACCGTCATGGTACAATTTTCGTCCATCATATCCGGATAGATGAACGGCTGCTTTCGCACGGCTTTCAGCGATACATTCGGCGATGTCATGTTTAGGAAAGAATACGCCCTCCAACAGAGCTATGTATTTTTTTCGCCCTTCGGAAGTCAACATGTCTGCGTTCGTGACCCGATCATGCCTTGAGACACCCGCGCCTGAGGGAATCAGTTGTAGGTCGACAGAATGACTTTTTAAATAGTCATTTAAACCAGTGATCATTGCATCGGCACTGATCGTAATCGCACACAGCACATTTTTAATTTTAAAAGTTTCTAAACTGATTTTTGATGCTTGAGGCGGGTCTGAACGATCCGAGTCCAGCGGCGGGACAGCTGGTTTAAAAGGGTGCTCTGCGCGTGTGACGCGGTGTTTTCTTTGGCGCATCCAATTTCCGTCTGGCCAAATCATGTATTGAGAGACATAGATGTTTTCATTGGCTTTCTCGACAAAACCAGCCGAAATGATGACTCCCGAATTCTGGGCTGTTGCCAACAAGGAATTAAAAATACGCCCGTCTCCCGGGTTTTCTGCGGTACTTAGGATTTCAGCATAGTTCCCCAAGCCAGTGGCACTCAATTCTGGAGTCAAAAGCAAGTCTGCCCCGTCCGCCGCTGCGCGAGTGGCAAACTCGGTGATTTGAGTCAGGTTACCTTTCAGCGCCCCAGGTAGACTACACGTTGAACCAATTGCAATGTGGAGAGAGCGTTTCATCATGAGACTCACTTATATACCGGAAATTTCCCTATTATGCAAAATGAGATACCGTTTTAAAATAAACACTTCGAAAACGCGTCAGATCACACTTTTTCGATGGTTACGTATGCATTGTAATCGGGCACTCCGGCCACAGGGTCAACCACCCCCTTGCGAATGATGACATTACCTTCTGGCCAATGGACCTGCAAATTGCCCCGGGCAATTTCCACGAAGAACGCGTTGCCTTCAAATGTCCCAAGTTCATTTTTAAGAAGGATGCGATCACCATTTCGAAGTTTTAGATCAGCTGCGTCCTCAGGATTGATAAAAATATCATCACGCGAAGCGCCCGTGAGCGGATCAACTTCAGCGTAAATCAAAGTGTTAAATTGTTTGCCGCGCCGCGTTGAAGCTTTAAAGGTGCCCTTTGGCCGGGATAAATCGGGAAGGTCAATGGCTTTGAAGTGCGCTTTGCCATCTGGCGTCGGGAACTCCCAACCTTCGCACAATCGTTCGCCTCCATACTGGATAGAGTCTCCTGTAGTTTTCAGGTGCTGAACTCCTTCGTAGAATGGAACGATTTTTGCCATTTCCTCGCGAATTTCTTGACCAGTAGAGCATTTAAAGAGGTCTGCTTTTTCCGGTCTCGTGCGGATCGCAATTTCACGTAGAATCTCCCATTCCGCCATCGCTTCACCCACTTGACGTGGAATTTCAGGAGAAAATGCAATACGGCGTTCAGTGGTCGTCTCGGTCCCTCCATCTTTCTGTTCGTACCGCGTTTGGGCGGGAAGAAGAATGACCTCCTCTTTCGCGTCAATAAACATTTGATCAGTCAGAATAATATCCTGATGCACACGCATAGGGCAGTTGGCCATGGCCTTTCGCACTTCCTTGGGCTCGGGCAACGTGCGAAGAAAGTTTCCGCCTAAACAGTATAAAACATCCAGATCGCCCCTCGAACAAGCCTCCACCATTTCCGTTGTGGGCATCCCTGCCCAATCCGGGAGTGTGAACCCGTACTTTTTGCTGAGGTCATCAATGTTCTCTCGGGTCAATGGTTTCACCCCCGGTAACGCAGTCGTATAACAACCCATCTCCGCCCCACCTTGAACGCTCGAATGCCCACGTATAGGCATGAGCCCACATTTGTCACGGCCGACATAACCCTTCATCAGACCCAGATTTAAAATGGCTGAAACCGCATCCCCTCCGAATGCGTGCTGTGTAATTCCCATGCTCCAGATAAAAACCGCACTTTTTGCATTGCGAAGAAGGTCCGCAAAATCAAACATCGCGTTTCTATCTAGCCCGGCTTGTTTTTCCAGTTCTTCCCACGTTAACGATTCGGCTTTCTTTTTTAGCTCATCAAACTCACTCGTATGATGATTAATAAATCGCATGTCCTGCCAGTTATTAGCCAGCATGTGTTTAATGACCCCGTAAATGAAAGCAATGTCACCCCCTTGTGAGACTGGATAAAAATAATCTGCGATATCGGTGCCGAATAAGGCACTCTCGATCGTCGATGGAACCCAGTACCGTTTCATACCCGGTTCTAAGTAGGGATTAACCATGACCACTTTAGTACCAAGCTTTTTTGCTTCATGGAGATACTTCGTGCTGACGGGTTGATCGTTGGCAGGATTTGAACCGAAGAAAATGAGGAGGTCAGTTCCATACCAATCCGAATAGGAGCACGTACTGGCAGCCAAACCGATGGCGTGTTTCATCGCCCCCGTGCTGGGTGCGTGACAGAGGCGCGCTGCGTTATCAATGTTGTTTGTGCCGATGAAACGTGCGGCTTTTTGGGAAACATAATAAATTTCGTTCGTAACACCACGTGCGGTCACAAAAAAAGCCATTCGCCGGACGTCGGTGTTGCGGAGCTTCGTGCAAATCCGGTCAAATGCTTCTTGCCACGTGATCCGCGTGAACCCTTTTTCACCCTTCTTCCGAATCATCGGATGCGAAAGACGTCCTAGTTCGCGAAGCTGCGCGTTATCCATTTTTTCAAGCACTGAGACGTCGTTGAGAACCTCGTCGTCGAGGGCTGGCATTGTATTGAGTCTCAATAAATTCAGGCGGGTCATGCACAGGTGTGGACCCTTAATCGTCCAATCCTTTAACCCTGCCACACCAAGTGCACATCCATCACAGACACCTTTAGTGATCACTTTGTAGGCGTATGGAAGATTGTCTTTGTTCTTCCACAGAATATCGAACATGTTGAGAAAATGGCGGGGTTTGCGGACATTGATTCCAAAGGGTATGAACCTGCCCCATTTTTCTGCCATTGATCTAACGACTGCGTACTTACTGCTCATGTGAATAATTGCTCCCCAAAATTGAGTTTAAATAACAACTCGTTCGAACGTTATTTCATTGTAGGCAAGATAATGCCCTTCATAATAATTTTCTGGGTAATAATAAAAACAATCATAGTAGGAATGCTCATCAGAACGAGAGAAGCCATTTGGAGATGGCCCTGACCTTGAGCAACCGCATCCTGTGCAAATTGGAAAATCCACACTGCCAGCGTCCATTTACGTTGGTCTGGGCATATGAGGAGCGCCCACATGAACTCGCTGTAAGAGGCAATGATAATGCCCAGGACCGATAGGGCGAGAATCGGTTTACACATGGGGAACGTCACATTCCAATAAATTTGCCATTCACTTGCCCCATCAAGTTCAGCTGCCTCGTATAGTTCTCTTGGCAACCCATCAAAGAACCCCTTCATCAGAAAAATGGCAAAGCCGTTTGCGAGTCCAGGGAGGATCAACGCCCAATAAGTGTTTAGTAGTCCTAGGTCCCGCGTCAAAATAAAAGACGGGATTTGCATGACTTCGCCCGGGAAAGCCATGGGCAACAGAAAAAACATGAGGATCAAATGTTTGTTCTTAATCTTAAACCTCGATAATGCATACGCCGCCATTGGGTTGATCGTTAACCCAGCGATCAAGTTCGCCCCTACAAGAAACAGGGTGTTCCAAAGCGCATTTCCGCGAGTGACCAGCTCCTTAAAAATAACGACGAAGTTATTTGTTAAAAAGAACCAAATCAACTTGCCCTTGGACGTCAGAAATTCAGCTCGATCAAAGGCCGTTTGAGGCAAGCGGATGGATTCAATCGAAGTGTATGATTGCCCATAAGTGGCATTAACGCCTTCAACCGTGCCGTATTTTTTTATCAAGAACTCATGATACATTTTAATGGCTGAAGGAAATTGATAATTTTCCACCGCCACTTTCTCTGCCGCAAAATCCACCCAAGGAATACGGAGTTGTTTTTGAAGTGGCATTTTGGCACTAACAGAAATTTCATTAATATTCTTAAAATCTGTTTTGAGCCTCCTATTCACTC
Organism: Verrucomicrobiota bacterium; assembly: GCA_034440535.1. Taxonomy (GTDB): domain Bacteria; phylum Verrucomicrobiota; class Verrucomicrobiia; order JAWXBN01; family JAWXCD01; genus JAWXCD01. Next base: position 6,336 of record JAWXCD010000023.1, on the reverse strand, counting down.
CCTCAAGAGAACCATATTTTTTGATCAACCACTGTTTAAACTGTGCTTCCGGTGGAAAATTTTTAATTTCCGTAGTGGACAAGGACATCCGCGTCTTAACGTACCTTTCCCAATCGCTACGCTCAAGAGTCCCGACTGGGGCGACCGAAGTGAACCTTAGCTCTGCGAGGTGTCGATAATTTGTTTTCCAAGCCGCATTGAGTTTTTCAACTTTCTGATACTGTTCTTTAAGGTAATTCCGATAGTCCTCATCCATATCGAGGAGAGTCACTTCACGTGCGGGAAGAGTCCTCATAAATTCTTCGTAATCTAAGGAGCGCGGCGATGAGTCTATAAAGGCGATGCGGCCTCGATCTCCATAATTGCCTCGTAATTGAATCCGTTGGAAGTCCGTGCCTGCATTATGCCCATATGTACTGTTTAACAAAGCCAAACTGGCTTTTTCAATCTCATGGGATTTCAAAGTTTTGGCTTCCTTCGGATGGCTCTGCGTCCAGATTCCCACGTATTTTTGTTGTAGAAAATCTGACCATTTTTCCTTGGCGAGATGGTAATAGAGGGGAGTGACGGGAATGCGTACTGATGGATCGCTTTTAATTTGTTCCCAAAATTGTTCGTAGTCCTTCCATGCAACATCCAGTTTGTCAGCATTCCAGTGATCGTATTCCAGTGGGCCAAATTTTTTCTTAATTGGATTTTTAAGATCGCTAAACTCAGAAAGTGTGTCGACGTCAGATATATGATATTTATTTTTTATAATTTCGAAAGCCCTGGCAGCATTGTCCTGGTTATATTTAAGAAATAGATACTTTATAAAAAGTGATTCATCGTCATACAAAAACTTGGGAACGATATTGTATTGTTTCAAGTCGTACTGATTGGTAACCGACATGGTCAAGGTCATGAGGAATGGAACAACCATTGTCACGCTGCCTATAAACAGGATGAAATAGAAACTGATCATCAACGCGAGATTATAGCCGCGGTTCTGTCCGACTTTGGAAATGAGACCCATTGTTTATTCCTCTGCCTTTCTGAATTCTACTTTAGATAGGATGCGCATTTGTACGACTGTAAAACTCGCAAGAAGCCCAGCGAGAATCCACGCGGTCGCTGTTGCCGTTCCGAATTTTAAGAACAGGAACGATTCGCGCCAAATGTTTAATGAAATGACCGTGGTTTCGTCGCCTGGACCACCACCCGTTAATAAGAAAATATTGCCCATTCCCTTGAACAGCCCAATAAAAGTTCCGACAAAATTAATCAGAATAATAGGCATTAAAGTCGGGACCGTAATCTTCGTTAATTTGTGCCAAAACCCTGCGCCATCCAATTCCGCCGCCTCATAAAGGTCTTCAGGAACATTTTTTAAAGCCGCGAGATAAATGAGCGCCCCACCCCCAAGCCCGGCCCAGACGGAGGGGAGGGTGACCCAAATTAAAGCCATGTTTGGGTCATTTAAAAACTGTTCCGGCTCTGTGATTAAACCAAACCGCATCAGGATGGCATTAAAGAATCCTGTGTCGGTTGGATAATACATCATTTGCCAGATGAATGCGATCACAAGGGCCGACGAAACCTGAGGCAAAAGGAAAAGCATTCTCAAGCTTATTTTGCCCCATGGAATTTCATTGAGCATGATGGCAAGTCCAATGGGAGTCAGGAATCCTAATACAATATTAACCGTTACAAATTTTGCAGTAATCCACATAAATTTGTAAAATTTAGGATCAAGCACAACCGTGATAAAATTGTCCAATCCGACAAACGACTTGCCTGCCAAAATCTTATAATCCTGAAAAGCAATCACCCCGCCTTGGGCAAGGGGGTAATAGGTCCATACGAGAACAAGAAGGAGAGAAGGACCAATAAAAAGAATGGGGAGCCATTTGGTGATGAGGGATTGTTCCGTGACACGCGAATCAAACCCTGCAGCGCCAGGCTTGACGTAAGCTGCTTTCATCCCAAGCCACACTTTCCAGCAAATCCAGAGGAAAATAACGAATAGGATTGAAAAGATCAAATAGGCCCATGGCCGAATTTTTGCCATCTGAACTTCATCCCGACCCTTTAACACCTTGTTATTCGCCTGATCTTCAGAAGACTTGAGAACAGCTTTGTAATCAAATTTCTCGTCCACCACCAATCTTGACAAAATTTGCTCGCGGATAAAAGTGATCGAGACAGCGTTCCAATGACTAATAAACGGCTCTGTATGTGAGTTAGCTTTAATTTCCTTTAACTGGGACGCCCAGTGAGGGGGTACCTCGGGCAGATATTCTTCCATACCAAATTTGACGAGAAGATCAGGGTCCGTAAATTTGATGAGATTATTATTCCGCGCCTCTATGATACTCACGCGCTCCCAGTTATCACCGCTTATAGCCTGCGCCACTTCCCACGCCATTTTTCGCTTTTCGGGAGAAGCTTTTGCCAGTGTCGAATTTAAACAGTACCACCCGTAGGGTTGAATTCCTGCAGACACGCGTTTTCCGTCCGGGGAGGGTATCGCCATCACTCCAATTTGACTTGAAGAAAGTTCGCGAGCCAATTCATTGGCTTCACCGATGAACCCAATATAAAAACAGATTTCCCCTTTCTTAAATAGATCGGCAGCCCCTTTTTCTGTGTCCCCAATCATTCCCCGAGACACACCCTTAAAAACATCTTCCTGTTTAAAAGTGATAACCTTCCCGTTGTACGTTACTTTGCCAGCGGCAAAATCTTCCTTAGTAAGGTTAATGGGGTTTCCATTCTTGGGATCATCCGGGTTTTTTATCCACGGTTGCCAGAACAATTTCCAGTAGAAGTCGAGTGCCTGCATTCCGGGATTTACTTTTTTGCCATCTACTTCGAACTCAGAGGCAAAAGTAGCTTTCCATTCTGGCTTGATCTTTGAAAGGTCCTCGCCCGTCTCTGGGTCTTTTGGATTAAATACTTCTTTAGGGAATTCGTAAGCCTTTTTGGTTTGGGGATTTATCCGTACTTGGACCATTTCCTGACCGCCCGCACTCCACAACCATGGCAACCATCTGAAAGGTTCCATATCAACGTAAAACCCCTTACGTCCTTTTCTCAAAGTTCCGTCGGCATCACGTTTTGATTTTTCAGTCAGTTTCTGGCAAATCAGAAAAAAATCGTCCCAAGTACGGGGGGGATCGTCTTTGCCTGTAATCTCCCTGACCAAATCGCGACGATAAATAATAGCTGTGATTGCGAGGCCTGTGGGAATACCGTAGGGCTGTCCATCCACTGTGGCCGCGACCCGAATATTGTGTGGAATCTTTGACCATCCCTCCCATTTTGCTTCTTGATCACTTATATACCCGTCGCCGTCCTCGTCTCGACCGATGAACTCAGTCAAGGGCATCGTAAACCCTTGGCGCATATAAGTTTCATTTTCGTGCCACCAGATTTTGACAAGGTCAGGGGCAATCCCACCAGCAAACGCCATCAATTTTGTCGTGTCGGACCCTGCTGCCCCAGGCAACTTTAAGTTCGAAAAAGGTCGGATAACGACATTTGAGTGTGAGGAAACGAACTGATTAATGTTCTCCGTGACAGGGTGACCAGGCCAATCAGGAATGTAATTATCAACGGTAAGTTCAATCACAGCCTCTTTTGGTTTCTTCTCTTCAGCAAACACAGAACACCCAACCGTCAGTAAACAAACGATTTGGAGTATATTTATTACTCGAAAATGTAAAAAAGCACCCATGGCAGGTTCAGACATTACGGAGCGCCTATAAAAATTGCAACGGTTTATGTCAATCGTTTCGCTAATGGCTAAAATTAAACATAATCCCCGAGAAAAGAGGAGATTATTTCAGACGCGGAAAAAAGCAAAATTCACAAAAACGGTATTGGAAGGCGTAACTTGTGGCGATGAATAAGCAACAAATTTGTCTAACTAAAAATTTAGGACATTTAGGGTCAGCCGCGACTTTCAAAGAATACCTTACAAGTGAGTGTTAAACATGCAACACCCCACAACTCTCGCGGAGAATTTATTCGAAGGAACAAATGTACTGTGCTGTACCCGCTTCAACTGTTATTTCGAAGGACCATTTTTCAGGGATTTTAAAAAAGGAGCCGGACTCGTAAGTTTTCCAATCTGATTGCCCTGCGAGCCGGACTTTGGTGGATCCGGAAATGATCTCCATAACCTCGGGAGCTGCGGTGTCGAATTTGTAGGTGCCGGGGAAAATTATGCCCAAGGTCTTTCGTTTTCCGTCGTTAAAATGAACTGTGTAACTGACCACTTTACCGTCGAAGTAAACATTAGGTTTGGTTACTACCGATACATTTTCAAATTTTTCGAGGATGGACATAAATATTGGGGGGCTTGAGTAGAGTGAAATTAAAAAAGCCCCATGATTTCATGGGGCTTTTAAAAATGACTACCGGCTTGAATTAAGCTTTAGCAGCAGCTTTGGCTTTTGAAGCTTTGGTTGCTTTAGGAGTTTTGACCTTTTTGGGGATCCTTGGAGCAGGCACAGCTTTGGCGACAACGACCTTAACCTGTTCAACAATAGAGTTGAATGCGGTAGGCTCATTGACGGCAAGTTCAGCCAGAACCTTACGGTCGATATCGATTCCAAGGGCTTTAATACCAGCCATAAACTTACTATAAGTTAAACCGGCTTCGCGAGTGGCCGCATTGATGCGGGTTGTCCACAACGAACGGAAATTGCGTTTCCGTGTTTTGCGATCACGGTAGGACCAATATTGGCCCTTCATGATGGCGTCTTTAGCGTAACGGAACAGTTTACTGCGGCGGCCGCGGTATCCTTTGGCTTTGGCAATGACGCGCTTCCGGCGGGCGCGACTGGCAGGTGCATTTGTTGCTCTTGGCATACGATCCTCTTCTTAGTTTCTGTTAAATAATTTTAGTGAAAGGGCAAATTTGCGGTAATACGATATTCGTCGGTCACATGGACCCTGGCTCCGCGGGCGAGCTGACGTTTTCTTTTATTACTTTTCCCGGCCAAAAGGTGACGACGACCGGCGGAGCTGCGCATTATTTTTCCTTTTGAGGAAATTTTAAAACGCTTGGCGACAGCTTTTTTTGTCTTACGACGTGCAATGGGACGTGGCATAGGGTTGCTTCTTTCTCTTATAAAACCGCTCGTTTACTTCTTAACGTTAGCGAACGGGTTGTTATTAAATTCATTCGGTGGTTGCTGTTGCTTTGGGTCATCACCTTTTTTAATGAGGACCTTATTTTCCAGTACTTCCACGGCAGGGTCAACAAGGGGTCCCGAGTCTTCTCGGGCCTTATCTTCAGCACGTTTAAGTGCTGCGCGTTTATTGGCAGGTAACGGTCCAAGCATCATGGTAATGTTTTTACCCATCACCTTAGGCTCAGCTTCTACCTGACAAACCGGGAGCAATTCCGATTTAATCCGCTTCATGATTTCCATCCCGATATTCGAGTGGGTAATTTCACGTCCGCGGAACACCATCAAAATTTTTACCTTATCCCCATCCTTGAGGAAATCCTCAGCATGCGAAACTTTAGTTGCGTAATCGTGTGCAGCGATATTCACATGGAACTTCAGTTCCTTGACCTTAGACACGACTGCGTGCTTTTTCGCTTCCCGGCTCTGCTTTTCTTCCCGATAGCGGTATTTACCGTAATCGACAATTTTACAAACAGGCGGCCGGGCTGTCGGAGAAATTTCCACCAAATCCAGACTGCGTTGCTGAGAAAGGGTCAAAGCTTCTCTTAAAGTCATGACTCCAAGTTGCGCCCCTTGATCATCAACTACCCGGACTTCGTTTGCCCGAATTTTGTTGTTCACGCGAGGGCCGCTGTGAAAATGCTGTTTTATACGATACTACTCCTGTTAAGTTCTGGGTCTGGTTTTTTGCTCCACTCAGCGCTGGCTACGGGCGTAATTTAATTAAAAATATACCCGAAGACAAAAAGAGGCACCGCTTTAAAGGTGCCTCGACGCCTCCTCAATGCCACCTGTCGGGCACTGAGCCTGACAGATATAAGACAACTTCTCAGACCACGCAACTGAAATCTTACGCTTTTTCCCTGAAAAAGAGATTATCTAGATTAAGCCGTGTTCCGATCCCCTATTTCTATCCCAATAAACTACACTCCACCGACTTCCAGCAGGGAAGACTAAAGGAAGGTCATCAAGGTGAAACTTGGTCCTAGTGTAGGTCGTCATAAATTGAGTAACTTATATGGAACCAGTTAAAAAGTTTGACGGTCTACATTCTGGGTAGCTCGGCAACTCTAAGATTGGGGTGGAATCCCTCTGGTATTCGTCGCGAGAATTCGCGGGCATCCTATTCATTCAAATTGAGACGCAACCCCTT
>JAWXCD010000022.1:0-3055 GCA_034440535.1 Verrucomicrobiota bacterium | reverse complement strand
CTTTATGGGCAAAGCCAGACATTTCATCGTGCCTCTGCAAGATGATTTTTTGGAGGTGGTTGCTTGGGGTATCACGACATCTGATCTGATTGAGCCGGAAAAATCACGTTGAGAACTATCCTAAAACTGATCTTTCTGCTCAGCCTGCTTCTTTTTGTCGTTGCACCACCCGCAGAGGCGTCGGTGCGATCGGTTTCTTCAGTTCGGTGCCCTTGGGTTGTGGCTCCGGTGACTTTCACCTACGATGGCTGCAAATTAGTTTATGATGCCTCCATGTAAAAATAAGGGACAGGCTAATAGTTATGTAAAGGAGAGGGGAACGTATTAGATTGAGAGCTGTAAGTATCTTTATAATAATAAGATAGATATCTCTTCCTTGTGAGGATACACCCCTTCGGGATACGGGAAATGTCCACTTTCATCTCCGTTTTCGAGCAAATTGCCCCGGCTGGCGGATAATCGGGAGGGGATGATGTCAGCGGGCATTGGGACGCCCACGGGGGACAGACAAAATATTGTTCACAATTCATGCTGCCTAGTCCGCACTCGCCTTCCTCTTTACTAGATGTTTATCTTAGCGACTCAATGACCTGCGCAAGTAACCGTAAAATAAACTTACCAGTCAGCCCATTGGTTCCAATGAATCTTAGGCTTCTGCTTCTACTGATCATAGCGCTTTGTTTGTGCCAAACTCGCGTCTGGGGTTTTTCCGTTATTCCCGAGCGGGTTTATAAGCGCGAGGTCGGAAGTCAAATAACACTCAGTGTGGGATTAAATAATAGTTTGTCTGTCCCTTTGGATTCTTTTGGCGGCGACCTTGCGCAGCAGGTCTAAAGCGCGAGGGGTTATTTTGCCCGATGCATCGAAAGGGAAGAAAGGCCGAGCAGGAATATGTTTGGTCCCGAACTGGTGGTACGCGGCGTAAGGCCTGTCCGTTCCCACCGTGACGGTTTTTTCGTTCACATCCACAATACGAATCGACTGCCACAGTGCGCCGGAACGTTTGAGGGGAGCGCCCGTTTTCTTTTTGACCGGGGCCCAGGGCGAAGGCCGGAGTTCAGCGGAGTTGAAGGCGCGTTTAGTAATCGATACCAGTTGCAAGCCCATAGCCTCAAGGATGGGAGTTGTCGGTGCGCCCTTGAGCCGAAGGAGCCCTGGGGTTATTAAATTGCGAAAGGTGAGGCGCATTTTCATAATACCTCCCTATGCGTCGTAAGGTTCGTAGTCTCCCGTTTCTTGCACTGTCACGCTGCAATCTTCTTTGAGAAGATCAACGTTGAGAAAATTAAAAAAACCCGAGCTTCCACCGTGGTAATGTTTTGCACCAATAAATTTGAAGCGCTCTTTTAATTTTAAAGAATCAAATATATTTTTATCGTCTACGGTCCACTCCAAGAGACACGCGGAATGCGGATAGAAACACAACGCGACTACGCGGAACGCTGGCTTACCATTAGATTTTATAATTGCGCTAATTTTTTTCATTTTAAAACCTCTGTGACGACTTTCAGTGTTTCCATAGTTGATGCCGCATTAGGCTTTTGCAATTCTACGATAAGCTTTTCAGGATCAGCCAATAATTCGAAATACCGCGTTGGAACTTCAATGCCTTCAGCTCCAGTGGAAATACCTGAATACAGGCGCCCGGCGTAGGCATCATACCATTTGTCAAGCTTCCCCTTAACACCCCTTCCATATCCAGGCAAAGTAATCTTTTGCTCCCCTTGGGTACGTTTATTAAAGTGGTTTTTAATAAGCTGTCTATATTTGTCACTAGGTCCATCCATATGAATCCAATGCATCATTTCATGCCAGATTGTATTCTTAAACTGGTTAGGATCAATCTGTAACAAGTTCTTCATTTCCGCTTTATTCAGGGATATCAAGCCTTTCCCGTAACTTCCCAGCGATCCTTTGTTGACGAGTACCACTTTTAAATGAGGGAACTTATTCTTTTTAACCATCTCTGGAGGAAGTATATCAAAAAGCTCTTGGGCAATGGAGAGTATTTTCTTGCGGGTAAATTGGCCCACGAGATTGGCCCCTTCCACCGTTATAACGCTCGATGCGGACACAGGATTGCTTTTCTTGAACTCTTTTAGGATCGCTTCCACATCGGTCTCAGTCCAGTTCATCTTTTTATCTAGGCCGAGCTTCTTAAGAATGCCATCAAAGTCAGCTGGTGCGGCTAGGGTTGGTGCAACCGTGGGTGCTGTTGGAGGTAGGATTATCTTGCCACCGAGCCAATCCCAAAGTGATCGATTGCCTTCCACTATTTGCTGGCGGGCGAAGTTTTCAAAATTATCAAAGATATCTTTATCGTACCGGTCCCGGAGCTTGTCGACCGGAATCCTCAAATCGCCGGGGTTCCATGAGAACCCATCTGGTTTAGGGAGAAGAGAGACAGTCTGGTTATCGCGTTGCAAGCGGCCATCAGAGGCCAGGCGATCAGCTTCTTGCCCCTCAAACAATAACTGCTTTTCGGGTGGGCGAGACTTATCATGGGCGCGCATCTCGTCGGCTTCCTCCGCAGAGATGGGCACGACTTGGCAACGGCACCCGAACTCCCAAGGCGGGAAGTGGTTGCTCCAAAAGGGATGGTTCGCGGGAAGAGTGACACCGTCTAAGGCCCGGTGCGAGTCCCGCACCCGCCCGTCTCCAAAAGTGTGGTACTGCCAAAAAGGGAGCGCGTCCGCTTGGCGCTCCATCACCTGATGCTGGGCGGCCTGGTACGCCATGAACCCATGCTGGCGCAGGAGCAAGGTGGCACGCCGTTGAGCTGCTTTCCTTTGCCGGGCTTGCGTTTCGGCATCGGCGTTCGGGTCTATTAGAAAGGGACTGACTTCATCGGCGATTTCTTTTTTGAGCTTATCCCAGTCTGCTCCGGCGGGGAGCGTGGCAATCTTGTCGCGGATGGATTGCAGTACAGAAATATTTTCGATACCCGTAATCGTAAAATCCGAAGGGACGGACAAACTATAAATCATTATTTACCGAATTCCGATCAGGGCGGTCCATATGGTGGTTCAATTCGAGAAACGCGCAAATGGTGCTT